>NZ_DATMLH010000218.1:0-12131 GCF_035570115.1 Mycobacterium sp.
CCGAGGCCGCCTGGTAGCGAGTCATCGCCGCCGAGTTGTTCGCCCACATGCTCTGGTATTCGGCTTCGGTTTCGGCGATAGCCGGAAGATTCCTCCCGAACCCGTTGGTGGCCAACAACTGCGCCAGGAGTGCACGGTTGGCGCTGACCTGCCCGAGAGGAACCACCGCCGCGCGGACGGAATTGACTGCGGTTGCGGCGGCCTGCGCTGACGACGCTATCTGCTGGACTTGTTGCGCGGTGGTACGCAACCAGTTCACATAGGGCTCGGCGGCCTGGACCATCGCCGTCGAGGACGGACCGTGCCACGCCTCAACCAGCGACGACAATGTGGCGCCATAGTTTTCAGCAGAGTCCTCCAGATTGGCGCCCAGCTGTTGCCACGCCTCGGAAGCCTCGATCAGCGATTCCGCACCGGGTCCCGTGTGGATCAGCGCCGAAGTGACTTCGGGAGGCAGGGTTGTGAACTCCATGACTCCAAAGATCGACTACTGTGGGAAAACTTTTGGAACTTTGGGTTGACTAGGGGGAAAAAGACCCTGAAACATTGAGCTTCGGACGTTACCGGCCAACAAGAGCTTAGATCACGAGATGGCGTCGATCGCGGTCAGTAACCGCGACTTGAACTCGGCCGGAATGGGGACATATCCGTGTTCGGTCAGGTCATTCTGGCCGGCGCCGATCGCGCTTTGCAGGAACGCCTTCACGGCCGTACCGACCTGGGAATCGTGGTACTTCGAACACACAATCTCATACGTTGCCAGCACAATAGGGTACGACCCGGTCTTGTTTGGCCGGTAGAACGAGATCGTGTCCAGGGCTAGGTCGTTGCCCTTCCTCATAAACCACGCGGACGAAATCGTCTTTCCCACCGTCTCCGCGCTGATCGCTACCGGTTCCGGACCCGCCGTCGTGACGATCTTGGCCATGTCCAGGTGTTGCCCTTGGGCGAACGACCATTCGATATAGGTGATTGCCCCCTCGGTGCTCTTTACGGCCGCGGCGGCGCCGTCGTTACCGCGGGCGCCCTCGCCGACACCGCCGTTGAACTTCTTTCCGGCGGCAAAGCCCCACGTGCCGGCGGAAGCGGTATCGAGATACTTCTGGAAATTGTCCGTGGTCCCGGAGTCATCGCTGCGGAAAACGACCCGAATCGGCTCAGCCGGCAGCTTGTTACCTAAGTTCAGCAGCTGGATCGCCGCATCGTTCCACATAGTGATCTGGCCGTTGAAGATCTGGGCCGCGACCGGACCGTTGAGGTTCAACGACGTCATGCCTTGGACGTTGTAGGCGATGGCAATGGGCCCAAACACCACCGGCAGATTCCACACCGGCGAGTCGCACCGCTGCGTCGCATTCGCGTACTCGCCCCTGTTCAGCGGAGAGTCCGAGCCTCCGAAATCGGTTTGGCCGCCCATGAATTCGCTGATCCCAGCGCCGGAACCATTGGGCGTGTAATTCACCGACTGGCCCGGGCAGGCTTGTTCGAACGCCTTGACAAATCGGGTCATTGCGTTTTCCTGGGCGGTGGAGCCACTGGCCTTAAGAGTCGACTGCCCGCCGCAGGTCACCTTCGCCGGCCGCGCGGCGCCTCCTTCAGTGCCGTTGTTGTTACCGCCGCACGCCGACAAAATCACTGCAGCAGCGGTCAAAAAGCTCAGTGCGGCGCCAAATCTCTTTAATTTCAATCTAATTCCTTCAAATGGAACGATGCGATGATCGACGCCGGCTGGCCGCAACCCGCCTGACTGCTGTCCGCCGCGCAGCCATGACGCATGGTAACAAGATTCGCCCCTCAGCGATTGCGCCCGGCCATCGTCGGATTCCCGATTTCAGCCTCAGTTTCCAAGCTGTTTACCCTTCGACCAGGGGTCTACCGTCAACGACCGCGCGCGGCGAAGATTGGCCGCAGCCGCGGCAGCGGAAGAGTCTCGCCGATGCCACACGCACGGAATCCCTCAGCTAACCGAGGTGTGCTCTTAGTCACACGTTCAGTAACTTTTCAGCGGCGTGTCGAGCAAAACTGCCAGCGCAGGATGAGCAACCTCGCGACACGGCATGTTGCTCACCGGGCGGGGCCGTTTCCCGGCACGTACCGTGGAATAGAAATTGCCGATTAGCGGTTGGTCATCGCTGACTGGCCTGTGACCCCGATCACCGAACACGGCAGGTCAACGCGTTAGTCACTGAGGAAACACCGACGACGTAGCCGGATATCGGCCAACGACCTCGCCGGATTACTGAAGGGCACCAGGGTGCTAGCACTGCAGAACCACGTCAGCCTCAGCAATCTGACGACTTTCCACTCCCTCAACGCCGGTGCGCTGACGGCGCGGGCATGGGAGACTTTGCGCGCCGCCGTTCAAGGCGTGGCACCTACGCGGACCGCGGGGGCTATCCGGGATGAGGCAGAAAATGTCGCCCTCCCGGCATGGCCCGATCAAGACCTCCCGCGTATGCGTCGCGGCGACGAGCGCTGCTAGCACGGCGGACCAAGCCGTCGCGAACTGACGAACCGTCGGTGGGCTCCACTCACCGGATCCTGGAATTCGATGCGCTGCGCCAACAACTGCAGCGGCTGGCTGAAGTCGTCGTCCCGTACGCTGATCACGTTGGGGTACAACGGGTCTCCGTGGATCGGCATTCCGAGCGAAGCCATATGCACTCGCAGCTGATGAGTCCGTCCGGTGCGCGGCGTCAGCCGGTAGAGGCCATCCGGCGATATCGATTCCACCAGCGTCTCGGCGTTCGGCTCGCCAGGTTCTTCGACCGCTTGTAAGTGGCCGCGGCGCTTGATGATTCGGCTCTGCACCACTCGCGGTAACGCCACGTGGGGGCTCGCCGCCGCCCTCGCCAGATACGTCTTGTGAACCGCGCCGCGGGCGAACATCATCTGGTAAGCCCCCCGAAGCTCGCGGCGGCCGGTGAACAGCAGCACCCCTGCGGTCAGCCGGTCCAGCCGATGGGCCGGGCTCAGCTCGGGTAACCCAAGTTCTCGGCGCATCCGCACCAGCGCGGTCTGGGCGACGTGGCGCCCGCGCGGCATGGTGGCCAGGAAGTGCGGCTTGTCGACAACCACGATGCCCTCGTCCTGATAGAGCACGGGGATGTCGAACGGCACCGGCACCTCGTCGCGCAGGTCCCGGTAGAGGTAGACGCTGGCACCAGCCGGCAGCACGCTGGCGGGATCGAGCACGGCACCGTGCTGGTCGACGACCTCGCCGGCGATCGCCTTAGCGGCAACCTCGGGCCCGAACCGGGTAAGCAACTCGTCGCCCAACGGTCCACCGCGCACCCGCAGCCGCGCCGGTCCCAATCCGTCGCGTGGCGGGAGCGGCGCCGGCCTCAAGGTCGGCTCAATTTAAGGGCACCGGCTCGAGGATCTCCGCGCGGGCCTCGGGAGCGCTGGCCCGCAGTGCATCCGCCGACGCGTCGTCGGGTTGGGCCTGCGACAGCACTTCGGCCTCCACCCGCGCCGTATAGGTGTCGACCTCGCGGTCAACGTCAGCCTGGGTCCAGCCCAGCACCGGCGCGACGATGTCGGCCACCTCACGTGCGCAGTCGACGCCTCGGTGCGGGTATTCGATGGCGATCCGCGTCCGGCGGGCCAGGATGTCCTCCAAATGCAAGGCGCCCTCGGCGGTGGCGGCATACGCCGCTTCGACCTTCAGATAGCCCGGTGCCGCAGTGATCGGGTTGAGCAGTTCGCGACGGTCGGCGGCCAGCGCCAACACTTCACTGAGCAGCGAGCCGTAGCGGTCCAGCAGGTGACGCACCCGGTAGGGGTGTAGTCCTTCCAGCGCACCGACGTGCTCGGTCTGGTTGATCAGCGCGAAGTAGCCGTCGGCCCCTAGCAGGGGCACTTTCTCGGTGATCGACTGCGCGACGCGGGCCGGGATGTATTGCGATGCGGCGTCGATCGCATCGGCGGCCATCACCCGGTAAGTGGTGTACTTGCCGCCGGCGATGGCGACCAAGCCGGGAGCGGGCACGGCCACCGCGTGCTCGCGCGACAACGTGGACGTGTCCTCGCTCTCCCCCGCCAGCAGCGGCCGCAACCCCGCGTACACGCCGTCGATGTCGGCATGGGTCAACGGGGTGGCCAACACGGTGTTGACGGTGCCGAGGATGTAGTCGATGTCCGCCTTGGTGGCTGCCGGATGCGCCAGGTCCAGTGCCCAATCGGTATCGGTCGTCCCGATGATCCAATGGTTGCCCCAGGGGATGACGAACATCACCGACTTCTCGGTGCGCAGGATGATCGCCACGTCACTGACGATCCGGTCCCGCGGCACGACGATGTGCACGCCTTTGGAGGCTCGCACTTGAAATCGCCCACGTTGCTTGGACAATGCCTGAATCTCGTCGGTCCACACCCCGGTGGCGTTGACGACGACGTGACCGCGGACTTCGGTGACGGCGCCATCCTCAGAGTCACGCACCCGCACGCCGATCACCCGATCGCCTTCGCGCAGCAACGAGACCACTTGAGTCGACGACCGGACCACCGCGCCGTAATGCGCGGCGGTCCGCACGACGGTCAGGGTGTGGCGGGCGTCGTCGACGACGGTGTCGTAGTAGCGGACACCGCCGATCAGCGCACTGCGCTTCAGACCCGGGCATAGCCGCAGCGCCCCGGCACGCGTCAAATGCCTTTGCCCCGGAACCGATTTCGCGCCACCAAGCTCGTCGTACAGCACGAGGCCGGCCGCGACGTAGGGCCGCTCCCACCACCGCTTGGTCAGTGGGTACAGAAATGGCAACGGCTTGACGAGATGCGGCGCCAAGGTTGTCAACGACAGCTCGCGCTCGAAGAGTGCTTCACGGACCAACCCGAATTCCAGTTGCTCCAGGTAGCGCAGCCCGCCGTGAAACATCTTCGAGGACCGGCTCGACGTGCCGGAGGCAAAGTCACGCGCTTCGACCATCGCCACTTTCAGCCCACGGGTGGCGGCGTCCAGCGCGGACCCCGAACCCACCACGCCACCACCGATGACCACGACGTCGAATTGTTCGCTGCCGAGCCGCTCCCAGGCCGTAGCGCGTTGCTCGGGTCCTAAGAACGAACTAGGCCGGGTCTGCTCGCTCCCCGTTACGCGAATCGGGTCGCTCACGGCACAAGTCTCCTGTCGGTTACTCGTCAGTAGGGCACTGGCTCCCAAGGCTACCCGGGGTCAGTCCAGGTCGTCGTGCGCCATCAACCGCCGCGCAGCCTCGGTGATCGAACCTGACAACGACGGGTAGACGGACAATGTTTCGGCCAGCTGGTTGACGGTGATGCGGTTCTGGACGGCCATCGCGATCGGCAGGATCAGCTCGGATGCGATCGGCGCGACCACGACGCCGCCGATCACCACACCGGTGGACTGGCGGCAGAAGATTTTGACAAAGCCCTGCCGAAGGCCCGACATCTTGGCTCGGGCGTTGGTCTGCAGCGGCAGCTTTATGGTCCGGGCCAGCACCGATCCGTTGTCGATCGCCGATTGTGGGATCCCGACCGCGGCGATCTCGGGCCGGGTGAAAACCGCCGCGGCCACGGTGCGCAGCCGGATGGGGCTGACGGCCTCCCCCAGCGCATGCCACATCGCGATCCGGCCCTGCATCGCGGCGACCGAGGCCAGCAGCAGCAAACCGGTGCAGTCCCCGGCGGCGTAGATGCCCGGCACCGATGTCCGCGATACCCGATCGACGGTCAGGTAGTTGCCACGACCCAGCTCGATGCCCACCCGCTCCAGGCCCAGGCCGCTGGTGTTCGGCACCGACCCGATCGTCATCAACGCGTGGCTGCCCTCAACCTCGCGACCATCGGTCATCTTGACCAGCACCCCGGACGCGGTGCGGGTGACCGATTCGGCCCGCGCATTCTTGACCAGCTGAACGCCGCGTTCAGCGAACGACTCCTCGAGCACACGGGCGGCATCGGCGTCCTCGTAGGGCAGCACCCGGTCACGGCTGGCCACCACCGTGACGTCGACGCCCAATTCGGTGTAGGCGTTTACGAATTCGGCGCCGGTCACACCGGAACCCACCACGATCAGGTGGTCGGGCAGTGTGTCGAGGTCGTAGAGCTGGCGCCAGGTCAGGATCCGCTCACCGTCGGGTTGCGCTGACGGCAACTCCCGGGGGCTGGCGCCGGTGGCGATCAAGATGACGTCGGCGTCGTAGCTGGTGGTAGTGCCGTCGGCGGCGGTCGCCTTGACGCAGTGGGTTGCCAGACCGGGACTCGCATCGATCAGCTCACCTCTGCCGGCGACCACCTCGACACCCGCACTGACCAGTTCGGAATTGATGTCGGCGGACTGGGCGTTGGCCAGCGTCTTGACCCGCTGGTTGATCTCCGGCAACGAGATCTTGGCGTCCTCGATGTCGATGTCGAAGCCCAACCGAGGCGCCCGGCGCAGTTCGGTGCGCACGCCGGTGGAGGCAATGAACGTCTTCGATGGCACGCAGTCGAAAAGCACCGCCGCGCCGCCGATGCCTTCGGAGTCGATGACGGTGACCTGAGCGTCGCGCGCTGCCGCGACGAGTGCCGCCTCGTAACCGGCCGGTCCTCCGCCCAGGATCACAATGCGGGTCGCCACAGCCCCTAACCTAGCCCGGCGCCGATGCTTGCCGCAGCGCGTCGTGAGAAGGAGCCGGGCAATCAGACCTAGCTAACCTGTCGGATCACCGCCGCGCCGGCGGCAGCCGTTTAAGCTTTCCCCGTGCCGCTCTACGCTGCCTACGGGTCGAATATGCATCCCGAGCAGATGCTGCAGCGCGCGCCCCATTCGCCGATGGCCGGAACCGGTTGGTTGCACGGCTGGCGCCTGACGTTCGGTGGCGAGGACATCGGCTGGGAGGGCGCGCTGGCCACGGTCGTCGAGGATCCGGGCTCGAAGGTGTTCGTCGTGCTCTACGACATGACGCCCGCCGACGAGAACAACCTCGATCGGTGGGAAGGTTCCGAGCTCGGGATCCACAAGAAGATTCGCTGCCGCGTGGAACGCTTGTCGTCGGATACCACCACCGATCCGGTCTTGGCGTGGCTGTACGTGGTCGACGCCTGGGAGGGCGGTCTGCCGTCGGCGCGCTACATCGGCGTGATGGCCGACGCTGCGGAAATCGCCGGCGCGCCAGACGACTACGTGCACAACCTGCGCACCCGTGAGGCACGCAACATCGGTCCGGGAACCTAAATCGCGGCGGCGGACTGCTCTGCGGACTGTTCCACGATATTCGCCATCAGCCGCACCCCGATCGCCAGCGCGCGCTCATCGAGGTCGAACGTCGGCTGGTGCAGGTCCAGCTGCGGACCATGGCCCGACCAGACGCCCAATCGCGCCATCGCGCCGGGTACTTCTTCCAAATACCAGGAGAAATCCTCGCCGCCGCCAGACTGCCTGGTGTCGGTCAGCACGTCGGGGCCGACCGCTTCGATGGCGTGGGCGATGATGCGCGTTGAGATTTCCTCGTTGACCACCGGCGGCACGCCCCGGTTGTACTGCAGGCTGTGCTCGATACCCAGCGGCGACAGCAGGGCGGTCACGGTCTGACGCACGATGTCCTCGAGATCCAGCCAGGTTTCCCGGCTGGCAGTGCGAATGGTGCCCGCCAGCACGCCGGTCTGCGGGATCGCGTTGGCGGCCACCCCCGCATTGACCGCGCCCCACACCATCACGGTGCCGTTACGTGGGTCAATGCGGCGTGACAGCACACCCGGCAATCCGGTGATCAGCGTGCCCAGCCCGTAGACCAGGTCGGCGGTCAAATGTGGGCGCGAGGTGTGGCCGCCCGGCGAATAGAGGGTGATCTCGATCATGTCGGCCGCCGATGTGATCGGTCCCGGTTTCACCGCGATCTTGCCGACCGCCAGCCGGGGGTCGCAGTGCAAGGCGAAGATCCGGCTCACTCCGGACAGCGCGCCGGCGGCGATCGTGTCGATCGCTCCGCCGGGCATCAGCTCTTCGGCGGGTTGGAAGATCAGGCGCAGCGCAATCGGCAGTTCAGGCACCCCTGCCAGCGCCAGCGCGGTACCCAGCAAGATCGCGGTATGCGCGTCGTGGCCGCAGGCATGGGCCGCGTTGGGCATCGTCGATTCATACGGGGCACCGGTCCGCTCGGCCATCGGTAACGCGTCCATATCGGCCCGCAACGCGATGCGGGGCTCCTGCTCAGGACCGAAATCGCAGGTCAGCCCGGTCCCACCGGGTAGCACTTTCGGGTTGAGACCGGCGTCGGCCAACCGTTCGGCGACAAATTGTGTGGTGGCGTACTCCTGGCGGCCCAACTCCGGGTAGCGGTGGATGTGTCGCCGCCACGCGACCAAGTCGTCGAAGTGGGCTGCCAGCCAGGATTCAGCGCTGTCGGCAAGGCTCATAAGCGCCGCTCCTCCGCATCGGTTGGCTCTGCATCGTCGCCGGCGCGGCTCATAAGCGCCGCTCCTCACGGGCTGCCAGCACCCGATCGCGTTCGTCCGGTGACTCGGCAAGACGAACGACGGTGCGCGCCAACATGATTGCGCCGTCGATGACGGCCTTGTCGGCACTCGGGCCAATCGCGGCCGCGGCGAAGTCGGGCTGATGCAAGGAAGCGCCGCCGGCATCGACGGCGACCATCGGATGGATTCCCGGCAGAAGCTGCGTGACGTTCCCCATGTCGGTACTGCCCAGCGGGTGCGCCACCTCGAGTACCTCGTCGACGGGCGCGCGCCCAAGCCGCCTCATCTCGGTGCGGACGGCGCCGGCCAGCCAGCGGTCGGGCTTGAGCGCGTCGTAAATCGGCTCGGTGGCCTCGACGGTGTAGTCACAACCGGTGGCCACCGCACCGGCCAAGAAACAGTCGCCCACCTTGGCTTCCAGTTCGGCAAGCGACGCAGCGTCGGTGGCGCGCATCGTGTACTGCAGTTCGGTTCGGCTCGGGATGACATTTGCCGCCTGCCCGCCGTCGGAGACGATGCCGTGCACCTGTTGGCCCGGTGCCAGCTGTTGACGCGCCAGCCCGATGGCCACCTGGGCGACGGTCACGGCGTCGGCGGCATTCACACCCAGGTACGGCGAAGCCGATGCATGAGCTTCCCGGCCGCGGTACTCCACGCGCACCGCAGACAACGTCAGCGACCGGGCGGCCGCGATGTCCACCGGCCCGGGATGCACCATCACCGCCACCGCCAAGTCGTCGAAGACTCCGGCGTTGAGCAGCAACACTTTTCCACCGCCGAACTCCTCGGCCGGTGTGCCCAGCAGCGCAACCGTCAGGCCCAGTTGGTCGGCGACCTCGGCCAGTGCCAGCGCGGCGCCAACCGCCGACGCGGCGATGATGTTGTGCCCGCAGGCATGACCCATGCCGGGCAGCGCGTCGTACTCGGCGCACACGCCAACGGCCAACGGACCACTGCCGAAGTCGGCGCGGAAAGCGGTGTCCAGCCCACCGGCTGCGGCGGTGATCTCGAAACCACGCTCGGCCACCAACGCCTGCGTCTTGGCGCAACTGCGGTGCTCGGCGAACGCGAGCTCCGGTTCGGCGTGGATCGCGTGGGACAGCTCGATCAGGTCCGCGCCACGGCGCCGCACCACGTCCTCGACGCGGTCCAACACCGGGATTGCGGCCATTCTCGCAGTATCTCACCGATGATCACCGGCCATCACAACGAGTAGTTGGGATCGCCCGCCTTGTCCCCGCAAGCGGAGCGCCGTCGCGACCGGTTCACACGTCGCGCGGAGCCCGCATGTACGCCTCGGCGCGAAGCCATGCCTGCGCCGGGACAAATTGTTCGTCATCCCAACTGGCGGATCTCACTCGTATTCGTGCCCGCCAATTTTTCATGATGGCGACGTGAACGGGCCATCGGATGAAACGACGCAAATCCGGGTAACTTTCCCAGATGGACAGCGATCCGCCGCGCCACTCAACTTGCTTGCCCCACAGCCAAAGCCCGACCGCGCCGCGCATAACCGGCCAGCTTTCCGCCAGTTTCATGCCCAACGCGGCGATCTGTTGCCAATCCTCCTCGGAATCGGAATGAAAGTCGGTGAAACTCACCACGACCGGGGACTGGCTCCCGTCGGACGGGCCGGGCAGCCAGTCCGTGCTGAGGATGCCGCTCCTGGGCGTGATTGGCGGCTGACCAGTCCAGTTCGACCCACCTGAGCCTGGACGGCGGTCCTCGCCAGCGGCGTGACCGGCACCGAATGATGTTGTCGTCATGGCTTCCTCTCTGTCATGCCGGGGTGGCTGTGGTGGTTATGACGCCCGGGTGTTCGCCACGACGGGTGGGTTCCACTGTGGGGAGCGGCCGAGATAAGCGAGAATGCGATCGAGGTCGTTGGTCGGTTCCGTCGACGGGATCGCAGGGCCGAACACCGCGCCGTCGGAGGTGCGGAAGTCTCCGTCGGGCACCCCGAACGCCCGAGGCAATGCCGCGGCGACGACGTCCACCGGAAGCGCAAAGGGGCGACCCATCGTGCGAGCCACATCCCAGCCGTGCACGACGTAGTCCACAAAGTGAAAACCGACCGCCTCTGAACCCGGGAAGGTTGCACCGGACCCAAACTCAGGTAACGCGAACGTCGCATCGAGCACATCGGCACCGGCGAACGCGTCTATCACCGCGGTGGCGGCCGCAGAGTAGGTGCCCGCTGGGTCAGCTGCTACCGCTTCGGCGACGGTATCGGGTTGCCATATTGCCTGGTCGGCACCGTGGCCGCGTGCCGCGGCGGCAAAGCCGCGATGCTGGACCGTCATGTGAGTGAGCAGGTCGGCGAGACTCCAGCCAACGCACGGAGTCACCTTCGATAAGTCGTCTGCGGTGACGGCCGAGACAACGTCAACAGAGGCCAGTACGGCAATCCGATGCAATGGCCGAACATCCTTATTTATATGCATGCACATATCATGTGCATATGTAGATCATATGTCAACCCTTATCATCACGATGTGGTGCGAAAGGCGACGCGTCCAGACCTCGCGGAGATGCTGGCGCAGCTGGCTCGTCAAACCGTGGCTGCCGAGCAGCCAGTGCTGGCAGCGCACGGCATGTCGATGTGGGGCTATATCGTTCTCAGCGCTCTGGATCGTTCGCCGATCCGCACTCAAGCGGCACTCGCCGAGGCGATCGGCGCCGACAAGACACGCATCATTCCCACGCTCGACGAGTTGCAGAAGCACGGTTACATCGAACGGATTCCGGACCCCGACGACCGCCGCGCGCGCCTGCTCGCGATCACCGAGTCGGGCCGTTCCACCAAAGACGCAGTGCAGGTGGCCATCCAGCGTGGGGAGGAGCACTGGCTCGGGCAGCTGTCAGCCAATGACCGAAACGTCTTTCTCCGTGCGCTGCGCCAGCTCACGCTTGGTTGAAGGTCTCCGAGGTCCAGAAGGTGTTGACGTTGTTAGGCTGCCCGACTGTGAGTGACGGTCCGGCCGACCCCGACACACTCGCCCGGCGGGCGGCGCAGTTCATCGCCGAGGGCACCGGCATTGCCGAACACGATGTCGCGATCGTTCTGGGGTCGGGTTGGGCGCCGGCTGTTGCCGCCCTGGGCCCGCCGACCGCGGTGCTGCCGATGGCCGAACTGCCCGGCTTCACCCCGCCGACCGCGGTCGGCCACACCGGGCAGGTGTTGTCGGTGGGTATCGGTGCGCACCGCGTGCTGGTGCTGGCCGGTCGTGTCCACGCCTACGAAGGCCATGACCTGCTGCACGTCGTGCACCCGGTGCGGACGGCTTGCGCCGCCGGCGCACGGGTCGTCGTGCTCACCAACGCCGCCGGTGCAGTGCGCCAGAACTTCGAGGTGGGCCAACCGGTGCTGATCAGCGACCACCTGAACCTGACCGCGCGCTCGCCGCTGGTCGGGGCGCAGTTCGTCGACCTCGTCGACGCGTACGCGCCACGATTACGTGCCCTGGCCCGCGAGGTGGATCCCGAGCTCACCGAGGGCGTGTACGCCGGGTTGCCCGGGCCGCACTACGAGACTCCCGCCGAGATTCGGATGCTCCGCACGCTCGGCGCGGACCTGGTCGGGATGAGCACCGTGCTCGAGGCCATCGCGGCGCGCGAGGCGGGGCTCGAGGTGCTCGGCATCTCGCTGGTGACGAACGCCGCGGCCGGGATGACCGGCGAGCCGCTGAGCGCGCAGGAGGTCATCGACGCCG
>NZ_DATMLH010000219.1:0-4619 GCF_035570115.1 Mycobacterium sp.
AGCCGCTGGGAAGCCTGCTCTTGCTGCTCGTAGTTGTTGGCGTCGCGGATCAGCCCGTCACGCACACCGTGCAGCATGTTGACAATGTTGCGAAACGCCTGGTTCATCTGGCCCATGGTGTCGTAGGACGTCATCTGCGCCATCCCACTCCAGCCCGCACCGGCGATGTTCTGCGAGGACGCCCACATCTTGCGGGCCTCGTCCTCCACCGTCTGGGCGTGCATATCGAAACGGCCCGCCATCGACCGCATCTCATGCGGATCAGTCATAAAACGCGTAGGCATATCTATATCTCCTTGTCGTGATTTGATACTGGTCGAAATTGATGACTGGTCTCAGGCAGGCGGCATCGCCTCCCTCGTCATCAGACGAACACCTGCTTAGGCATGACCTTCGGCTTGGTGCCGTAGCGCGGCCCGCCGAAGCCCATGCCCGACTTGCCGCCCGCGGAGGCCATCCCCGGCATGATGCCCGGCGCGCCTCCCATGCCGGCGCCGCCCTCGTCGACGGCCGCGGTCCAGCCGCTGCCCGCCAACGTGGCGTCACTGACAGCAGCCGGCGTGGCCGCCGACCAGCCGGCCGGCACCGACAGGCCGCCGACCGAGGACGCCTCGCCCATACCCGCCGCCAGCGCTCCGCCGATGGGCGCGTTTGCGCCCGCCAGCGTCGTGCCGAAGCCCAACCCGGCCCCGAGGGGGGTGGCGTCGCCGATGCTGAACCCGAATGCAGAGCCGGCCATGAAGTGCGCCAGCAGCGGCAGGGTCGCCGTCATCATGGCGCTGTTCCATGCCAGCGTGACACCGATGTTGTAAATGGTATTGCCGACGATCGGTACGGCGAACAAACCGTTGATAGCCGACAGTAGCGAGCCGGCGGGGGCCTGAGCGGAGAGGGCGGCCGGGTTGAGGAGCGAACTCGCCGCGTTCTGTGTGCCGCTCAGCGCGTTGGTCAGCGTCGACGAGGTCCCGTTGCTGCCGAGGGCCTGGCTGACCGCGGCAGCTTGTTGGCCCGGCCCGCCCGGGTTGGTGTTCTCGGTCGGGTCGGTCAGCGGTGTCAGACCCGAAGAGGCTGCTGACGCCGCGGCCGAGTAGCCGTACATCGCGGCGGCGTCCTGTGCCCAAAACTCGCCGTACATGGCCTCGTTGGCCGCGATCGCCGGGGTGTTCTGGCCCAGGATGTTGGTCGCGACCAGCGCCGCCAGCTGCACCCGGTTGGCGGTGACAACCGGCGGTGGGATCGTGGCGGCGTGGGCCGCCTCGTAGGCCGCCGCCGATGAGGTGGCCGCGGCGGCCGCGTCCTGCAGTTGCGCCGAGGTGGTGGTCAGCCAGGTGATGTAGGTCTGAGCCGAAGCGGCCATCGCCGTTGACGACGGTCCCGTCCACTCCGAGCCGAGGTGGGAAACAATCGACTCGTAGGACGCCGCGCTCGAGCTCAGTTCCGAGCTGAGGGCACTGAACGAGGAGGAGGCGGCCATCAAGGGTCCCGCCCCGGCGCCGGAGTACATCAGTGCGGAGTTCATTTCCGGGGGTCGCGCTGCAAAATCGAAAGCCATTTGTCTAATCCCGTCCTTGAATTGATCGGATTGCGATTGAGTTTTAACCGGCCAGCTTTGGCCGGGTGGATTGTTTAGGTGGCCGTGGGCTTGGGGATGGTCGGCATGACCTTGGGCTTGACGCCGTAGCGCGGGGCACCGAAGCTCGAGCCGCCACGACCGCCGTTGGCGACCGCGGGCATGCCGGCGATGCCGGGTCCCATCCCGCCGGTGGACGGCGCGGCGGTGGTCCAGCTCTGCGAGGCCAACGTGACCGGCGTGCTTGCCGTCGGCACTGCGGCTCCGCCAGCCCAGCTGGGCGGCACCGACAGCGGGCCGATCGACGACCCCGAGCCGGCCGCCGCCAACACCGGCGCCGCACCCATTCCGCCAGCTCCGCCGACACCGCCGATAGCTCCTGCCGGACCAACGTCGCCGACCAGGCCGGATCCCAAGCCCCCGAGGTCGGCCGACGCGGTTGAGGGACCAGCCAGCGCGGTGAGCAGACCGCCACCGCCCATACCGATCAAGTCCGAGTAGCCGGAGGTGAAGTTGCCGACCTCGTCGAAACTCGTGCTGAAGAGGCTGTTGTTGACGAGGGGTAGGCCAGTCAGGAAGGACGTCAGGCTGGTGATGCCGTCGGTGATGGGTTGCGCAGGCTGCGCGGCGGCCGACGACGCGCCCGACAGCGAGTTTGCGGCCGCGCTGGCCTGGTTGGCTCCTTCGGTCTCCTGGTAGGAGCCCGAGGACTGCTGCAGGAGGTTCACGAATTGCTGGTGAATGGCCTGGGCCTGGGCGCTGACCGTTTGGTAGAGCTGCCCATAGGTCGAGAACGCGCCGCTTTGTAGGATCGACACCTCATCGGCAGCCGCGGGGGCGATCGCCGTGGTCGAGCCCGCGGCCGCCGAACTCTCGGTGGCAAACGAGGTACCAACACCTTCCAGCTGGGCCGCGGCCGCGGCAAGGGCGGCGGGTGCTGTGGTCACGAATGACATGTATTTCTCCTGGGTGCCAAGAAGCCGACCCGTCGGCGGGGTCGGCCACGATGATCACTGTCAGTGTGTGCGGGTGTCCGGCAGCGGTCCCACGGGTCTACCTTCGCGTAACCTGAGCGGGAGCGCATACCGCGTTAATGGCTTCTTAACGTGCGGTCCGAACTTTTAACACACGGCTTGAACCGACCGGGGGATTCGGGTGCCCGGTAGGGTTTCAGCAGCCAGGCGTTACATTCGTCGGTGGCCCCCATAGCCCAATCGGCAGAGGCAGCGGACTTAAAATCCGCCAAGTGTCGGTTCGAGTCCGACTGGGGGCACGATTGGGGCCGCTCAACGAGCTCAGCGTGGTCTCGGGTTTTTCTCAGGTCGGTCAAAGCGTGTTCTTAATGGACAACGACGTCCACAGCCCCACCTTGGTGCGGCCCTGCTCAGCTGGCCTAACGTCTTTACGGATTCTTAGCGGCTTACATGTCAGCTGCGGCGGAGGACATGGTCGGGCCAACCGGTCATCCTGGCCGACCGTGCCCGGCGGATCGCGCCGCGGATAACCCCGGTGGATCGATGGATGCCGTTGCTCACCGCGCCGGCGCAGCAGTCGCGTGTAGAGCCGCGTCCTCCGCCGGCGCGCTGATGGGGGATGTCGACTACCGGTCTCGGTCGCCCATTGGAAGGCGGCCAGGCGTTTCGACGGCTGCCCATACCGGACGAGCCATTCCTTCCCGGCTGATGGCTGTGTTCTGCACGTAGGCGCGGTAAATCGCCAGGCACGCAGCAGTATCGTGTGCTGAAGCCGGACGCACGCCACTGCTCGCTTTCATGCGATTATCTTCCGACCGATGGCTCTGGTGCCTGAGCGGGCTCGCGTTTCGACGCCATATAGTTGCGCGATGGTTGATCGACTTTCAGGGCCTGATGCTGACGGCGGACAAAACCTTGATAGCGATGTGTCCACGCCGACCGTGTTCATAGCTACGCCCATGTATGGGGGCATGGCTGCAGGGATTTACACCGTGTCAATGGTGCAATTATCCGGTATCTTCCTGAGGAACAGGGTTGATTCATTGTACGCCGTCACGTTGAGTGAAAGTCTCGTGCCGAATGCGAGAAACGTCTTAACCCATCAATTTCTAGAATCCAAGGCCACCCATTTGATGTGGATTGATTCGGATATTGGGTTTAATGCCACGGATATCGTGAGCATGCTGATAGCCGATAGGGACATCGTGGGTGGGATATATCCCAAGAAAGAAGTGGATTGGGCGTCTGTGGCGCAAGCGGCCAAGGCCGGCGTGCCGCCTGAAGAGTTAATCAACCACGCAGGCTCGTTCGCCGTTAAACTCATAGATGACTCGGCCGACAGTCTTGCCGCTGACCCCGATGGATTACTAGAGATCGCGGCCGCAGGTACCGGCTTTATGCTCATCAAGCGCGGTGTGTTTGAAACGCTATCCGAGGTCGTTCCCGAATATGCACCAGACGAAAAACCAATCAAGGAGTACTACGCCACCACCACCGATCCTTCGGGCAGGCTGATAACCGAAGATTATCATTTCTGCTTGCTGGCCCGCAGCCACGGTTTCAAGATTTATGCGGCGCCCTGGGTGCGTTTAGGCCATGCCGGAACATACGTATTTGACCGACGTTTCGACGTGAACTGGCTCAATTTAAGCGAGGGATCCGAAATTGGTCCCAGCGGCTAAACGGCCGCCGTGTTGTACGCGTGGCGCAGGTGGGGATCGGCGGCGTGGCGGTCGAGGCACTCCGCAGAAACTTCAACGTCAATGGGTCGAATCACCGACGGACCGACCATGGTCGCATCGTGGATCAGCCCGAAAGCACGCAAGGGCATAAGCAGCGACATAGCGGGCCGCGGAGGCACTGCCCGGGTGCTGACGTAGATCTGCTCCGGTCACACCCGTCCCGGCTTCGAGGCCATGCTGAAGGCGATGGCCGATAGCGAGTTCGGCGCGCTGATCTGCTGGCATCCCGACCGGCTCTTGAGGTCGATGAACGACATGAAGGACCTGGAGCGGTTGATCGGCATCGCCGAGGGCCGCCGAGTCCAGTTGCGTACCGTCAACGCTGCGGTGGCG
>NZ_DATMLH010000220.1:0-5724 GCF_035570115.1 Mycobacterium sp.
GCTAAATCTTCAAATACCCCTTGTCGGCGGGGATCTGAGCTGCCGTCACCAGCGACGAGGCATCGCTGGCCAACCACACCACAATGTCGGAGATCAGGTCCGGGTCGGCGAGCGATTCCGTCGGCAGCGCGCCGGGGGAGAAGCTGTGGATGTAATTCGGGTGGTCGGCGAACACCTGGTACATAGAGACGTCGTTGCCCATCGGGGTGTCCGTGCCATACGGGTGCACGGAGTTGACCCGGATGCCGAATTCGCCGAGCTCGACGGCAAGCGAGTTGGTCAGCCCGACCACCCCGAACTTGCTGGCGCAGTAGTGGCCGCAGCCGGGAACGGCCTTGATTCCCGCCGCCGAACTGATCGTGATGATCGACCCGCCGTTGCCGGCCTGGATCATCGGCGGCACCACCGCCTTGATCGTGTTCCACAGCCCGGTCAGGTTGATGTCGAGGGTGTCCTGCCACTGTTCGGCCGAAATCTCCCACAGCCGGCCCCAATTGAGCACCCCGGCGTTGGCGACCACGATGTCCAGGCGGCCGAACTGGTCGATGGCGTCGCCGACCACGCGCTGCTGGCCGGCCGCGTCGCGAACGTCGACTTCCGAGGCGAGGATCTTGCGTCCCTCACCTTCCACCAGAATGACCGTTTCCGCGAGGTCCTCCGGCTGTGACGGGGCATAGCCGTTGTGCACGGTCACGGGTCCGCAGGCGTCGATCGCGATGATGTCGGCCCCGGCCCTGGCCAGCCTGATGCAGTGCGAGCGGCCCTGCCCGCGGGCGGCGCCCGTGACGTAGGCGACCTTGCCGGCCAACGGGAGATCAGTAGTCGTCATAGCGGCAAGCGTAGGAAACACTCAGCCGCGGCGGGGCCGAGTAAGAGTGAACTCTTCGACTACGCTGATCGCTCCGTAGGGGCCGTTGACCGCGTAGTGCGTCGCCTTGATCGACGTGTTGCCGCCCGGTGAGCCTGGGTCGACGTCGAATGCCACGAAACCGTAAGGGTTTTCGCGGTCACGAAACGCCGACCACGGCGCATCCTCCTGCACATAGATCGGTGCCTTGCGCCCGGTCGCCGGATCGAATGGGCCGACGTCGGTCAGCACGCGGCACCGCGGCCGAGGGAAGAACATGGTGTTCGACGGCGACGAGGTGCCGCCACCGCCGATGACCAGGTGCACCGTTCCCTTGCTGGTGTCGATGACGTCGGCGCGGGTTTCGACCGGGATCGGCGTTTTGGTTTCGCTGTCTTGTGTTCCCCGCACCGGATGCGAGCGTTCATAGTGGTGCTCGTGACCGCACAACACCAGGTCGACCTGGTACCGGTCGAACAGCGGTAGCCATTCCTGCCGGATGCCCAGGTCGGCGCCGTTGGTGTGATCGGCGGTGGAAATCGCGGTCTGGTGCATACAAACGACCACCCAGTCGACTCGCGGGTCGGCTCGTGCGTCGGCGAGTTCAGTTTCCAGCCAACGCTTCTGCGCGCCACCCGAGTAGCCGTGTATGTAGAAGTTGCCGGCGTCCTGGAAGCAGACGTCGTCGTTGTTGAGGCTGATCACTCGCACCGAGCCGGCGGTGAACGAATACCACAGGCCGCGGACCTCGGCGTCGGATCCCGAGTCGGGCACATCGAAGTACGTCTGGTAGGCGGCGTAACCGACCGGACCATTGCCCAATTCGTTTTCATGGTTGCCCGCCGCCGGCATCCATGGCCGGTAGCGGGCTGAACGCGTGTTGTTGTCGAACCAGTCCGACCAGGTCCGGATGCGGTCATGCGCGAGATTGGCATAGCACAGGTCGCCGTTGACGAGGTTGAACAGCGGACCGAGGCGTTCGATTGCCGTCGTGGTGTCCCCGGCTGCCGGCGACCCGAGGTTGTGGCCGCGATAACTGCCCTTCTCGAGTCGCCCCAGTGTCGGGATTGCCTGATCTCCGAAACTTGTGAAGCGGAACGGATTCCGTCCGGACGGACCAGTTCGAACGGCCCCCAGCTCCGGGGTGGTGCCGTCATGCACCGCGGCGTACACGTAGTCGGTGTCGGGAACCAGTTTGTCGATCCGGGCGTGGTTGACCCGAACTTCGTTGTTGGACTTCGCGTCCCGGTAGGTTCGAGTCTCGGCTTGTACGACACGGCCGAAGCCGGACGTCGGCGTGCCGACCATGACCCGCGGGTTGTGAACAGGGTCGGTGGTATGCCAGGAGACAACGACTTCGGTGGACGCATTCTTGCCGAATTGCAGATGCAGGCCGCCCACCGGTTGCGCGCCGCTCTGATCGGGCCGGGTCCACAGACTGGGGCCGCGACTCGGTGAGTCGAGCAGCGCAACGCCGCTCGCTCCGACGGCCCCACCGACGATGGCCGCCGTCGCACCCGTCGTCAGTAACGCCCGGCGGCTGATGCCTGGCGGTGATTCCGGCTGTTCGCCCATGCTTCCTTCATACCGGCCGCCGGGCGTGGGTACGTCGACGACAGCTCGCCGGCCGCCCGCGGCGCCTGGACGCCTATGGCACCAACGGCACGCGCCACAGCGGCATGCCGGGATCGATAAACCACAGCCGTATCGCTGTTACGCGCAGGATCCGCACTACGCCACTGATCATGATCACCGCGAGCGGCAGGTTACCGAGTGCGGCGGTCAGTACCGGCAAAACCATATCCCGTCCCGGGCCCGCGGTCACGATGTCGAACCAAGCATCACAGATCAGCAAAACCCCCGTCGTGAAGGCGGGCAGCACCACCAGTTGGCGACCCAGCCAGCCCAGTACCGCGGTCGCGGCCATGAACACGACGAGCAGACAGTCGAAGCCAATCCACGTTGCCGGCCAGTTTTGGGCAACATAGTTCGGGGGCAGGTTAAAGCCGAGGTAGACGATCCACGGGATCAACCCGATCACGCCGCCCACCATCAAGGTCAACCGATTCCGTCGCATCCGATGTGCCATGAGCGGTGGATACACTTCGTCTAGCGGACGCTGCAGCCGCTGAATCAGGTCGCGCCGTTCAGCGGGCGACATCGCCGCGATGCGGGCGTCGGACAGCACAACATCGCTAGAGCCAGCCATGACTCTTGAGTATCGCCTACGACCGCATAAACGACGCGGCGTGCGCACTGCGCGCAACAGGCCGGCGCCGACGCGGTGATGATCCCGCCGGGGTTTGCACTTGAGGCTTTCGGAAACTGCGATATTTTTAAGCATATTCTCAGCATGGGGCGATGCGATCCGGATTTTGATCATGATGTACAACAACCCGGCCACAAGCGGGGTCGATATGAGCCCGGAACTGTTGGTGCGGATGTTTGAGACCATCGAAAACCTCACAATGGTCAAAGGGTGCCCTGGTGACCTTTCCCGGATGCAGCGCGTCGACCGGCTCAGCGGCGGCGGGCTGCCTTTATACGACGGCATTAATCCGCTGGTGTTGGACGCCCCGCAGGCAGGGGCCACCGTTTGGTGCACGGCCGGACCGTGTCTGCGCCCACAGCCCTGCATCAACCTGTGCGGCGCAGTACGCGCCAGCGAATTGCCAAGGGCACAAGCCATTTACGCTGAGCTCAAGCGGATGTTGGAGTTCGCCGTGGGGGCGGGCCGGTCACCACGGCGAAGGCCGGCCTGGGGGCTGCTAGGCGTCGGCGTAGGGGAGCTGAGTCGACCCCTGCCGCCGCTTGACGACGAGGGCCGTGCCGCGCTGAAGAAGCTGCTGACCTACGCCTGACCGCGTCGGCGAGTGCGATGCGGATTCGTGCGCTCCGGTCTTTCCCTGAGAAGATCCCGGACCCGTGCGAAAGAAGACTTATCGCGAGCTGAATGTCTTTGGATTTTTTCAGCACAGCACCCGCGTCCGTGATTTACGATTGGCCGACCGTTATGCGCCCGAGTGAACGCTCTCCGAAAAAGTTAATCGAATTAACAGTTGCGAACAGTTGACCGGGGGCTTGACGTCTTCTGAAGGAGGTCGGAGGGTGTCGTTCGTAACGACGCAGCCGGAGGTGCTGTCGGGCGGTGCGGGGACGTTGTCGGGTATCGGTGATGCGATGGTGGCCCGGAATTCGGCCGCGGCGGCGCCGACGACGGGCTTGGCGCCGGCGGCGTCGGATATTCTGTCGGCGATGACGGCGGCACAGTTCGGTAAGCAGGGCGTGGCGTATCAGCAGGTCGCCGCTCAGGCGGCGGAAGTGCACGAGCAGCTGGTGGCCGCGTTACGCTCGGGGGCCGGGGCGTACGCGTTGACCGAAGTGGCGAATGCGGCAGCTGCAGGCTAAGGGGGGCTTGGGTCGATGAGCTTTATGCTGTTCCCGCCTGAGGTTAATTCGGCCCTGATGTATTCCGGGGCGGGGTCGGGACCGCTGATGGCGGCGGCGTCGGCCTGGAATGAGTTAGCCGCCGACCTGGAGAGCACGGCCACCTCGTATCAATCGGTGATCGCGCAGTTGACCGGCGGACCGTGGTTGGGTCCGACGGCGACGCGGATGGCCGCTGCGGCGGCGCCGTACATCGCGTGGTTGCAGGGCAGCTCGATCCAGGCTGCGCAGACCAGTGGTCAGGCCAGCTTGGCCGCTGCTGCCTATGAGAGTGCGTTTGACGCCACGGTGCCGCCGACGGTCGTCGCGGCCAATCGGGCACTCTTGGCGGCGTTGGTTGCCACCAACTTCCTGGGCCAAAACACTCCGGCGATCGCGGCCACCGAGGCGCTTTACATGGAGATGTGGTTCCAGGACGGCCTCACGATGGATACCTATGCACTGACATCGCAGCAGGCCATCGCGTTGCCGCAGCAGACCCCGGCGCCGACGACAAGCGATGGCGGGACGTCCGCCAACGCGGCCGCGGCGGCTCAGTCGACAGCGACTCCGGGCTCCGGCATCGGCTCGTTGGGCACGGACATAGAGTCACTTCTCTCGTTGGACACGAACCTGCAGTCATTCCTAACGAACGGCTTGACGAACGGCTTGACCAGCGTGCTGGGCGATCTTGGCGTACCGACGAGCTTGGACTCGACGATAGTGGGCGCGTTGACTTCGACAGGTCTGGGCTCCACGGACTCGATTCTTCCGGTTCAGGGGGTCTACTACGCGACGATGATGGCCAGCATGCCCGCCAAGATGTTGATCAGCATGGCCAACTCGATGAACGCGAGCCAGGCGATGCAGGCGAGCAATCAGGCAATGCTGGCCGATGTCTCTGCGCTCGTCGACGCCAAGATGAAAGCCATAATGGGCGGCATATCCGGCCAGCTGCGGGGGTTTGGGTCGGCGATCAGCGCGCAGCTGGCGTCGGCGCATCGACTGGGCGGGCTGTCGATACCGAATGGCTGGGCCAACGCGGCGCCGGAGATGGCGTCTCGCGCGGCCCCGGTGTTGCCCCAGACCAGCGTCAGCCCGGGGGCGTCGAACCTGCCCAACAGCCCGTTCACCCAAGCACTCATGGGGTCGCTCAGCGGGCGCGGTGTGGGCACCCAGGCGGCAAAGACAGCCCCCGTGAGAGTCGAAACCCGCACGCCGGCCGGCGGCTGAGAGGTGGGGGATGCCGTTGCCGCACAACGTATTCAACACTGAAATGACACCGAGGTAAGGGAGAAGGGGATATGCCTACGCGTTTTATGACTGATCCGCATGAGATGCGGTCGATGGCGGGCCGTTTCGATATGCACGCTCAGACGGTGGAGGACGAGGCCCGCAAGATGTGGGCGTCCTCGCAGAACATCGCCGGTGCGGGCTGGAGTGGGATGGCG
>NZ_DATMLH010000221.1:0-24789 GCF_035570115.1 Mycobacterium sp.
GCAACAAGCGGGGCAGTTCGTGCTGGCCGCATACCACGGCCTGTGCCCGGTGCCCGGCGGCTCGTATGACTATTGGGCTTACAGCACCGGCTAAATCAGTTGGCCTGCAACAAACAGCGGCGGCTTCCCGGTTACTCGAACACATGTTCCAATTTTATCCGCAGGGTCCGACAGCCGCTGCGACTATCCACAGGCGAAACTAAAGTGACACAAGTTTTCAAGGGTGGGCATGACCCACTCACCGGTGCCTGGACCGGCAGGTGATTAAGTGGTCGAGGTTGGCGAGGGAAGGACAGTCGTGAAGAAACTGACAGCCGTGCTGGGTTCGCTGGCCGGGCTCGCGGTCACGGCCAATGGGTACCAGCCCCTCAGCAAGCGCGGCCTTCTCTCGACGTACGCATTCAGCTTCGGGGTCTTCGCATCGGAGCTGCCCTTGCAGCTGATCGCCGGACAATTTGCGGCGCTGGCCGCGGTAACCCGCAGACTCTCGCCACGGCTGCGCTGGTTCAGCTGGCTGGTGTCCGCGCTGTCGTGGTTGGGACTGCTGGGCCTCAACCGCCTCAGCCACCAGGCCAACCTGCCGCTCGCCGCAGCGCTCGATGCCGGGTTGGGCACCGACCGTCGCACCCAGTCGGCCGACCTCTGGAAGCGGCCGGCGGGCGCGGGCACGGCCAAGAACCCCGGTGTGGTTCGTATGCTCCGGATCTACCGCGACTACGTACACGACACCGACATCAGCTACGGCGATCACGGCGCGCGGAACCACCTCGATATCTGGCGACGGCCGGACCTGGACCGTGACGGACGGGCGCCGGTCCTGTTGCAGGTCCCTGGCGGCGCCTGGATGGTCGGAAGCAAACGCCAACAGGCCTATCCGTTGATGAGCCATCTGGCCGAGCTAGGCTGGGTGTGCGTGGCGATCAACTATCGGCTCAGCCCGCGCTCCACCTGGCCCGACCACATCGTCGACGTCAAGCGTGCGCTGGCCTGGACGAAGCAGCACATCGCCGAGTACGGCGGAGACCCGAATTGGATCGCGATTACCGGCGGATCGGCTGGCGGGCACCTGTCCGCGTTGGCCGCTCTCACCGCGAACGATCCCCAGTTTCAACCGGGCTTCGAGGAGGCCGACACCAGCGTGCGCGCGGCGGTGCCGTTCTACGGTGTCTACGACTTCACCCGGACCGACGATGCGATCCACTCGCTGACGGTGCCCACAATGGCGAAGTACGTGTTCAAACTGGGGCGAGCCGAAATATCTGAAGCGCTTCGCACCGCCTCGCCGATCACGCATGTCTCTGCCGATGCACCACCGTTTTTCGTCCTGCACGGACGCAATGACTCGTTGATCCCGGTCGAACAGGCCCGTGCCTTCACCAAACGGCTCCGCGAAGCCAGCCGCCAGCCGGTTCTGTACGCGGAAATGCCGTTCGCGCAACATGCCTTCGACATCTTCGGGTCGGCCCGCGCCGCCCACGCCGCGGTGGCCGTCGAGCAGTTCCTCGCCGAGATCTATGAACGCACGACGGTGAGCCCTAGCCGGATCGCTCAGTAGCGCGTAGTCCCAGCGAAAGAAGCAGCCGGACATCGGGATTGGCCAGCGACGTCGAGAGCAGCTTCTCGATCCGGCGGACCCGGTACCGCACGGTGTTGGGATGGACGTGCAGCTGCTCCGCCGCGGCAGCGACGTCGCCGAAACTGTCCAAATAGACCCACAGTGTCTGGACCAACGCCGGGTCGCGGGCTTGCAGGTCGCGCACCCGCGGGTCGACGAGCCGCCCGTCGGCCGCGACCATCGTGACGATCTCGTCGAGCAGCACGGTAGTGCGCGCCTCGGCCAACGATGTCACCTCACCGAACGAATCCGGATGACGTTCGGCGCTATCCAGCACCCGATCGACCTCTACGCGCACTGCGGCCAGGCCGGCCAGTCCGGTAACCGGCGCGGCGACGACGGCCCGCAACTGCAGTCCCAGTTCAGTGCGCAACGCGCTGATGGTGCCGCGAATCCAAGAGGTGAGCGACGACCGCTTCGCCGTATTCGGAAGTAGCACATATACCCGCGAACCGCGCGATGCGACCTGCGCATCAGCCCGAAAAGCGTTGGCGCTCAATGCCAGCACATCGGCCAGCCTGGCGTCGCGGTTTTGGGCGTGGAAACCGATCAGCGCGGCGTTGCCGTCGGCCAAGATCCCAAGTTCTCGTGCAACGGTGTCCACATCGACCGATTCGCTGTCGGACAGGCCCAGTAGCTCCTGGGCCCGGAGCGCGTGCGTCGACGGCCTGGCGGCCAGCTGCGACATGACGCGGGCGGCCAGCACGGCGGCTCCGCGCAACATTTCCTCGGCGTCCTCCGCCAACGGTTGGGAGCCCTGCTGCACCCAGATGGTGCCGGCGAAGGCCGGCGCCCGGCGAGCGTCACGCCCCGGCTGGCGAATACCAACCGCGAGGCGGGGCCGCAGACCCAACTCCGGGCGCTCGGCGACCCGGACCACGTCGCCGCCGGCCCGCAGGGCGTTGAAGATTCCCCATTGGCCGATCCACTCCAGATGCTCGGGGGGTCCGGCCCGACCGAGGATCGACAGCCGCCGCAACTCGTCGGCCTCGTCGTTGGATGCCGAATAGGCCAACACATGCGACTGGTCATCCTCGATGCTGACCATGCCGTGGATACGGTCGGCCAGCGACTGTGCCAGGCCGAACAAGTCGGTGCCCGAGTCGTTGCTCGGATCGGCCCGATCGCCGTGGTGCTCGAGGACATGATCGACCAGTCGGTATAACCGCTCCCAGCGGGCCTGCGGATCCACGGCCACCACCGCCGTTCCGGCAGCGACGGCCCGGGCCACCAGGGCGTCGGACGGGTTCTTGGCGAAGATGGCCACTGGCGCGCGATCAGCCGGGCCGGAAGCAAGCGTGTCCAGCCAGTGCTGGCCCTCCTGGTCGGCGACGCCAAGCAGAAAGAACACGTCCGCCGAGTCGGCACCACGGCCCAGGCCCAACCGCACGTCGTCGGAGTCGATCAATGCCGCCGAGGCTACCGGCAGGTCCAGTCCGCGCGGCGCGTCGACAAGGCTCGCCACCGTCTTGTCCAGGGCCAATAGCAGCTGCCCCAGTCCGACACCCGCCTTTCGCATATTGTCCGATCCTACTGGAAATCCACCGTCAAATTAGCCGATCAGCCAAGCATCGGCGGGTCGCCGGCGGTCATCCTGAAGGCATGGACGCGATCACCGATGTTCCCCTGCCCGCAAACGAGCCGATCCACGATTACGCCCCGAATTCGCCCGAACGCACTCGGCTGCAATGCGCGCTAACCGCGCTGGCCGATGAGCCGATCGACCTGCCGCACGTCATCGGCGGCGCGCATCGCATGGGTGCCGGTGAGCGGATCGACGTCGTGCAGCCGCACCGGCACGCGGTGACATTGGGCACGCTGACCAACGCCGATCATGCCGATGCCGCCGCTGCCATCGAAGCGGCAATGGCCGCCAGAGCACACTGGGCGGCAACCCCGTTCGACGAACGTGCCGCGGTCTTTCTGCGCGCGGCCGATCTGCTCGCCGGGCCCTGGCGCGAGACAATCGCGGCCGCGACCATGTTGGGTCAATCGAAAACCGCCTATCAGGCCGAAATCGACGCTCCCTGTGAGCTGGTCGATTTCTGGCGGTTCAATGTCGCCTTCGCACACCAGATTCTGGCGCAGCAGCCGTTGAGCGTACGGGGGGAGTGGAATCGCACCGACTACCGCCCGTTGGACGGCTTCGTCTATGCGATCACGCCGTTCAACTTTTCCGCGATCGCCGGGAATTTGCCCACCGCGCCGGCGCTGATGGGCAACACGGTGCTGTGGAAGCCATCGATCACGCAGACATTCGCCGCATATCTGACCATGCAACTGCTTGAGGCGGCCGGATTGCCACCCGGTGTGATCAACCTGGTCGCTGGTGATGGCTACGCGGTTTCCGATGTGGCGCTGGCGGATCCGCGGCTGGCCGGGATCCACTTCACCGGATCGACGGCGACGTTCCAGGGGTTGTGGCGCGAGGTCGGCGGCAATATCGAGCGCTACCACAGCTACCCGCGCCTCGTCGGAGAGACCGGCGGCAAAGACTTCGTACTCGCCCACAATTCGGCACAACCGGACGTGTTGCGGACCGCGCTGATCCGCGGCGCGTTCGACTACCAGGGGCAGAAGTGCTCGGCGGCCTCGCGAGCATTCATCGCCCACTCCATCTGGCAGCAGATGGGTGACGACTTCCTGGCCGCCGCCGCGGAGCTGCGATTCGGCGACATCACCGACTTCTCCAACTTCGGTGGTGCGCTGATCGACGAGCGTGCCTTCACCAAGAACGTCGACGCGATTGAACGCGCGAAGGGTGCGGCCGGTGTCACGATCGCGGTCGGTGGTGAATACGACGACAGCGAAGGCTATTTCGTGCGCCCAACGGTGCTGCTGTCCGACGACCCGACCGACGAGGCGTTCGCCACCGAGTACTTCGGTCCGGTGCTGTCGGTGTACGTCTATCCCGATGACCAATACGAGCGCATCCTCGACGTCATCGACGCCGGTTCGCGTTACGCGTTGACCGGTGCGGTGATCGCCGACGATCGCGACGCGGTGCTGGCCGCGCAGAACCGTTTGCGGTTCGCGGCCGGCAACTTCTACGTCAACGACAAGCCGACCGGGGCGGTGGTGGGCCGCCAGCCGTTCGGTGGCTCTCGCGGATCGGGGACCAACGACAAGGCCGGTTCCGCATTGAATTTGTTGCGCTGGACGTCGGCGCGCTCCATCAAGGAGACGTTCGTCCCGGCCACCGATCACAACTATCCGCACATGGCGGAGCAGTGATGTCGAGCCTGTTCGCCAAAACGCTGCGTCCGGCGATTCTCGCCGCCGGCCGATCCGACGGGCTGCGGCGCACGGCGGAACGGTTGCCGGTCACCAGCAAGGTGGTGCACCGGTTCGTACCGGGGGCGACGCTTGATCGGGTGTTGGACAGCGTTGCGGCCCTGCGAGATTCGGGCAGACTCGT
Source organism: Mycobacterium sp. (assembly GCF_035570115.1). Classification (GTDB taxonomy): domain Bacteria; phylum Actinomycetota; class Actinomycetes; order Mycobacteriales; family Mycobacteriaceae; genus Mycobacterium. The sequence continues at coordinate 5,034 of NZ_DATMLH010000221.1, forward strand.
AAGCATCGACTACCTGGGCGAGGATGTCACCGACATCGACGGCGCGAATGCCACTATGCGTGCCTACCTCCAGCTCCTGACCGCGCTGGGCCGACGGCCGGATGCCAGTCATGACGGTGTGCGTCCGCTGGAGGTGTCGTGCAAGCTTTCGGCGTTGGGTCAGGCACTGGAACGCGACGGCGAGAAGATCGCTTTTGCGAACGCGCACACCATCTGCGAGCGGGCCGAGCAGATCGGTGTGTGGGTGACCGTGGACGCCGAAGACCACACCACCACGGACTCCGCATTGTCGATCGCGGCCGATCTGCAGACTGATTTCCCTTGGCTGGGCGTGGTTTTGCAGGCCTATCTTCGTCGCACACTCGGTGACTGTGCACAGTTCGCCAGATCCGGAATCAGGGTGCGGCTGTGTAAAGGCGCCTACGACGAACCGGCGTCGGTGGCCTACCGGGACGCCGCGGCCGTCACCGACTCGTACTTACGGTGCCTTCGGGTGCTGATGGCAGGCTCGGGCTACCCGATGGTGGCCTCCCACGACCCCGTAGTCATCGGCGCGGTGCCCGCGCTGACGAGTGAAACCGGGCGTGGTCCGGGCGATTTTGAGTACCAGATGCTGTATGGAATCCGCGACGGCGAGCAGTTGAGGCTGGCCGGCGCCGGCAACCGGATGCGGGTGTATGTACCGTTCGGCACCCAGTGGTACGGGTACTTTATGCGTCGGCTAGCGGAACGACCGGCCAATCTGACGTTTTTCATGCGGGCGCTGGCGGACCGCGGTCACTAACCGCCGGGGCTCAGGACGCTTTGGCGTACCTGCGAACCAGATCGTCCTCCCCGAACGTGTCGTTTTGCTGCCGCCCGGTGGCGTCGCTGCCGAAAAAGGTCCACCGCCGTGGACTTGTCTGTGGCCCGCTGATCATCTTGACCGTGTAGCGCACCTGCGTCGGGCGCATCGTGCCGATGACGTCACCGACCCGGATTTGCGACGGATGAATCTCGGGTGCATCCCCCGGGTTTTGCATGGCCGTGCCACCCCATCCTCAACTATGTTGCCGTCTCGCTATCCGCGATCTGCTTCCCTAGCCGAATGGGCAGCACGTGCCGCGTTGGGCATCGCGGTAGCGATGTTGCAGCGCAGCGCAGCGACGTCTACACCCTTACCGTACAGCAAAGGCGGAGCTGATACTGGCGCTCCCTTCATCCGGGCGCCCGCGGAGTGCGGTCACTGACCGCGCCGCGGCCGCGGACGCTCGTTGGCGAACCCCCGGACCAGGTGGGCCCGCACAAAGTCGGCGACGACATCGGGGTTGTCCATGTCCAGCGTCGATGAGGGTGTGCTGAACAGCGAGAACAGTATGCGCGCGAACCATTCGCCGGCAGACTGAATGTCGAGGTCTTTGCGAACCTCGCCGGTGAGCTTGGCCGCGGCGAGGTGGGGAGCGAGGAAGTCCACGCATTCGCTCAGCAGGACGGCGGCATCTTTGGTCAGCAGCAGGCTGATGGCGTCTTCGTCGAAGTACTTCTCGGAGGCGATGACACGCCGTGCCTGGGTGACGAATACTGCTGCACGGCTGAGCTTGTCCTCCAGCGAGCGGCCCCGGTCCATCGCCGTGGACATCTGGCGATAGAACTGCTCGGAAGCGTGCTCGGCGCACGCTTCGACGATGGCGGCCTTGTCGCGAAAGTACTCATAGATCGTGCTGCGGGAGACACCCGCCATCTTGGCGATGTCGACGATGGTGGCCTTCTGCAGTCCTTGCTTGCCAAAACAGGCAAAGGCGGATTCCAGGATGAGCGCGCGGGTATCCGTCGCTTGGGTCAACGCAGAGGCTTGAGTCATCGCAGATGCAGTTCCCTACCTGTCCGTTGCCAGAATCAGGCCGCTGGTGGGCACGCCGGTGCCCGACGTGACGAGTACGTGCTCGACGTTGTCGACTTGGTTGTACGAGGTTCCGCGGATCTGCCGGACGCCCTCGGTGATGCCATTCATCCCGTGGATGTAGGCCTCGCCGAGCAGTCCGCCATTCGTGTTGATCGGCAGTTCCCCACCCAACGACAGCCGATCGACGGTGGCGAAGTCTTTGGCTTCGCCGCGGCCGCAGAATCCGAGTTCCTCGAACTGGGTGAATACGAACGGCGTGAAATGATCGTAGATGAAAGCGGTTTGGATGTCTTGCGGCTTCAGGCCCGAATCGCGCCACAGCCTGTCCGCGACCACGCCCATCTCCGGGAGCCCGGTGATGTCGTCGCGGTAGTAGCTCGTCATCATCTCGCCGTTGTAAGCCGCCCCCTGCGCTGCGGCGGTGAGCACCGCCGGCGGCTGCCGGAGATCCCGGGCGCGTTCGGCGCTGGTGACCACCAGCGCGACCCCGCCATCGCTTTCCTGGCAGCAATCAAGCAGACGCAGAACGGGTTCAATGATCCAGCGCGAATTCTGGTGGTCTTCCAGCGTAATTGGGCGCTGGTAAAACCACGCGTCGGGATTGGTGGCCGCATGTGCGCGGTCGACGACGGCGATGCGGCCGAAGTCCTCGTTGGTGACTCCATAGGCCGACATGTAGCGCTGGGCATGCAGCGCGACCCACGCTGCGGGAGTGAGCAATCCGAAGGGGGCGTAGTGCGCCATGAACAGCGGGGTGTCGGCGTTGGTGCGTCCGCTGCCGCCGAAGCGAAAGCCGGAACGCTCGTTGAACGCGCGCCAGCACACCACGACATCGGCGACACCGCTGGCGACGGCCATCGCCGCATGCACCACGGTGCCCGCCGCCGCCCCGCCGCCGTGCGGCACCCGGCTGAAGAAGCTGAGGTCGCCGATACCGACGTTGCGTGCGACGTCGATCTCGTCGCTGGCGTCCATCGTGAAGGTGACCATGCCGTCGACGTCGCTGGGCGCCAAGCCGGCATCGTCGAGAGCCGCGCTGACCGACTCACACGCCAATTGCAGTTCGCTGCGCCCGGATTCCTTGGAGAACTCGGTCTGCCCGATGCCTACTATCGCGCAGCTGCCAGGCAGCGCGCCGCTCATGCGCCAGCCCCGGCGAGCAGGCTGACAACGGCCGTGCCGGAGACGTGATCGCCAAGGCTGTTGGATGCTCTGAAGGTCACCTCGACGAAGTTCTCACCGTCTGAGCCGTCAATTTTGCCCGTCACGCTGCCGGTGAAACGCAGCGGATCGTCGGGAAAACACGGCACGCCCAAGCGAATCGACAGCTTCGTGACCATCGCTTCGGGCCCTGCCCAGTCGGTGAGGAAACGCACGCAATATCCGTTGGAGGTCAAGATGTTCATGAACAAGTTGGGCGAGCCCTGCTTGTTGGCATAGTCGCGGTCGTGGTGCACTGGCATGAAGTCACGCGATGCGATCGCGCCGGCGACGATCATCGTGGTGGTGATCGGAATCTCCAGCGGGGTCACCTCGTCACCGACCTCGATTTCAGACCACCGCAACGTCGATTTGGGGGGAGTGGCACGAGTTTTGGCTGTCGTCATAGCCGTCCTTCCGGGTATGTGCTGCCGAGGTGAGCCAGCTGCTGGGAAGCCGAGCCCAAGGTGAGTTCGTTCTGTTTGGCCCAGAGAAAGTAGCGGTGCAGGGGATAGGTGATGTCGATCCCAATCCCGCCGTGCACGTGTTGGGTGGTGGCGGCCACTCGGGCGCCGGCCTCGGCGGCCCAGAATTTCGCGATCCGTGCCGCCCGGTCTGCGGGCTGGCCCTCCGCGATCAGCCAGGCCGCGTGCCAGGTGGTCCAGCGGATCGCCTCGACGTCGATGAATCCGTCGGCCATCCGCTGCTGCACCGCCTGGAAGCTGCCGATCGGGCGGCCGAATTGTTCACGTCCGGTGGTGTATTCGGCGGCCATTCGCAAGGCACGGTCAGAGACTCCGAGCTGGATAGCGCACAAACCGACCAGCGCGCGAGTATAGAGCGCACGGACCAGGCTACCGGGACCTTGCAGCAGGTCAGCGGCGGAAACGGTTGCGCCGTCAAGGAATACATCCGCGTGTGGTATGCGAGTAGTGGTCGCCGTCGGCCGGATGCCGACACCGTCGGCGTCGGTCGCCAGCAGGAAGAGGCCCACGGCGCCCTCTGTGCCGTCCTCGATAGAGGCGGGGATCAGCACGGTGTCGGCGAGTTGGGCTGCCGGCACCAACTCCTTGGTGCCGTCCAGCCGCCAATTCGGGCCATCACGACGTGCGGTGGTGGCGGGCTTTGCCGGGTCAGAGCGGCCGGGCTCCTGCAGGCCCGCGGTCAGGATGCGGTTTCCGTCGATGACGCCGGGCAGAAAGCGCCGCTGTTGCTCCGGTGTTCCGTGCCGGGCGATCGGGTCGGCGCCCAGCAGCAGCGTGGGGTAAACAGGCACCGGCGCCACGCTCCACCCGACTTCGGCCAGCAACACCCCGAGTTCAACGAAGCCACCGCCGTTGCCGCCGAACGATTCCGGTAACGCGGTGCCCAGCAGGTCGAGCGAGGCCAGTTCCTTCCACAGCGCGGCGTCGTAGCAAGATTCGTCGGCTTCGAGTTCGGTCAGTCGCTCCGGGGTGGCTCGGCGCTCGAAGAGTTCCCGGGCCAGCTTGCTGATGGTCGCTTGCTCTTCGGTGAACGTGAAGTCCATGGGCGTCACCCGGTCATTCGGCAGCGGCCCGAAATTGGTGAAGCACAAGATCGTTATCGAAAGTCTGGTAGCAGACTTCGACCGGCATCCCAACTGTGACGTCGGTCGGGTCGATATCACACAAGTTCGAAACCAACCGTACGCCTTCGGCGAGCTGCACTAATACGACGATGTAGGGGTAGTCGAAGAACGGAAACCGGGGTTGATGCGGCATCACGTAGCTGTAGACGGTGCCGCGACCCGACGCCTCGATCGCATCCCAGTCCAGAGAGCGACATTTCGGGCACATCGGCTGGGGCGGGTTGCGCAGCGTTCCACAGCCATTGCAGCGCTGGATCAGCAGCTTGTGGTCGCGCAACCCGTTCCAGAAGAACTCGGTGTCCGGGCTGATCGCGGGTGCCAGTCGGGACGCCATCAGCGTTCCGGCCTGAATCGCAGCACCCGGAATCGCTGGCGGCCGAGCACCTCACCGTTCTGATCGGTGTAGGTGATCACCCAGGTGAGGAAGTAGCCGGTGCCCAGCGCGGTCCTCTTCTCGTCGGAGACATCCTCGTACACCGACGTCGCGCTGATGACATCACCCAGCCGGGGATAGCGCTCGATCTCGAATTCCGAATTGGTCGCCACGATGCTGGTGTATCCGGCCTCGTCGAGGAAAGCCGTTGGATTACCGGTGATCTCGACGGGTGAACCACCGCGATCCCCGATTCCTTCGAGTTTCGGTGACGGCATTGTCCAGGTCTGCAGCATGACCGGTGGCGACACGATGCCACCGAACCGGGACTTGGCCGCGAACTCCGGGTCGAGGTAGACGGGATTCATGTCGTCGAGCGCGTACGCCCAGTGTCGGATCATCGGTTGGTTGACCGGATCCGGTGCAACCGAGGGCTTTCCGGTACCGCCGGTTGGTTTGCCGACAAGCGCCCGCAGCCTGCTACGGAGCTCGGCATCTGAATCGCTCACTGAGTTGGTCCTCCTGACTTGTCCGTCGGGCGAAGGTCACGTGGTGCTCGCGGCATACCCAAGCCGGCCATCGCGATGATGTCTCGTTGGATCTCATTGGCGCCACCGCCGAATGTGTTGATCACGGCTATCCGATAGGCGGATTCCAGCGCACCATGTAGCGGTGCGTCGGCGCCACGCCGTAGCCCGTTGTGGTCGAGCACTTCCAGCAGCTGGCGGGCGACCTGCTGGGTCAGCTCGGTGCCGAAAACTTTCGCGGCAGAGGCTTCCCCCATGTTGAGCGCGCCCTTCGTCATTGCCGCGTTCACCCGCGCGTTGACGAGTTTGTACGCGGCGACCTGAGCCTCGACCCGGGCCAGTGCGAGCTGCACCCAGGGCTGGTCGATGACACGGCCGTCGTCGAGCTCGGTGTTGCTGGCCCACTGCAGCGTCTGCTCGAACAACGGCTCGAGCGCGGCGAGATTGCTCAGGGCTGCTCGTTCGAAGTTCAACTGGGTGGTGATCAGCTGCCAGCCGTGGTTTTCACCGGCGACGATCGAACTCGCCGGTACCCGCACATTGTCGTAGAAGGTGTAGAAGGTGGAGATGCCCGGCATGGTGTGCAGCGGCTGCCAGGAAAATCCGGGCGACGAGGTGGGGACGATGAAGATGGAAATGCCCTTGTGCTTCTTGGTGTTTGGATCGGTGCGCGCGGCCAGCCAGATGTAGTCGGCGTACGCGGCACCGCTGGTGAACATCTTCTGGCCGTTAATCACGTACTCGTCCCCGTTGCGGACCGCGGTAGTGCGCAGCGAGGCCAGGTCGCTGCCGGCCTCCGGCTCGGAGTAGCCGATGGCGAACTCGACGCTGCCGTCGAGGATCGCGGGCAGAAACGTCTGCTTTTGTTCCTCGGTGCCAAACTGCATCAGCGTCGGGCCGACCGTGTTGAGGGTCACCAGCGGAATCGGCGCGTTGACCCGTCGCGCCTCTTCGGCGAAGATGAACTGCTCGACCGCTGAGAAACCCTGCCCACCAAATTCTTTCGGCCAACCGACGCCGAGCAGGTTGGCGGCGGCCAGGGCGCGAACGCATTCTCGCACCTCAGGACCGCCCTCTATACGTTCGCGGATGGCGGCGCTGCGTTCGGGCGTCATCACCTGTTCCAGCGTCGCGCGGATCTCGGCGCGCAGCTGCTCTTGCTTGGCGGTGTACTCGAGTTGCATTGCTTAGGCTCCCAGTCGCACCGGCATCCGCTTGACCCCGGGCACCATGGTGGCCCGCATCCTATCGACCTCACCGACCAGCTCGAGTCTGGGGAAGCGGCGCAGCAGCTCCTCGAACATCACCGTCGCCTCCAGACGCGCCAGTTGCGCGCCGACGCATGAATGTTCGCCGCACCCGAACGCGATGTGTGGATTCGGGTGGCGAGTTACCTTGAATTCTTCTGAATCGGAACCGAATACGTCCTCGTCACGGTTCGCCGACCCGTACAGCATCACTACCACGTCGCCCTCGGCGACGCGCTGACCGCGAATCTCCACGTCGACCGTTGCGGTCCGCGCCATATGGACCACCGGGCTGTTCCACCGCAGCATCTCCTCGACAGCGCCCGGGATCAACGCGGGATTCTCGACCAGCAGGCGGCATTGGTCTGGATGCGAGATCAGCGCGAGGGTGCCCAGCGCGATCAGATTACGGGTGGTCTCGTTGCCGGCCACCAGCAGCAGAAACGCGAAGTTGAGCAGGTCTTCGTCGGTCAGCCGGTCCCCGTCGATCGCGGCGCCGGCCAGCACCGACAGCAAGTCGTCGCGCGCCTCGACGCGACGGGCGCCGACCAGCTTTTGGAAATACTCGAAGAGCTGCCCGACAGCCACCAGGGGGTCGAGATCGATCTCCGGGTCCGCGGTTCCGGTGGCCGCATCCGACCAGGCCCGGAACTGCTCCCAGTCGTCCGGCGGTGCGCCGATCAGCTCGGCGATCATCCGGGTCGGCAGCGGAGCGGCGATCTTTTCCGCGAACTCGTGCACGGAGTTCGGTCGCAAGCCATCGAGGATTCCGCGGACGATCTCGCGGATCTTCGGTTCCAGCACGGCAACACGGCGCCGGGTGAACCCCGAATTGATCAGCTTGCGCATCTGTCGGTGCCGCGGCGGATCGGTGAAGATTAGGCTGCCCGGTTGCACCGGGCTCGGCATCGCCGGGTCCGGGATAGTGATGCCCTTGGTCGAGCTGAACACGCCCGGGCTGCTCGACACGAAGCGAATGTCCTCGTAGCGGAGCAGCGCCCAGAACTCGGTGACGTCGTTCCAGCACACCGGCGCCGTCGCACGCAGCTCGCGGTATGCCGGATAGGGATCGCCGGCGTAGAAGTCGGGAGAATGCAGAGGGACCGCCGAACAGAACTTTGCGACCACTGGCCTCCCTCGACACCGCGGTGATCGTACATTTCGATACGATCTGTCCGGTGCTCCCTGTTTACTCTGGCGGGACAACCAATGTCAATATGCTTGCTGTCAAGGTGAAATAGCCGCTCGGCAATGCTGAGCATTGACGACAGTGCTCTGGCAGGTGTACACCAAACGTTGAGCCGCCGGACCGTCCAAAGGAATGCACATGGCTGACCCACGCTCGCTCATCGACACCTACCCGGTCTACATCGACGGCCAGTGGGTCGAACCCGAGAACGGCCGCTACGACGACATCAGTCCGGCCACCGAGGCGGTGATCGCCTCGGCGCCCGACCCGAGTCCCGCTCAGGTCGACAGTGCGATCGCGGCCGCCCGCGCCGCGTTCGACTCGGGACCGGGGACCGACGCCGGACCCGAACAGCGGGCCCGCTGGCTCAACCAGCTCGGCGCGGCGTTGCTCGAGCATGCCGACGAGTTTTTCGCGCTGGCGCAGCTGGAATGGGGCTGCACCGGCAACGAGCGAGCCATCCACGTCGAAGGACCGGCCTTCGCGGCGTTGAACGCCGCGGAACTTGCTGCACATCCGGTCGAGGAGCAGATCGACGCCTTCGGGGCCGCGGGTAAAGCGCTGCTGCGCTACGAGCCACTCGGAGTGGTGTCGATTCTGACGCCATGGAACTTTCCGCACACGCTTAATGTCATGAAACTGTGCGCCGCGCTGGCCGCCGGCAACACCGTCGTGCTCAAGCCTTCGCCACTGACCCCGCTCGCCGGCCTCGCACTGGCCCGAATCATCGACGAGCACACTGACATTCCGCCGGGCGTCGTCAACGTGGTCACCCCCTCCGGTATCGAATCCAGCAGGCTGCTCACCGTCGACCCGCGGATCGACATGGTCAGCTTCACCGGGAGCTCGGCGGTCGGCCGGGAGGTAATGGCCGCGGCCGGCGGCACGATGAAGCGGTTGCTGCTCGAGTGCGGAGGCAAGTCGGCCAGCATCGTGCTCGGCGACATTGCGCTCAGCGACGAGATCTTGGAGCGGATGTTGTTCGAGTCCTGCTCGTTCCACGCCGGACAGGCCTGCATTCTGCACAGCCGGCTGCTGCTTCCCGACTCGATCCACGACGAAGTCGTCGATCGGCTGGTCGAGGCGGCCCGCGCCCTGAAGGTCGGCGACCCCACCGATCCCGAGGTTGAGATGGGCCCATTGATCAGTGCCGCACAGCTGAAACGTGTTCAGGCACACGTGGACCGGGCACTCGACGACGGCGCCAAGGTGGTGACCGGCGGCGGCCGGCCGGCCGGCTTGGATACCGGTTTTTACTTCGAACCGACGATCCTGACCGAGGTGACGCCGGATGCGACGATCGCTCAGGAAGAAGTGTTCGGTCCGGTGCTGTCGGTGCTGCGCTATGGCGACGACGACGACGCGGTGACGATCGCAAACAACTCCCAGTACGGGCTTTCCGGTGCGGTGTGGGGCACCGACGTGGACCGCGCGGTCGCCGTCGCCCGCCGGGTTCGCACCGGGCAGATCGCGGTCAACGGTTTCGGTCCCGGCGGTGCGCCGTTCGGTGGCTTCAACCAGAGCGGGTTCGGCCGGGAAAGCGGCGGAATCATGGGAATTCGTCAGTATATGGAGCCGAAGGCCATGGGACTGCCAGCATGAATCGCACCGACGACGAAGATGCCGGCGGAGTCGGGATTGTGGGGGTACCGCCCGCTTGCGGGGGAGAGTGGCGCACATGACCGGTGCCCTCGACGGGCTTCGTGTCATCGAGATCGCCAACGAGATCTCAGGTCCCTATTGCGGCAAACTGTTCGTCGATCTCGGCGCCGACGTCACGAAAATCGAAGCGCCATCTGGTGATCCGCTGCGCCGATGGGGCCCTTTTCCCGGTGGCGAGCCTGACCCTGATCGCTGCGGTCTGTTCGAGTACCTCAACGCCGGCAAGCACGAGACGGTTCTGGACATTGCGTGTGAAAGCGACGCAGCCGTCGCTCGTCAGCTCATCGGCGACGCCGACGTCCTCATCGACGGGCTGGCTCCCGGAATCCTGGACAAGTCCGGACTCGGAGTCGACGTCTTGCAAGGCATCAATCCAGGCCTTGTCGCCGCGCGCATCTCAAATTTCGGACAGCAGGGCCCGTTCCGCGCCACTGTCGCCACGTCGCTGACGCTGCAGGCGGCATCGGGCTGGGTCACGGCGCGCGATCCCGACCGCCCTCCCGTCCAGGCGGGCGCCCGGATCGCCGAATACGTCGCGGGCGGCTACGCCGCCCTGGGCGCGTTGACGGCGCTGCGGATCGCATCCAGAAGTCGGGTGACCGACGTCGACGTCTCGGTGTTCGAGGCGCTGCTGTCCACGCTGCCCTACCCGATGCTGATGGCCGAACGGATGCGCACACTTGGCCTGCAGTCCAATACGCGCTCGGCCCCCATGCTGGGTGTCGTCAAGGCGGGTGACGGCTGGGTCGGGATCAACTGCCTGACCGGGCAGCACTGGCTCGACGTGTGCGCCATGCTCGAACTGCCGGAGTTCGGTGAGCAGCAGTTCGCCGTTCAGATGGGCGGTCCGGAGCGTGCCGAATTCTTCGCGGCGGCCCAACCCTGGTTGAGCGACCGAACGGTCGCCGAGATTGTCGAACTGAGTCAGGCACTGCGTATTCCGGCAGCGCCGGTGGCAGACGGAGCCACCGCGCTGGAATGTCCTCAGTACGTCAAGCGGGGATTCTTCGTCGACGCCGGGGGACAGGGTTGGTCTTTTCGGCGTCCCGGGCCGCCGTTTCGCCTCTCGAGGACACCGGCGACGTCCCGACCCGGGACGCGCAGTGAGCGATCCCGCGGACCCCGGCCGGTCGGCCAGATCGCCAATCCGTCGATGCCATTCGCCGGAACGAAAGTCCTTGACCTGACCACCTTCTGGGCGGGTGGATACCTCACCTGTTACCTCGGCGCCTTTGGTGCCGACGTGGTCAAGGTCGAGTCGATCCAGCGGCCCGACGGTTTTCGCTATACGGCCTCGTTTCCGTACGAGGGCGATGACTGGTACGAGCGCAGTGCACTGTGGCAGGCCACCAATCTCAACAAGCGTGATATCACCCTGGACTTGACCTCGCCGGCCGGCCGCGAACTCGCACGCCGGCTAGCCGCGCAAGCCGACGTCGTCGTGGAGAACTTCTCGCCGCGGGTGGTAGAGCAGTTCGGGCTGGACTACCAATCGCTGGCAGCGCTGCGCCCAGACGTAATCATGGTCCGCATGCCAGGATTCGGCCTCGACGGCCCGTGGCGGGACTACGTGGGCTGGGCGCTGAACATCGAACAGGTTTCCGGCATGTCGGCAGTGACCGGCTACGCCGAAGGTCCGCCGTGCAACGTGCAGGGTCCCCCCGATCCGATCGTCGGGGTGCACGCGGGCGTGGCGCTGCTCGCCGCGCTTGAGCACCGCCGCCGCACCGGCGAGGGCCAGCTGATCGAGGTCGCGCAGATCGAAGTCGGCGCCGCCGTCACTGCCGAACCGGTGATCGAGTATTCGATGAACGGGATCGTCCGGGCGCGCGAGGGTAATCGGCAGCGCGGCTTCTGCCAAGGTGTCTACCCGACCGACAGCGACGACGCGTGGGTGGCGCTGTCGGTATGCGACGACGACGACTGGTCTCGGCTGGTCGACGCGATGGGTCGGCCTGGGCAGCTCGAGGATGATCGCTTGGCGACGGCCGATCGCCGCGCGGCACACCATGACGTATTCGATCATGTCGTCGCCGCTTGGACGCGGGCACAGTCACCCGCCAATATCGTTGCAGCTCTTCGGGAGCGCGATATTCCGGTTGCGGAGGTGATCACGCCTGAGCGGATGTATGACGTGCCGCAGCTCGATGCGCGCGGGTACTACGAGGATTTCGAGCATGCCATCACCGGCCGGCACCGCTATCCGGGGTGGCCGTTTCGCATCACCCCCGGTCCCGTTCGCCACCACCGGTTCGCCCCGCCGACGCTCGGCCAACACAACGACGAGATCCTCAGTGGCCTGGGACTGTCCCGCGATGAGCTAGCCGCTCTGCGCCGCGACCGCATCATCGGCCAACAGGTGGCGAACGCCTGAGCTGACGGAGAGGCGAACGGCCTACCAAGTAGGGACCAATTCCTCCTGACTGACGACCGATCAGCACGTTAGCGTCACCGACATCAGGGCGCTTGCGTGACTTGGGACTCGAAGGAGAGAAGCAGCAAAATGGAGAGTTCTGCAACGGATCTGGGCATTGTGGTCGGTGTCGATGGGTCGTCGTCGTCGAAGAGTGCTGTTCGGTGGGCCGCGCACGAGGCAAGAATGCGCAATGTGCCGCTCACCCTCGTCCACATTGTCGTCACGCCGTCTTGGGGTCCGGCGCCGTGGCTGCTGTCCGAGGCGCCGCGACCCGTCCCCGCCGAAGAGGACTCAGCGCTGGAAGAGGAAGGGCAGAAAATCATTGCCGAGGCGATCAGGATCGCCAAAGACAGCACCCAAGACGACACCCTTACTGAAATCAAGAGCGAACTGTACTTTTCGGTGCCGGTGTCCGTGCTTGTCAACCTGTCCAAGCAAGCACAAATGGCGGTGGTGGGATGTCGCGGGCAGAACACTTTGAGCCGCGTTCTGCTCGGATCGGTCAGCAACGGCTTGCTCCATCACGCGCACTGCCCAGTAGCGGTGATCCACGATGCGGCTTCGTCCCAGACGAGGCCGTCGAATCTTCCCGTCGTGGTTGGTGTCGACGGATCGCCGGCATCGGAATTGGCCACCGAGATCGCGTTCGACGAGGCATCACGACGAGGTGTGGACTTGGTCGCCCTGCACGCCTACAGAGATGCGGACCTGCCAAAGGTTTTGAATGTGCAATGGTCGGGCGAGCACCCGATTCCACCGCAAGCGTTGGCGGACCGTCTGAGCGGTTGGCTGCAACGCTATCCGGACGTCACCATTCATCCCCGGATCGTGTGCGACAACCCGGCCCGTCATCTGCTCGACGAGTCCGAGTCGGCTCAGCTCGTCGTCGTTGGCAGCCGCGGCCGAGGCGGATTCGCCGGAATGCTGTTGGGGTCGGTCAGCACGGCAGTGGCCCATGCGGCAAACGTTCCGGTCATCGTGGCCCGCCGGGGTTAGGGCCTTCTGGCCCTGCCCCGAGGCGGATTCCAGCGGGCATGCTTAAGCAAGCCAGATGTTGAGCAGAGGTGCGAGAAATGAGTGCAGACTTCCCGGACAACAAGTCCATTCGGACAGCACTGACGATGGCCGTTCGAGCACCGTCGGTGCACAACACCCAGCCGTGGTTGTGGCGGGTGGCCGAGAACAGCGTGCATTTGCACGCCAATCCGAGTTTGCAATTACCCAGCACCGATCCGGACAGCCGGGACTTGATGATCAGTTGCGGGATCGCGCTGAATCACTGCGTCGTTGCTTTCGCAGCCCTGGGCTGGCTGGCTAAGGCCCACCGTTTTCCCAATCCCGCGGACGGCAGCCGCCTCGCGACGATAGAACTGGTGCCATATCCGGCCACCGAAGTCGATATTGCACTGGCTGCGGCGATTCTGCGGCGCCGCACCGATCGGCGGCGTTACAGTGCACGGCCCGTCTCGGCCGCGGACATCTCGTTGATGGGTGCCCGCGCCGCCCGCGCAGGTGTGATGCTGCGCAATGTCGAATCGCTCACCCGTTTGAGCGAGCTGGTGTCTGAGGCCGCTTTCCGGCATGCCAACAGCTTTGACTATCTCAGCGAATTGTCCATGTGGAGTGGGCGATACGCCGCTCAAGCTGGTGTCCTAGCGCGCAGCGCACCGCGACTCGATTCGGCGTCGGCAATTCCCCGCCGGGCCTTCGCCGGTCCCGCGCTGACTGAACCACCGGGAACTTCGCCGGCCGACGAGGACGCCGTGGTGTTGGCACTCGGCACCCGAGATGACGACGACGTGGCCCGGCTCCGTGCGGGGGAGGCCACCGGCGCCGTGTTGCTGACGGCGACCGCGTTAGGGCTTGCGAGCTGCCCGATCACGGAGCCGTTGGAAATCAGAGAGATTCGTGACGAGGTAGGTGCTGACGTTTTCGGCGCCAGCGGATACGCGCAGATGCTGTTGAGGATAGGTTGGGCGCCGGTCAACGCTGAGCCGTTGCCTGCGACGCCGCGTCGCCCGCTGTCGGATGTCGTTACCTGGCCAGATCGCACTGAGGATTAGCGCAGTCACCGACTCAGGCCAGCGGTGCCGACCAGTGCAACGCGGTGCCCCCGCCATCTGCATCACCTACGTTGAACAATCCGCCGGCTTCGCGGGCACGATGTCGCAGGTTGGCCAGACCGCTTTCGGCGACGCGGCCGGTGATGCCGCGGCCGTTGTCGATGACGTCGATACAGAGTTCGTCTTCAACCCTGACGTTAATCGACACCTCGGTTGCCTCGGCGTGCCGGACCGCGTTGCTGAGTGCCTCGCGCACAACGGCTTCTGCATGATCGGCCAAGCCGGCATCGACGACCGACAGGGGTCCGGTGTATTGGACGGTGGTACGGACGCCTGAGTCGGCGAATTGGGTGATCACTGCATCGAGGCGCTGCCGCAATTGGGTGGTATCGGAGACTCCACCGTGCAGGTCGAAGATCGCGACGCGAATCTCCTGGATGGTCGCCTGAAGATCATCGACGACACTCGAAAGGCGTTGTTGAACTTCGGGATTACGCGAACGCGGTATCGTGCCCTGCAAGGCCAGGCCGGCCGCAAAGAGTCGCTGGATTACGTGATCGTGCAGGTCACGCGCGATGCGATCCCGGTCGGTCAGAACGTCGAGTTCGCGCATCCGGCGTTGCGCGGTGGCCGACTGCCAGGCCAACGCGGCTTGGTCGGCAAACGCGGCGGTCATGTCGAGTTGTTCCTCGGTGAATAGGGCTGACCCGCTATCACGCAGTACCACGACGACTCCGGCGATGGCGTCAGCGGCCCGCAGCGGCAGTACAAGCGCGGGTCCGGTGGCAGCGACGCCGTCGAGCGCCATGACGTCGACCCGCTGCGGCTCGCGCTCGGCATAGGCCGCACCGATCACCGGGTCGGTCAGTGGAATGGCCTTGCCGGCGATGGCAGCGACCGCCTGGCCCACGGTTTCGGCCACCAGCAGCTCCGTCACGGTATCGCCGGCCATCGGGTCCTCGACCGGGATGCCAACAATGGCCGCGTCGGCGCCGGTCAGCTTGAGCGATTCTTCCGCGACGCGACGAAAGACGGTCGCCGGTTCGGCGCCGGACAACAGGTCGGTCGCGATGTCCCGTGTGGATTCGATCCACGACTGGCGCGCCTTGGCTTGTTGGTAAAGCCGGGCATTGGAGATCGCCGTGCCTGCGGCGGCGGCCAGGGCCTGCACCAGCACCTCGTCATCTTCGCTGAACGGTTGTTCGTGAGCTTTTTCGGAAAGGTAGAGGTTGCCGAACACCTCGTCTCGGATCCGAATCGGCACACCCAAGAAGGTCCGCATCGGCGGATGGTTCGGTGGAAAGCCCGCGGACGCGGGGTGGTCGGCGATGTTGTTCAGGCGAACGGGTCGGGGGTCGTCGATGAGCAGGCCCAGCACACCCTTGCCTTCCGGCAGATGTCCCACCCGCCGGATGGTTTCGTCATCGAAGCCTTCGTGGACGAACCTGACCATTCGCTTGGCGTCGTCGTGCACTCCAAGAGCGCCGTACCGGGCGTCGACGAGGCGGGTGGCCATGTGCACGATGGAGCGCAGGGTGTCTTCGAGTTCCAGTCCGGAGCTGACGGCCAGCATCGCCTCGACGAGACCGTCAAGCCGATCGCGGGTTTCTACGATCTGTTCGACGCGATCCTGCACCTCGGCCAGCAGTTCCCGCAGCCGCAGCTGAGACAACGGACTGCGCGGCGGGACCGCCCTATCGCTCGGTTCCACCGGTGTGTTCCGGTTGGTTGAGCTTGGAAGCGAATACCGCTGCCTGGGTCCGACGCTGCATCCCGAGCTTGGCGAGTAACCGGGAGACGTAGTTCTTCACGGTTTTCTCGGCCAAGAACATTCGGTCCGCAATCTGTCTGTTGGTCAAACCTTCCGCCAACAAATCGAGCAGCACTCGCTCCTGCTGTGTGAGTCCCGACAACGGGTCGCGTCGCTCGGCGTCGCCGCGAAGTTTCGCCATCAGCGCCGCTGCGGCGCGGTTGTCGAGCAACGAGTGCCCGGCGCCAACGTCTTTGATCGCTCGAGCCAGCTCCATGCCCTTGATGTCTTTCACGACATATCCGCTGGCGCCGGCAAGGATGGCGTCGAGCATGGCCTGATCTGAGCTGTAGGAGGTGAGGATCAGGCAACGCAGATCCGGCATGCGGGACAGCAGATCGCGGCACAGTTCGATTCCGTTGCCGTCGGGCAGCCGCACATCCAGCACAGCGACGTCGGGCCGCAAGACCGGAATCCGCGCCTGTGCTTCGCCAACCGATCCTGCCTCGCCGATCACCTCGAGGTCTGGGTCTGCGCTCAGCAGGTCGATCAGGCCCCGCCGCACCACTTCGTGGTCGTCGACCAAGAAGACCTTGATCATGCCGCTAACGATAGGCGGACCTGGACCGTCTGGGCTCATAACCAGCACTGTCGATCGCTGATCAGCAGGCTGCAGCGGGTGGCGTCCAACGCCGCTCGGCCGGTGGGCCCCAAGAGGTCGTCGGCCCGTCCAGGGTCCAACACGACCAGCTGCACCGGCTCGGAGTTTCGGTGCAGATAGTCGAGATAGTTGACGACGCTACCGGGGAAGGTTGTGGACTCGATATCGACGTCCGGATGGTTGCGCCTCCAGGCAGCGAGGTGACGGTCGAGTTGTGCCGCAACACCGTTCCGATCGGCCCTCGTGCCGGTATTTAGCACGCGCAGCGGCGCGCGGCGAAGCGCGGCTTCCGACACCGCGAGCTCCATGACGGCCCTGCCGAAGGGTGATCCATTCACGACCGCGAGAACCCAACCGTCAGAGGCCGGGCCGGCGCTGGTCGGCACGATCGCGACCGGGCAATGGGCAGATCTGGCCAACGCCGCCGCGGTGGAACCGGTGCGGCCCTTCACCGCGTGTTTCAATCCGGCTGAGCCGACGCAGAGCATCGTCGCCGAGCGCGACGCCTCCGTCAACGCGGTGATCGCAGGGCAGTGCACAATATCGGCTTCTATCTTCACCGGCTTCCCGGTCGCCTCGATTGCGGTAAATGCCTGGTGGACAACGCGCTCGGCGGTGGCCAGTTCCGAAGTCCCGTCGCCGGCATCGCTGTCGAGCGAATCGATTGCGTACACCAACTGCAGTACAACGTCACCGTCCACTGCCTCGTCGATGGCCCACAGCGCCGCTTGCATGGCCGGTCGCGAGCCGTCGAAGCCGATGACCACCGATGGCGATGGCGAGTACGGATCAGGCATCGCGAGCCCCATCACCCTTGTACGTCGAAGACGTCGTCCACCGGCCTGCGCGGACTGGCCGGGGGCACGCTTTCGATGGCCGGCGCGACGCCTACACGGATCAACACCTGCGGCACGCGGTCGAAACCCATTAAGGCCGTGACCAGCTCACGCGTAGTCCGGAGTTCGGTGATGTGGGTGAGCGTGCAGGTGGCGAAGCCGGCCCTGGTGCATTCCAGTAAGACTGCGGAAAGGGCCTCACCGCATGCCAACGCGTCGGCCGGGTCGTCGCCCTCGGTGGACATCAGCAGGATCTTCGCGTGGTCTTCCGGAATCTCGGGTCGGCGTTCACCATGGCGGGTCACCGGGAAGAGTCGACCCACATCCACCCGGTCGCCCTCTGCGGCCGAAACCAGGGAACTGTACGGGATTCCGTCGGATGACCGGAATGGCCCTGTCCACCAACCGACTTCGGTATGGTAAGCGGAGTCGTACAGCCGTAATGACGCGCTGAGTTGCGATGCCTCTACCAGTTGCGGACGCAGGTCGTCGGGCAGCGCGTCCAGTCGGACGACAGCCGTGTCGATTGCGTTTCGCAGCAGGGGCTCAATAGCCTCCCAATCCGTCGGTGCGCAGAAGGGCAGACGGTCGCTGCGGCGCATCAGGATCGCGTCGGCACGACGACGATCGCCTTCACTCACATGGTCCATCGGCGTGAACGTGAGGGAGGCCAGATGGTTCGGGTCGCTTGGATCAGGGAACCGGTGGAGGTGCGTTCGCCATCCACCCGCGGCCATCGCCACTTTCAGGTGGTGCAGAACAGCACCGCATCCGATAAGCGCTTCTCGGCGCGAGTGGTCATAGATCATCACCCGGGTCGGGTCGAGGAACAATTGCAGTGCGCCATCGCCCGACATCCACCGCCAAGGTTGGCTGTTGTGCAGTGACGGAGCTCGGCAGGCCAGACTCACTGCATCTTTGATGATTTCGTTTTGCACCGTCGCGGTGGGCATCTCGGCCTCCTGGTTATCCTGCTGTCAAGGTTCGTCCAACGACACCGCCACCGGGAGGGCCATTGGTCCTTGATCCGGGTGCCTTCCGGCCATGTCTCGTTATTGCGAAGTGTTGTTGCGCCCGCCGCCGTCGTCGACCAGGCAGCGGATATCCTGCTCCCACTGAGCGTCCCGCATGCGATTCGCGTGGGCTCCCACGACCCCCGCCACTAGTGCGGCGGCTGAGGCCACGATCAACCACTCTGCAACTGCCACGGTCACTGCGTCCATGTCTGCGGCTGCTATCGGAGTTGGCTGATCTACACGATTGCCGTTGTCATCGACCCAGATCTGCAGCGGCTCACCGGCTTTAAGGGCGTGATCCCAGACAACCGCATCGGCATGATCAATTCCGTTGAACTGCCATCGTGCATGCAGCGTCGCGGCTGTTGGATGGGGCGAAAGTGCTGGGTTGCTGTCGTCGACGGCTCTGGCAACCACGAGATGTCGTGTTCGATTCTGTGCAAGATAGGTCTGCATCCCGGTGTTGTGGATCATGATGCCGATCACCACTGCGCTAGCGCCGGCGATGACAACCAGTAGAACGGCGAGCGTTGCGACCGCTGTTTCGACGCGGTCGCTGATCCGGATGAGCGGGTTGCGACTGAAGGTCCGAACAAAACTCTGCATAGCGACCAGCGTCGCAATTCAGACGTCGCGTGCTTAGGGTCCAACGTCCACTCGTGACAGGCCTTACGGCTCCTGTCCATGGGGCGGCCGGCTAATAGCGTCGTCGACGTCGACGTCGGATCAGGAGCGCGCGATGACTAACACAGATTCACCAGGACCGGTTGTCGTTGGTATCGATGGCTCGGACGCAGCGATTGGAGCTGCCCGATGGGCCGCCAAAGACGCCGTCCACCAAGATGTAGCGCTTCGGCTTGTTTACGTCATCGAGACCACCGACGGGCCGAGCGCATCGAGGAGTGACTATCCGGCCGACGACCAATACGCCGAGAGGTCCTTGCATGCTGCGCGTTGGGCGGTGGAAGCGACTGGTCTGCCGGTGCAGATCGACACCGCAGTGGTATGCGGCGACGTTGACTCTGCGCTGATCGATGAATCGAACAATGCCACGCTGATCTGCGTCGGATCGCTGGGGATCGGTCGGGTGGCCAGCATGGTGCTCGGCTCTACGGCGGCAACGCTGGCCGAGTATGCGCGCTGCCCTGTGGCTATCATTCGATGCACCGAAGGCGGACCGCTGCCAGAGACCGGTTTGATCGCGGTGGCCGTCGACGACCAACCCGGCAACGACGAGGTTGTGCAGCGGGCGATGGAGGAAGCCCGGGCGCGCCGAGCTCCGGTGCTCGCGCTGCGCATCGGGCGGTGGGTGAAGTTCGAGATCG
>NZ_DATMLH010000222.1:0-14069 GCF_035570115.1 Mycobacterium sp.
TTCGCGCAGACCGTCATCGAGAAGTGCCGCTAGCGGCTAGAGCCGGTGGGGAACGTCGTTGATCAGGCCGCCGTCCATCACGAATTCGGCGCCGGTGGCATAAGAGGATTCGTCGCTGGCCAAGAACACCACGAAGGTGGCGACCTCGTCGGAGACGCCGGGGCGGCCGAGCGGGACGGTGACCATGTTGTCCGGGAAATGCTTGGTCATCGGGGTGCGGATGAAGCCGGGATGAATCGAGTTGACCCGGATGTTGTGCGGGGCCAGCTCCAGGGCGGCCGACTTCGACAGGCCGCGCACCGCCCACTTGGAGGCGACGTAAGGATGCACCATCACGGCCCCGCGCAGGCCCTCGATGGACGAGACGTTGATGATCGAGCCGCCGCCCGCGGCCTTCATCGGCTCGACCGCGGCCTGGATGCCGTGGAATGTGCCGTTCAGGTTGACGTCGATGACCTTGTGCCACTTGTCCAAGTTGAACTGTCCCAATTGGCCCAGCGCCACGATGCCGGCGTTGTTGACCAACACGTTCAGCGTGCCGAAGTCGTCGACCGCGGTGGACACCGCGGCGTCCCATTCGGCGGGCTGAGTGACGTCGAGGTGGACGTAGCGCGCGGCGTCACCGATCTGGTCGGCGAGTGCCTTGCCCTCGTCGTCGAGGATGTCGCCGATCACCACCTTGGCGCCCTCGCCGACCAGCGCCCGGGCGTGAGCGGCCCCCATCCCCCGAGCGCCGCCGCTGATCACTGCAACTTTTCCGTCCACGCGTCCCATGAGGCGTCAGGCTACCGCAGCCAGACACGAAATTAGAACTTGTTCCACCGCAGGGCCGGCGACCGCGCACTGCGAAACAATGCAACGATGAGCGTCGCGACCTCGTTACTCACCGCCTGCAGCGGTTTTCTATTCGCCGTGTTGTGGATGGACCTGATGTTCGATGCGCAGGTCTTGGCCGACCGCCGTTCCCGCGGCGACCTGCCCGAATCCGTGCTGGCCTCCATCGCGGGTTACTACCGGCGCGCGGTCACCGGAGCGCGGCCGATGAGCCGGCTGATCGCCGTCGTCATGGTGGTGTTACTGGGAGCGTTGGGGTTCCGAGCGGTCCGAGGTCACGACCCCGGCTGGTTGATGGCGGTATCGGCTGTGCTCGCGGGCGCCCCGGTGCTGCTGGCGCTGACGCACACGGTTCCCAACGCGGTCCGGCTCGGCAACCGTTCGGGTAGCCCGACCGACCAAAGCGCTCTGGCGCGGTCCGTCTGGCGTGATCACCTGGTGTGCGCGGGTGCCATGCTGGCTTTCCTGGCGCTCTGGGTGGCCCACGCCGAGGTGGTCTAAACAGGGCCGGGGGTCACAGCGGGAGAAATCCGTACTAAACTAGAACACGTTCCAGTTACGTCGCCCGCAAGCAGACCAGTAAGGAATCAGGCATGCACACTCCCATCTGTGACGAACTCGGCATCGAGTTCCCGATCTTCGCGTTCACGCACTGCCGCGATGTCGTCGTCGCGGTGAGCAAGGCCGGTGGTTTCGGCGTGCTGGGGGCTGTCGGCTTCACGCCCGAGCAGCTGGAGATCGAGCTCAAGTGGATCGATGACAACATCGGCGACCACCCGTACGGCGTGGACATCGTGATCCCGAACAAGTACGAGGGCATGGACTCGCATCTGTCGGCCGAAGAACTGGCCGAGACGCTGCGCAAGATGGTGCCGCAGGAGCATCTGGATTTCGGAAAGAAGATCCTCGCCGATCACGGTGTCCCGATCGAGGACAGCGACGGGGACAGCCTGCAGCTGCTGGGGTGGACCGAGGCGACCGCCACGCCCCAGGTCGAGGTGGCGCTCAAACACCCGAAGGTGAAGATGATCGCCAATGCGCTCGGTACCCCGCCGGCCGACATGATCAAGCACATCCATGAAGCCGGACTGAAGGTGGCCGCGCTGTGCGGCTCCCCGTCGCAGGCTCGCAAGCACGCCGACGCGGGTGTCGACATCATCATTGCGCAGGGCGGCGAGGCCGGCGGGCACTGCGGCGAGGTGGGCTCGATTGTGTTGTGGCCACAAGTCGTCAAGGAGGTCGCCCCGGTGCCGGTGCTGGCCGCGGGCGGTATCGGCAGCGGCGAACAGATCGCAGCGGCACTGGCTTTGGGCGCCCAGGGGGCGTGGACCGGTTCGCAATGGTTGATGGTCGAGGAATCCTCGAACACCCCGGTGCAGCAGGCGGCCTACGTCAAGGCCGGCAGCCGCGACACCGTCCGCAGCCGCTCCTTCACCGGCAAGCCGGCCCGGATGCTGCGCAACGACTGGACCGAAGCCTGGGAGCAGCCGGACAACCCGAAGCCGCTCGGTATGCCGTTGCAATACATGGTGTCCGGCATGGCGGTGCGCGCCACGAACAGGTACCCCAACGAATCTGTCGACGTGGCGTTCAACCCGGTTGGTCAGGTCGTCGGGCAGTTCAGCAAGGTGGAAAAGACGTCGACGGTCATCGAGCGCTGGGTACAGGAGTACCTGGAGGCCACCAACAGACTGGACGAGCTAAACGAGGCCGCCACCGTCTGACGAACGGCCCTGGACGCCAGGACTATTCGTCGCCGTCGTCGTCGGCGTAGTTGCCAGTGAAGACCTCTTTGGCCCTCTGAACGGCGTACGTGGCGATGTCCAGTGAGTTGTGGACGATATCACCGGTTCCGCCGGCGATGTCCCCCTTGATGATGTGGCCGGCGTCTTCGACGATGTCCGACGACCGCTCGACGGCGTTGGTCACGATGTCTTTGGCGGCGTCGAGCGCATCCCTGGGATTGAAGCCCATTCGCGGTCTCCCTCTGTATCCGTTAGGCCGTCAGCCGCCAACACCGGTGTCCGATGGGAAGCCCGGGCCCATACCGTTCGGGAACCCGCCTCCGGTCAGCTGTCCGACCTGCCAGCCGTGTTCGGTGCAGAGCATCGGCAGCCCGTCGGGCGTCTGAGCTGCCGACCCGCGCGGGTTCGGGCACGGCGCACCGACCTGCTGAACTCCGTTGAGCGGGTAGGAGATCACCCAGAACCCCGATTGGGCGGCCGGGAACTGGTTGATGATGAAGTGACACGCCTCGGCCTGACCGCCCGGGCCGCGCCCGAAGATGAACCGCTCGTAGTTGTCGCACGGCGCACCCGCCGTCGCGTCGTAGTTCATCCCCGGCACGTCGCCGTCGTAGTGGCCATTGTCGGCGGCGGCGGCTGGCGCCAGGCCGACAGCGGAACCCGTGATCGCAGCGGCGATGAACACTTGGCGAATCATGTCCCACCTTCGGTGTCGCGGTGCGGGGACCATTCGTCGCCCCCGGCGGCCTGGGGCAAGCATAGCCAGTGCCGCCTCGACCACAAGGGCGTTTTGCCCGGCCACACGGCGAGATCGGCCGGTGATCAACTGCGCACACAGCGATGCACTACCCGGCACCTGCGGTGCCGACCGGGCCGCCCACGCGGGTCATGAGAACACGTTTCAATCCGTCGCCCGGCAATCCAGTGAGAACACGTTCCATCTCGGCGGTCGCGATGCTTTACTGGGCCAGAACGCTTCACATTTAGAGGTCTTCAGGTCGTATTCATATCCATAGGAGTGCCCTCGATGCCGACTCCAAATCTCCCGCCCGGTTTCGATTTCACCGATCCCGACGTCCATGCCGAGCGGTTGCCGGTCGACGAACTGGCCGAGCTGCGGCGGACCGCGCCGATCTGGTGGAACGAGCAACCCATCGGGGTGGGCGGGTTCGACGACGGCGGCTTCTGGGTGGTGTCCAAGCATAAGGACGTGAAGGAGATCTCGAGGCGCAGCGACGTCTTCTCTAGCCTGCAGAAGACCGCGTTGCCGCGCTACAAGGACGGCACGGTCGGCGAGCAGATCGATCGGGGCAAGTTTGTGCTACTCAACATGGACGCCCCGCAGCACACCCACCTGCGCAAGATCATCTCGCGCGGCTTCACGCCCCGGGCGGTCGAGCGCCTGCGCGACGACCTCAACGAGCGTGCCCGGCACATCGTCGCGGCCGCGGCGGCCGAGGGTTCCGGCGATTTCGTCGAACAGGTGTCATGCGAACTTCCGCTGCAAGCCATCGCCGGCCTGCTGGGCGTGCCCCAGGAGGACCGCATGAAGCTGTTTCACTGGTCCAACCAGATGGTCGGCGATCAGGACCCCGAGTTCGCCACCAACGACGCGATCGCCGCGTCGGTCGACCTGATCATGTACGCCATGCAGATGGCCGCCGACCGGGCCAAGAATCCGGGCGAGGACATCGTCACCAAGCTGGTCGAGGCCGACGTCGACGGCCACAAACTCTCCGACGACGAGTTCGGCTTTTTCGTCATCCTGCTGGCGGTGGCCGGCAACGAGACCACCCGCAACTCCATCACGCAGGGCATGATGGCCTTCACCGACTTCCCCGACCAGTGGGAGCTGTACAAGCGAGAGCGGCCCGCCACCACGGCCGACGAGATCGTCCGGTGGGCCACCCCGGTCACGTCCTTCCAGCGGACCGCCTTGGAGGACTACGAATTGTCCGGCGTGCAGATCAAGAAGGGCCAGCGGGTCGTGATGGTCTACCGCTCGGCCAATTTCGACGAAGAGGTGTTCGACGACCCGTTCTCGTTCAACATCCTGCGTGATCCCAACCCGCACGTGGGCTTCGGCGGTACCGGCGCGCATTACTGCATAGGGGCCAACCTGGCGCGGATGACGATCGATCTCATGTTCAATGCGATCGCCGATCAGATGCCTGATCTGACGTCCGCCGGTACGCCGGAGCGGCTGCGCTCGGGCTGGCTCAACGGCATCAAACACTGGCAGGTCGACTACCACAGCCCAGCTGCGCGGTGCCCAGTCGCGCACTGAGACCTATATTCAAGCAATGGCCACCCATCGAGCTGTCCACGTAGAGTCCGCAGGCGCAGCCTTAGAGCTGGTCGACGTCGAAACCCAATCCCCGGGTCGTGACGAGGCACGGCTGACGGTGACCGCATGCGGGATCTGCGGCACCGACGTCCACTTCGTTGAGGGCGGATTCCCCGGCATGTCGTGGCCGTTGACTCCCGGGCATGAAATCGCCGGAACAATTGCCGAACTCGGGCCCGGCGTCGAGGGTTTCGCGGTCGGCGATCGTGTCGCGGTGGGGTGGTTCGGCGGGTGCTGCTACCACTGCGATCAATGCCGCAAAGGTCACTTCATGCACTGCGAGAACGGGAAAATCCCCAGCTACCAATATCCGGGCGGGTATGCGGAGTCGGTGACCGTGCCGGCCAGTGCGTTGGCCCGGATACCGGACGAGCTCTCCGACGCCGAAGCCGCCCCGATGGGCTGCGCCGGCGTGACGACCTATCACGCGCTGCGCAGCACGAAGGCGGTCCCCGGCGACCGGGTGGCGATCCTCGGCGTGGGTGGGCTCGGTCATCTCGGTGTGCAGTTCGCTCGGGCGATGGGCTTCGAGACCATCGCGATCGCCCGTGGGACCGCCAAAGCCGAGGACGCGCGCAAATTGGGCGCCCATCACTACATCGACTCCACCGCCGGCGACCCCTCCGAAGCGCTGAAGGCCCTGGGCGGTGCCGCGGTCGTGCTGGCTACCGCGGGGAATTCGGGGGCCATGGCAGCGACGGTCGGCGGTATCTCGCCCGAGGGTGAGCTCGTCACGATCGGTGTCACGCCTGAGCCGCTGCCGATCAGCCCGATTCAGCTGATAACGCCCGGAATCAGCATTGTCGGGCATCCCTCCGGGACCGCGAAAGATATCGAAGACACAATGCATTTCGCGGTGTTGTCGGGCGTACGAGCCTGGATCGATGAGCTACCTCTGTCACAAGCCGCGGAAGGCTACGCGACGCTGGAACAGGGGCGGGCGCACTACCGCACCGTTCTTACCATGTGACCGAGGTGTGGACCCTCACCCCGGACGACGGCGAGCTATTGGTCCGCACCGGAGTTGCCGGCAGGGCGGCGAAAATGGGCCACCGGCTCACCATTGCGATGAAGCGGTGGGAGGCGACCGTGCGGTGGTCCGGCGATGAACCCGTCGCGGTGCAGCTGATAGTCGACGTGGATTCGCTCGAAGTTCTGCAGGGCGAAGGTGGGCTCACACCGCTGTCCGGGCCGGAGAAAATCCTGGTTCGGTCGAACGCCTTACGGCAGCTGGGTGCTGGGCGCTTCCCGCGGATCTGCTTCGAGGCCGACGCCATTGAAAAGAGCCGGGACGGCTACCGTCTGGTCGGAACGCTGCAGATCCGCGGAACGACCCGCGATCAGGTGATAGACCTGCGCACCGACGATCTCGATGACACATGGTGGCTGTCCACCCAGGCCGTCGTTCGTCAGTCCGAATTCGGTGTCAAGCCATACTCGTTGGTGATGGGCTCGTTGAAGGTCGCCGACGACGTCACTGTGTCGTTTACCGCACAGCGGGCCAAGAACAGATGACAAGGAGCTGAAATGCGGATCGGAGTGGTGTTCCCGCAGACCGAGATTGGCGCCGACGCGGGTGCAGTGCGCGCGTACGCCGAGCACGTCGAAGCGCTCGGGTTTACCCACCTGCTCGCCTACGACCACGTCGTCGGCGCGGATCCGAACGTACACGCCGGCTGGGACGGTCCGTACGACCTGCACAACACGTTCCACG
The DNA here is from genome assembly GCF_035570115.1 of Mycobacterium sp. Taxonomy (GTDB): domain Bacteria; phylum Actinomycetota; class Actinomycetes; order Mycobacteriales; family Mycobacteriaceae; genus Mycobacterium. Next base: position 6,641 of record NZ_DATMLH010000222.1, read on the forward strand.
AGCCGTTGGTGACGTTCGGCTATCTCGCGGCCGTCACGACCTCACTCGAGCTGGTGACCGGCATCCTGATCCTGCCGCAGCGGCAAACCGTCCTGGTCGCCAAGCAGGCGGCCGAGGTGGACCTGCTCAGCGGCGGCCGGCTACGCCTGGGTGTCGGTCTCGGTTGGAACGCGGTCGAGTACGAGGCACTGGGAGAAGACTTTTCGAACCGCGGCAAGCGCAGCGAAGAGCAGGTGGACCTGATGCGCACGCTGTGGACCGAACAGACCGTTACCTACCACGGCACCTATCATCAGGTGACCGGAGCCGGACTGGCGCCGCTGCCGATACAGCGGCCGATTCCGGTGTGGTTCGGGGCATCCTCGTCACGCGCACGCCGGCGCGCCGGCCGCCTCGGCGACGGCTGGTTTCCGATGGTGGGGCCCGGGCCGAAACTCGACCAGGCGCTGCAGGAAGTAGCGCAAGCCGCGACGGAGGCCGGCAGAGACCCCGCCCAGATCGCGATGGAGGGTCGGGTCTCCTGGAACGACAACGTCGACGACCTTGCCGCCGGCCTTAGGGCCTGGGCCGACGCAGGCGCCTCGCATGTGTCGATCAACACCATGGGCGCAGGCCTGGCGTCGGTCGACGACCACCTTCGTGCGTTGACTGGCGCTGCCGAAACCGCCAGGGAATTCGCGGCTTAGCGCCAGTCCGGTAGCCGGCGCTACCCAAATGGGGGTTAAATCGCTTCCGGCCCAGGGTAATCCGCTGCACCACGGATGACTAAGGCGGTGGTGCGCCTGGGTTGGCCGGCGGGGCTTGGCCCGGTGCCGGCTGGTCCGGCGGCGGGTTCTGCTGACCATGCAGGCGCTCGAGCAGCTTGGTAAGCAGCGGATGTGGATTCGGTTCCGGGGGCGGCGGTGGAGCGGCCGGTGGCGGCGGCGCAGGCGGCGGGACCGGTTGGGCGACGGGAACTTCAGCCGGCGGTCCATCCGAAACGGCAGGCTGTGGCTGGGCAGCCGCCGGAGCCCGCGAGGGTGCGGGCGCCGGCGCTGGGCGCGCAACCGGCGCCTCGACCGCTGCCGGCCGGGGAGCCGGGGCTCGCACAACGGGCGGAGGCGCCGCCCGGTGGACCACATGTTGGACCGGTCCGGTCGTTCGGTTGGGAACCAGATGTGGGCCCATGGCGAGCGACAGCGATGCCACGAACGTGACCGCGCCGGCCACCAGCATCGTCAACGCTCCCGCAGCGGAGTGCTGTCGGGAGCTTCCCCGCTCTCCGCGCATGCTGTCGACCGTCTCGAGCATCTCGGTATCGGTGAATTCGATGCTCGCGGCCGACGCGAGGGCGGCGCCGCGCGCCAAGGCCAACTGCGCGCCGGTCTGCGTCATGACGGGGACCGGCACCACTTTCTCAAGCCGCCACGACACCGCTTCGAGCTCCTCATCAGGACCGACGACAACGATGCCGCCCGGCTGCCATGAACTCCGGTCGAACAGCGTCGTCAGCCACTGCACCAGGCGAACGGGCCCGCCGGACAGCTGCTTAATGGCGGTTTGCGGTTCGTTGTCGCAGGTGTCGACCATGACGACGATCGTCGAATCGCCATCCAACACGCAGACAGCGGCCTGCTCGTAGCCGATGACGGGAGCGATCGCCCGGGCCAACATGTCGCAAGCCTCGTGCAACCGAATCGGGACAACATTGTCGAGGCCGGCATCGGTCAGTGACTCCAGCAGCAGCGCGGCCTCCGCGGCCGCTTCGTCACTCCAGGTAACACCGATAACGTGCAGCCGGTGGCCATATCTCGTGGCCCGCGCTTGCGCGTCCAACAGGGCCGCGGTCGTCTGCTCTGAGGTGGTGACCGTGCGCACCCCACCGCCGGTAGCCACCTCGAAATCGTCGTGATCCAGGATGGCGCCGTCGGCATCGCGGCCTTCCACCAGGACCCAGCCGACCGAAGTGGATGTCAGCGACAGCCCCAGTACCGTGTCCAAATTTGCACCTCAATCGTGGCCCAATGTCCATGCGCCGGCACCAGCACCAGACCGTCGAAGCGGTTGGTTCGTGCGCAGCGAAAGTACCGGGACAGCGTGGTCTCGTCGGTCTACCTCGGGTGAGCCTACGCGCTCATCGCGACAACAACCGAACGGGTATAGACATCCCTGCGCATCAAAAAGTTGCCACGAACGGCTGTCTGACCTGCTCTGTGCAGGTGGCGGTGGCCGATGCCGAATTGATATGTCTTTGCGTCCTAATCGACATATGGAGTACCACGCGGTAAGTTTTTGCCAGTAGCGCTTCGGGTAAGGGGCATGGATGACATACGTGAGCGAAAAGACGCGTGGCTGGGTGCGGCGGCTGACGGTCGCCGCTTTTGCGGTCGCCGTACTGCCGGGCCTCATCGGCCTTCTCGGCGGAAGCGCGACGGCAGGAGCGTTCTCCCGGCCCGGTCTTCCGGTCGAGTACCTTCAGGTGCCGTCGGCTGGGATGGGCCGCAGCATCAAGGTCCAGTTCCAGAGCGGCGGGAACAACTCGCCGGCCGTATACCTGCTGGACGGCCTGCGAGCCCAGGACGACTACAACGGCTGGGACATCAACACCCCCGCCTTCGAGTGGTACTACCAGTCCGGGCTATCGATCGTCATGCCGGTCGGCGGGCAGTCCAGCTTCTACACCGACTGGTACCACCCGGCTTGCGGCAAGGCCGGCTGCTCGACCTACAAGTGGGAGACCTTCCTGACCAGCGAGCTGCCTGGATATCTGGCCTCACAGAAGAGCGTCAAGCCGACCGGCAGCGCGTCGGTGGGCATCTCCATGGCCGGTGCATCTTCAATGAATCTGGCGATGTACCACCCCGGTCAGTTCATCTACGCCGGTTCGCTGTCCGGGTATCTCAGCCCGTCCACCGGGCAGAGCTGGATAGGCTTGGCGATGGGTGATGCCGGCGGCTACAAGAAGGAAGACATGTGGGGGCCAGACAGCGACCCGGCATGGCAACGCAACGACCCCACGGTCAACGTCGGCATACTCGTCGCCAATAACACCCGGCTCTGGGTGTACTGCGGCAACGGGACTCCCAACGAATTGGGCGGTGCCAACTTGCCGGCCACGTTCCTCGAGAGCAATTTCATGATCGGCGGCAACAAGAAGTTCCAGGACGCTTACAACGCCGCGGGCGGCCACAACGCGGTGTTCAACTTCCCGGCCTACGGCACGCACAGCTGGGAGTACTGGGGCGCGCAGCTGAACGCGATGAAGCCTGATCTGCAGGGGGCCCTGGGCGCCCACGCCGGCTGAGACCCGCCGTTTTTGCGGCGGACAGTTTCAACGTAGTCGGTTGGTGATATCGATCCACGCCGCTGAGTCGCGGCGGTGGTCGGTGGTGTCCCGGCACTGACCGTGGATGTGTACGACGCCGCGCGTCGAGGAGTCGCCGTCGGGATACAGCAGCGCGTTGACGCCGTCCTTCGACAGATTCCGGCCGAACAGATGCTGATTCGGCGGCAGGCCCTCGTTCCAGCCGTGGGCGACCAAGGCCGCGGCGACAGTGCGGAAATACGTGTCGGCGCCGACGTCGGTGGGCAGCACGAAGTTCAGGTAGACCGCTCCCTGGTACGGCGGATCGTCGCGGTTCTTGCACGACACCAACGAATAGCCCGCCGTCGGCTGCGCCAGCCCGGCAATCGCCACGATGTCCTTCGCCTGCTCGACGACCTCAGCCTGGGTTTGTTCGTCGGTGACGGCGGGGCCGGGGTGCTCGACAGCATCGGCGGCTGATGAATGCAACCAGTCGATCGCCAGGAAAGCCGCGCCAAATATCAAGGCAGCCAGCAATGTGGCGGCAATGAGCATCCGCGCAGCCGGCGAATGATGGCGTGCTGACGGTCCACCAGCGTCACTCATGGTTGATCACGCAACGGCTGACCGCCGCGGAGGGGTGTCAGCCCCCAAGAGCCGCGAGGAGCTCCTTGATCCGGGCCGCTTCCTCGTCGGTCGGGATTTCCTCGGCCTCGATGGCGTCGAGGAGATCGGCCGTCAGCCCCGCGCCGTTGGCGGTTTCCTGCGCCGACAGTTTGGCCCGCCGACGGACGGCATACAGTTGCTGACCCAACGTCGCGCCGGGCGCATCGGCGGCCATGGCCATCAGGTCGTCGTAGCGTGTTCGAACTCCGCTCAACGAGACGATGACCGACGGCGTTGCCCTGCCGCGAGACGCTGCTTTGGTGAGTGCGGTCTGCAGCTTCCGCAGCCCGGAAAGAATCACGTTGGCGCGTCCGGAGAACTCCGGGTCGTTGATGTCGGGCAAGGCGTCGATCGCTGCGGAGAACATCTGCATCGCCGCCTCGACCAAGCTGACGATGACCGGCGCCTCGCCGTCATCCGGTCCGCCGCCCTTGGAACGCTTCGTGCCGTGGAAGGACTCACTGAACTCTGCGTCGATGATGATCACCCGTCTTGATCGAGATGGAAGACGTCGAAACGCTAGCGCGGATTCATCGTCGGGACAAGGGTTGGACCCGCGCCACCAGGCCGGCGGCCACGTCAAAAGATATATTCACGAACCGTTCTTTGCTGCCCAAAGAACGGTTTGTTATCGAATATCCGCGCGGGTCGCATTGCAGGTCTTGTGCAGGCGCCGTGTCGCGAGAAGAGTAAATGCATGACCGAACAGAAATTGATTGAGCACTGGATTCGAGGCTGTGCGGTACAACGGATCGCGTTCCATGACGGTCTGGTGCTGAACCTAGAGGATTACAACGAACTCGTCATCTCGACACGGATAACCCTGACCCTGCCGGCCACCGCCACCTCTCCTGTTGAGGTTGTGTCCGTCGACCCTAATGCCCCAGCTGTCGACGAGCGACCGCTTTTTGATTTCGCCGGAGCGACGTGCACCGACATCGTCTGGGATGACGCCGGAGACTTGCACCTGGAATTCTCGGACGGACATCGGATCGACGTGGCGCCCGACGATCGCGTCACCGCGTGGGAGCTGTACGGCAAATACCACGGCTACGCCGTCTGCCTGCCGGGTGGCAAGGTGAAGGTGGTGCGGCACGACGTGCCGGTCGACAGCGAGGACTAGCGGCGACAGGTGAGACTCAGCTTGCCGAAGTAGTCGCGTCGGTAAAGATCAGCGTTTCCGGTCACCGGTCCGGCGCGGGCATGCTTGGATCGGCCCATGCAGGGCTCGGCGACGGTTCATATGGCGGCACCTGCGGACAAGATCTGGAACCTGATCGCGGATGTCCGCAACATCGGGCGGTTTTCCCCCGAAACATTCGAGGCCCAATGGCTTGACGGTGCTGGCGGGCCGGCGCTTGGGGCGCGATTCCGCGGCCACGTCAAGCGCAACGAAATCGGGCCGGTGTACTGGACGACCTGCCGAGTCACTGCGTGCGAGCCGGGCCGTGAATTCGGTTTCGAGGTGCTCGTTGGCGACAGGCCGGTGAACAACTGGCATTACCGACTGACGCCCACAGGCGACGGCACCGATGTCACCGAATCATTTCGGATGAATGCCTCCGCGTTCACCACGCTGTATTACTGGCTGTTTGGCGGTTACCTGCGTCAGCGACGCAACGTGCGTGACATGACCAAGACGCTGCGCCGCATCAAGGATGTGGCCGAGGCGTGAATCGATCGAGCTGAGTGAGGTTGCCATGGGACAGTGGTCGCGCAGTGAGATCGAGTCGGCATTCGAGCATCACAAACAAGTCGTCGTAGAGATCGGTTCCAGTTGGGATTGGTCACGGTTCGCCGATCAGTTCACCGAGGACGCAACCTACGTTGAGCACACCTACGGAACCTTTAACGGTCGCGAGCAGATCCGCGATTGGATCGTCTCGACGATGAATGTCTTCCCGGGAAGTGAGATGCCGTCTTATCCGACGTCGTGGCACTCCATCGACGAGGACCGCGGCTGGGTGTTCTGCGAGTTCCTCAATCGGATGCGGGATCCCGGTGACGGGAGCATTCACCAGGCGGCCAACTTGTCGGTCATGAAGTACGCCGGTGAGGGACTGTGGAGCTATGAGGAAGACGCCTACAACCCGATGAACTTCCTGCCGATGGTCCGCGACTACATCCAGCGCTGTCATGCGCTCGGCACCGCCAGCGACGACGCGATCGCGTTCGCGAAAAACATGAACTGGGAACTGGCCTAACGGCTGACCCTGGCCTTGGCCGTAGGCTGGCGATAGCACTGCGGAGACGATCTGGAGGCCTGCGCGTGGACATCGCATTCAAGCAGCGGTTGCACTGGCTGGCGCTGCATGGTTTCGTGCGCGGCGGCGCATCGATCGGCGCCCGACGGGGTGACCTGCAGGCTCGGCTGATCGCCGACCCGACCGTGAAAGCGGACCCGGTGCCGTTCTACGAGGAGGTGCGGGCTCGGGGTCCGCTGGCGCGTTCACGAATCGGCTACATCACCGCGGACCACGCAGTCGGGCATGAACTGCTGCGATCCGACGACTTCCGGGTGCTTTCGATCGGATCGAACCTACCGGCGCCGCTGCGGTGGCTGGAAGGTCGCACCCGCGACGAGCTGCTCCATCCGTTGCGGCCGCCGTCGTTGCTGGCAGTAGAGCCGCCAGACCACACGCGCTACCGGAAGACGGTGTCGTCGGTGTTCACCACGCGGGCGGTCGCCGCACTACGGGACGGAGTCGAGCAGACTGCGGAGACACTGCTCGATCAGCTGTCCCGCGAACCGGGTGTCGTCGACATCGTCGACCGGTACTGTGCGCAGCTGCCGGTGGCGATCATCAGCGACATCCTGGGGGTGCCCGACGCGGATCGACAACGGGTTCTCGAGTTCGGCGAACTCGCAGCGCCCAGTTTGGATTTCGGCCTCACCTGGCCGCAATACCGGCGCGTGCAGCGCGGGATCGCGGGATTCAACTTCTGGCTCGTCGAGCATCTGCAACAGTTGCGGCGGAATCCAGGCGACGACCTGATGAGCCAGCTGATCCAGAAGGCCGAAAGTGGTTCCGAGGAAACATATCTAGACGAATCTGAACTCCATGCGGTCGCCGGTTTGGTGTTGGCCGCCGGTTTCGAGACGACGGTGAATCTGTTGGGTAACGGGATTCGCATGCTGTTGGACACTCCTGAGCATCTGCACACACTGAGTCAGCGTCCAGACCTGTGGCCCAACGCCGTCGAAGAGATCTTGCGTTTGGAATCACCGGTGCAGCTCACCGCGCGGCTGGCGGTCAACGACACCGAGATCGCGGGCACCGCAATCAAACAAGGCGAACTGGTCATCGTGTACGTCGCCGCGGCCAACCGTGACCCGGCCGTGTTCGCCGACCCGGACCGCTTCGACATCGAACGCGACAACGCGGGCAAGCATCTGTCGTTCTCCGGCGGAAGGCACTTCTGCCTTGGCGCGGCGCTGGCGCGTGCGGAAGGCGAGGTCGGCCTGCGGACGTTCTTCGA
>NZ_DATMLH010000223.1:0-2190 GCF_035570115.1 Mycobacterium sp.
GACCGCCGCGCCCGCCGCGTCCAGGGCAGTGAGCTGGGCGGGGGTCAGGGTGACCGACAACGAGCCAAGGTTCTCCTCGACGCGTGACGCCCGCCGGGTGCCGGGAATCGGTACCGAGGCCACACCGAGGGCCTCGGCGCGTAGCCGCAGCCATGCCAGCGCGACCTGCGCCGGCGTCGCACGCTGTTCCTCGGCAACCGACCTGACCACATCGACCACACCGAGGTTGGCTTCCAGCGCGCCGTCGGCGAACCGAGGCAGGGTGCGGCGAAAGTCGCTCGGTGACGACAGGTCCGCGGCCGAACGGATGCTTCCGGTCAAGAAGCCGCGGCCCAGCGGGGAGTACGGCACAAAGCCCACCCCGAGCTCGGCGGCGGTCGGCACCACGAGGCGCTCGACGTCGCGGCTCCAGATCGACCACTCGCTCTGCACGGCCGCGATCGGGTGCACCGCTACGGCGGCGCGCAGCTCGTCGGCGGTCACCTCGGAGAGCCCGAGGTGGCGAACCTTGCCCGCGCGCACCAATTCGGCCATCGCGCCGACGGTTTCCTCGATCGGCACGGTCAGGTCACGCCGGTGCATGTAGTACAGGTCAACGACGTCGGTCTGCAACCGGGCAAGGCTTTCGTCGATGCACTGACGCACGTAGGCAGCGTCACCACGGACGGGCCGCCGGCCCGCTGCGCGGTCTGCCGGGTGGCTGGCGACGCCGAATTTCGTCGCCAGCGTGACCTCGTCCCGGCGGTCGGCGAGCAGCTTGGCAATGAGTCGCTCATTGCTGCCGCCGCCGTACACGTTGGCGGTGTCGATAAAAGTCACGCCGAGGTCTATGCAGCGATTGAGCGTGGCGAGCGATTCGGCGTCGTCGACGTCACCGTAGACCGATGCCAGCGCTCCCGCGCCGAATCCTATTGCACTGACCGTTAAGTCGTCGCCAAGCTTCGTGGTGCGATTAGCAGTTGTCATCTGGTGGGCTCCTTAGCGGGTTAAGGCGAAGACTGTTAGTTGAGGTGGGTGGCGAAGAACAGTTCGATCCGGTCCCAGGCGTCTTTGGCCGACTCCGGCTCTGGACCGATGCCGGCGATCCGCAGCAAGGGCCGTAGCGCCCGGGGACCGGCTTCGGTGTCGTTGAGAAAACCGTGGCCGGCCGCGGGGTATTCCTTGACGTCGTGGGTTACTCCTGCCTTGTTCAGTGCTGCGTCGAGCCGGCTAGCGGCACCTCGAAGCTGCGGGTCGCGGCCACCGTAGCTGGCCACGATCGGGCAGGCACCGGCCAGCGTTTCGTCGAGGTCGCTGGGAAGCTGACCGTAGTTGACGGCGGCGGCGTCGTAACCATCGCCGGCGCTAAGCAGTGCGAAGCCACCGCCCATGCAGAACCCGATGACGCCGATCTTGCCGGTGCAGTCGCGAGAACCACCCAGGTAATCCCGGGCGGCGCCGATGTCGGCGAATGCGCGGCCGCGCCCGCGGATCATCGCGGTCATCGTGGCGACCAGGCAACGCGTGGTACCGCCCGCGCTGAACAGGTCCACGGCCAGGGTGAGGTAGCCGAGACCGGCGAGGTGGTCGGCGTGGCGACGCATGACGTCGTCGAGGCCGAAGACCTCATGGATCATCACCAAGGCGGGCCACGGACCGGTGCCCGCTGGGCTGGCCAGGTAGCCGCGAAGCTTCCGGGACCCGTCGCGGTCGGCGGCTAGGTCGGACAGGTCGATGTCGGTCATGGTTGGGCTTCCTTCGGTTGTAGGGCGGGCAATGTGTGGGGCCGACGATGGCCGCACCGTGCAGCGAAAGTCCGTAGCGCAGGCTCTACAACTTCCCTGTCCTCATATCCTCAACACTCTTTAGAATCGAATTCCAATTCTCCGATTGAGCCCTCTCCCAAAGGCCGCCTTGCCCCAGCTCTCTTCCCCGCTGATCTTCTCTCCTGAACCACTGCTCAGCACTTCTAATCCGATTCGGGTGAATCTCATCGAGCAAAGAATAATCTCGTTTAACTATCCCGTACTTCCAAAGATTCCAGAATCCAGTGAAATTATCGCGGAAGCTCATCGTGCTTTTGTCATTTGGATCTGCGTTGTACCCGGCAGGCGTATCTGCGATTGCACTTCGCGGACCGCTCCCCCAGTACGTGTCTAAATCCGTGTCGATGTATTCTGCTGGATGTCCAGTGACCTTCTCAAATGCCGC
>NZ_DATMLH010000224.1:0-66794 GCF_035570115.1 Mycobacterium sp.
TGGCGCGCTGAGGCTGCCGGAATGTTCTGCCAGCCAACCAAATATCCAGCCCGCACCGCCGGTAGCGAGCACGGTGGGCAGCACGGGCTCACCGGTCGCGCGCGCATCAGCGATATGGGAGAGGCCGAACGCAATCGCCTGCAGCAGCCGGCCACCGGCGACGCCGTAACCGCGCCCGGCGACGGCGGCCAGCGCGGCACGAAATGCCGCCTCCTCGCCCCACACCGTGCCCAGCGGTATCTGCAACGCCAGCCAGGTCGCCGCCGAGACGGGCAGTTCCCGTTCGGCCATCGAAAGCCGCACGGCCGGAACGGATGTCGTTGCCAAGATCCCGACCGCCGCCGCCGATCCGGCGGCCACGCCCAACCGGGAGCCCGCCCACAGCCGTGGCGGACGCAGGCCCAGCGGCGCCCTCGACACTCGGACCAGCAGCCCGGCAAGACCGGCCTGCAGGAGCAACCGGCCCCGGGCGGGTAGCCGGGGAGCGACAAAGCTCCAGCCGACCAGCGCGCCGGCCAGCCCAAGCGCCTGCACACGGCGAAAGTCATTGTGCTGCATCATTTGAGGGTGCTCAACGCGGCGCGAATACGCTCGGTGTCTGCTGGTGTCCAGCCGTCCGGCGGAGTTACCGCGGCCCAGCCGTCCAGGATGTCGTTGCTGTAGTTGTGCCCGTGCCCGCCGGGCACGCCCTCGGCGTTGGTCAGGTCGGCACTGACTTGCCAAAACGTGACGATCGGATACCAGCGCATCAACGCGGTGCGGTCCTGTCCGCGGGGTTCGATGAGCCAGTCGGGCCTGCCGAACAGCAGATCGGGTGTCCACCACACGACGGGGTCCGATGCGTGCTGGAGAAACAGCACGCGAGTGCCCACCCATGGCGGCCCCGCCACCCCGGTGATGTCCGCGGGGATGTTGGCTTCGGAGAACCGCACGGTCCGCCCGTTGTCGTAACGCGGCTCCACCTCCATGGTGCCGGGGTCGCGCCGCACGATCAGCGCATGCCACAGCGGACTTGCTTGCGGCGGCCCCACCCACAGCACCGCGTCGAAGCCCATCCGGCGGATGTCGGGCAGCCACCCGAAGGCGGCCTGGCCGGCCATCGAACCCAGGCTCTCGCCATAGAGCACCAATTTCGGGCGGTGGTCCGGCGGCAGTTGTTGCCAACGGTGGTGAACCGTGTCGATCAGCATTCGGCCGGAATCCATGGACTTCTGCCGGTCGGCCAGAAACGAGATCCAGCTCGGCAGGTAGGAGTACTGCAGACCGACGATCGCGGTGTCGCCGTTGTACATCATCTCCAGCGAGCTTGCCGCCACCGGGTCGATCCAGCCGGTTCCGGTGGTCGGCGCGATGACCAGCACTTTGCGGCTAAATGCGCCGGTGCGCTCCAGTTCTCCGAGGAGCACCGCCAACCGGCCTTGGTCGTCGGGGGCGGCATGCAGCCCGGCGTACACCCGGATGGGCTCCTTGGCGGGCCTGCCGTTGAGCCGGGACAGTTCGGCTGCATGCGGACCGCTGGCGACGAAGGCGCGGCCTTGGTATCCCAGCGACTCCCACGGCGCCAATGACGCTGAGCTGCCGGACTTTTCAGCAAATAGTGGTTGCGAGACGCCGGCAGGGGTGGCGGAGTCCCGCGGCTCGAAAACCGCATTGGCCCCTGCGAAGAATCCGCGGACCAAAATGCCGTCGAACAGCATGATCAGCAGCGCCACAACAATTGTCGTGCCGATGAACAGCGCCACCTCGTCGTGCAGGTGCCATCGCCTGATCAGCATCCGGGCCAGCAGCCTGACCGCGTCGATGAGCACCCGGAACGTGGACACCACCAGGGCGCCGACGGCGAGCGCAACGATCAGCGTGCGCAGGTAGCCCAGGGTCGTCGGGCCCTGGATGCCCATCAGTGCGGACACCTGCCGCTGCCAGGAGGCGGCGGGGATCAGCATCAGCACGCAAGCCGTCGGCGCGATCGCGACGACCGCGGCCTTCATCCAGAACAGCATCGGCGCCCGGGGTGGCCACCGGCGGGCATTCCGCAGCACCAGCCGGTAGGCGATCCTGCCGATCACCACGCCCAGGCCGTAGCCAAACGCTCCGTTGATCCCGCCGATCAGCCCCTGGAACACCCAGTCCCGTGGCAGCAGCGACGGTGTGAGGGAAAGACAGAAGAACAACGCACCGAACGCCACCCCGACGAATTTCAGGCGCAGCAGGCTCCACGCCCACACCACCAACGGATGCCGTTGGCGAGGTTCAGTATTCATCGCAGCAGTGCGGCCAGCACTCCCTCGGACGTGCTGCGCAACTCTGCCAGGGACACGGTGAACACACCCTGCACCTCCACAGCGTCCGAACCTTGGTCGACGACACCGATGCGCGTGACCGGCAGGCCCCGCGCTTCGCACATCGACCGGAAGCGACTCTCCTCGGTGCGCGGCACGGCTACCAGCACCCGGCCGGTCGACTCGGAGAACAACATGACAAACGGGTCGGTGTCCTCGGGAAGCACGATGCGACAACCTGTTTCGCCGGCCATCGCCGATTCCACCACGGCCTGCGCCAAGCCGCCTTCGGACAGATCGTGGGCCGCAGACACCAGTCCGTCGCGGGAGGCCGCGGTCAACACATCGGCCAACAGTCGCTCGCGAGCCAGGTCCACCACGGGCGGCAGCCCGCCCAGATGGTCGGCGGTGACCTGTGCCCATACCGATCCGTCGAATTCGTCACGGGTGTCGCCGAGCAGCATCAGCGTCTCGCCCGGCTCGGTACCCATCGCCGTCGGGATACGCCGGGCGACATCGTCGATCACGCCCAGTACGCCCACCACCGGGGTGGGCAGGATCGCCGTCGACCCGGTTTGGTTGTAGAAGCTGACGTTGCCGCCGGTCACCGGAATGCCCAGTGCCGCACAGCCGTCCGCCAAACCACGCACCGCCTGGGCGAATTGCCACATCACGCCGGGGTCTTCCGGCGAGCCGAAGTTCAGGCAGTTGGTCACCGCGACCGGGGTGGCGCCCGTGACGGCGACGTTGCGGAAGGCCTCGGCCAGCGCGAGTTGGGCGCCGGTGTAGGGGTCGAGCAACGTGTAGCGTCCCGACGCGTCGGTGGACAGCGCGATTCCGCGGCCGGTGGACTCGTCGACGCGCAGCACGCCGCCGTCGGCGTGTTCAGCCAGCACGGTGTTCCCGCGCACGTAGCGGTCGTACTGCTCAGTGATGAAGGCACGGCTGCACAGATGTGGACTGCCAAGCAGCGCAAGCAAAGTCGCGCGCAGCTCATCACCGGTGACTGGTCGGGGCAGGCTGCTCGCCCGGTCGGCGTTCAACGCATCCTGCGACTCCGGGCGAGCCACCGGACGCTGGTACACCGGGCCTTCGTGGGCCACCGTGCGTGGCGGCACGTCGACGACCGTCTCGCCGTGCCAGGTGATGCGCAACCGGTCACCGTCGGTGACCTCGCCGATCGTGGTGGCCAATACTTCCCACTTGCGGCAGACCTCAAGGAAAGCGTCCACATTCTCCGGAGCGACGACCGCGCACATCCGTTCCTGCGACTCGCTGCAAAGCACTTCGGCCGGGACCATGTTCTTGGTCCGCAGCGGAACGGTGTCCAGCTCGATCACCATACCGCCGTCCCCGGCAGAGGCTAACTCCGAAGTCGCACATGCTATCCCAGCTCCACCGAGATCCTGGATCCCGATCACCAGGCCGGCCGCATACAACTCCAGGCAGCATTCGATGAGCACCTTCTCCATGAACGGGTCACCGACTTGAACCGACGGAAGCTTTTTGCGACCCGACCCGGACTCGTCGCCGCCGAACGTCTCCGACGCCAGCACCGACACACCGCCGATGCCGTCGAGCCCGGTGCGCGCACCGAACAGGATGATCTTGTTGCCTGCGCCCGATGCGAAGGCCAGATGGAGGTCCTCCTGCCGGAGCACGCCCACGCACAGCGCATTGACCAACGGATTACCGGCGTAGCTGGCGTCGAACACGGTCTCGCCGCCGATGTTGGGCAAGCCCAATGAGTTGCCGTAGCCACCGATGCCGCGCACCACGCCGTCGAGCACGCGGCGGGTATCCGGGGCGTCGGCGGCGCCGAAACGCAGCTGGTCCATCACCGCCACCGGTCGCGCGCCCATCGCCATGATGTCGCGGACGATGCCGCCGACACCGGTGGCCGCGCCCTGGTAGGGCTCGACGTAGGACGGGTGGTTGTGCGATTCCACCTTGAAGGTGACCGCCCAGCCGTCGCCGATGTCGACGACGCCGGCGTTCTCCCCGATGCCGGCCAGCATCCCGGCCCGCATCTCGTCGGTGGTGGTCTCACCGAAGTACCGCAGGTGGACCTTGGACGACTTGTAGGAACAATGCTCGCTCCACATCACCGAGTACATCGCCAGCTCGGCATCGGTCGGGCGGCGGCCCAAGATGTCGCGGATCCGCTGATATTCGTCGTCTTTCAGACCCAGTTCGCGGAACGGTTGCGGCTGATCAGGGGTGGCCGCGGCCTGCTCGACGGTATCGACCGCTTGGGTAAGCCCAGACGTCACGCAGACAGTCTAGATTGGCGGCCCCGCGATCATCGACGACACGAGCCGCAGGGCCGGTTACTGCGAACCGGCTATGCAGAACGCGTTGCCGTCGGGGTCGGTCAGCACCACCCACCGGAAGTTGTCGCCGACGCTGTGCCGGCCGGCCTCGGTGGCGCCGGCGGCGGTAAGTCGCGAGACTTCAGCGTCGACATCAGCCGCACCGAAATCCAGGTGCACGCGGTTCTTCCCCGGCGTGGGATCGGCCACCTTCTGAAAACCGAGCCGCGGTCCCTCCGGCCGCATGACGGCGAAGAATTCGCCGGGGAGCATCTCCTGAACTTGGCCGTCGAACTGCTCAGCCCACCAACCGGCCAGCTTCGCGGGGTCGCTGCAGTCAAATGTGACCATCTCTACGTTGAGCGCCATACCTCCAACTGTATTACCGGCATTACGCACGTCCTATGACCTCCGAGGTAATTGCGGATCCGCAGGGGCGGGGACACGCTTGGGTCGACGCGCTGCGCCGAAGTGCCCGATCCGTGGAGGAATCATGACCGACATCCAATCCGCTGCTCCTGCAACGACTATCGACCAAGATGCGCCGATGTTCAGCGCCCAGCTGTGGGCCGCGTTCTGGGCGGCGCCCGATCTGTCCCGCGGGATGAACATCCTGGCCGACGACATCGTCGGCTACTGGCCCGGCGATCCCGAGCCGGTGCAGGGAGTCGAGGCGTACACCGAAAAGATCGCCGACCTGCTGGCCGCCGCTCCGGACCTGCGGCTCGAACTCATCGACAGCGCCACGGTTCCAGGGACGGCCGAGGGCGAACAGCTGATCTTCCTGCACTATGTGGGTCACGGGACCGGCCCGCAGGGTCCATTCGAGATCCGGGGGCTCGACCGGGTGCGCACCCGCAACGGCATGGTGGTGGAGAACGTGATCCGCTACGAGCCGGTCTTCGTCACGCAGCGCTGATCCAGCAGGTCAGCCGGGTGACAAGAACGCCCGCAGAGCGGCGGCGTAAGCGGCGACGTCACCGGCGCCCATGAGTTCCCGTGCGGAGTGCATGGCCAGCTGGGGAGCGCCGACGTCGACGGTCGGGATGCCGGTCCGGGCCGACGTCATCGGACCGATCGTCGAACCGCAGGGCAGGTCGGCGCGGTGTTCGTAACGCTGTAGCGGTACCCCGGCCTGCTGGCAGGCCAGCGCGAACGCCGCGGCGGTGCGACCGTCGGTGGCGTACCGCAGGTTCGGGTGCACCTTGAGCACCGGGCCACCGTTGATCGCGATGAGGTGGCCGGGCTCATGCCGCTCCGGGTAGTTGGGATGGGTGGCGTGCGCCATGTCCGCCGAGGCCACCATCGATCCGGCGAGCCGCCGTAGAAAG
This sequence comes from Mycobacterium sp., assembly GCF_035570115.1. Taxonomy (GTDB): domain Bacteria; phylum Actinomycetota; class Actinomycetes; order Mycobacteriales; family Mycobacteriaceae; genus Mycobacterium. The sequence goes on from NZ_DATMLH010000224.1 coordinate 5,923, forward strand.
TCTTCCCGCCCGCCACCACCAGCGATCACGATGCGCTCCAGCGTGGTCACTAGCAGCTCGGAGTCAGCGCCGTGATCGGAGGTGGACCCGACCTCCTCGTGGTCAAACAGCGCCAGCACCGGCAGGTATTCGCCGGCCGGGGCGTCCAGAAACGCCTCCAGGCCCGCATAGCAGGATGCCTGGTTGTCCAGCCGCGGCGCGCTGACGAACTGGTCACCGAGGCCGGACAGCGTCGACGGGGCCAAATCGTGGGTCATCAGGTCGGCGCCGAGCACGTCCTCGGGATCGGTGCCGGCTTGCTCGGCAACGTAGCCGATGAACGACCGGGTTCGGCCGTCGGCTCCCCACACCGCGTTGACGTGGCGCTGCGGATCCAGCGTGAGCGACTTGCGGTCCTCGGCCAGGTGGATCGCCAACTGCGGCACGCGCAGGATCGCAGCGTCGATCCGCACCAGTCGGTGCGCGATGCCGTTGGGGGTTTGGCCGTCCCGCACCGACAGTCGCCCGCTGACGCCCAGATCACGGTCCAGCCAGGAGTTCAGCCAGGCACCGCCGTACGGCTCCAGCGCCACCACCTGCCAACCCGCGACCGCACGGTCGGGGTGTTGCTTGACCCGAAGATTAGGGCTGTCGGTATGCCCGCCGACGACCCGAAACGGCCGACCGCCGGTGTCAATCCCGCTGTCCCAGGCCACCAGCGACCCGGCGCGTACGGTGAAGAATTTGCCCGTCGAGGGCCACCCGTCAGTCTCAGCCAGCTCGGTGTAGCCGGCGGCGCGCAGCCTGGCGGCCACCGTGTCACAGACATGGAACGGCGACGGGGACGCGTCGATGAATTCGCACAACCCTCGCGCCGTGGCAGCCATGTCCTCATCTTTTCACCACGGGATTATCTGGAACCCGTGGGCACGTTAGGGTCGAACCCGTGCCCGCAGAGCCGTTAGCACCCTCGGCGCAGCCGCAACCGGTTCTCGCGCCCCTGACACCGGCCGCGATCTTCGTGGTGGTCAGCATCGACGAGGGCGGCGAGGAGACGGTGCACGATGCGCTGTCAGACATTTCCGGACTGGTGCGGGCAATCGGATTCCGCGATCCGACCAAACACTTGTCGGTGATCGCCTCGATCGGCTCGCAGGCCTGGGATCGGTTGTTCACCGGCCCACGGCCTGCCGGGCTGCATCCGTTCATCGAGTTGGAAGGCCCACGGCACGCCGCCCCGGCCACACCCGGCGATCTGTTGTTCCACATCCGGGCCGAGACCATGGATGTCTGTTTCGAGCTGGCCAATCGCATTCTCAAGTCGATGGCCGGCGCGGTGACCGTTGTCGACGAAGTGCACGGCTTCCGGTTCTTCGACAACCGCGATCTGCTGGGCTTCGTCGACGGGACCGAAAACCCGGGCGGTGCGCTGGCGGTCTCGGCCAGCGCCGTAGGCGACGAGGACCCGGATTTCGCCGGTTCATGCTATGTGCACGTGCAGAAGTACCTGCACGATATGGCGGCGTGGGAGTCACTGTCGGTCACCGAGCAGGAGCGGGTGATCGGCCGGACCAAGCTGGACGACATCGAGTTCGACGACGACGAGAAGCCGGCCAACGCGCACATCGCCCTCAACGTCATTGCCGACGACGACGGCACCGAGCTGAAGATCTTGCGGCACAACATGCCGTTCGGCGAACTCGGAAAAGGCGAATTCGGCACGTATTTCATCGGGTATTCGCGCGCGCCGGAGGTCACCGAACGGATGCTGCGCAACATGTTCCTTGGCGATCCCCCGGGTAACACCGATCGCATCCTGGACTTCTCGGTCGCGGTCACCGGCGGATTGTTCTTCTCCCCGACCATCGACTTCCTCGATGATCCACCGCCGCTGCCGAGTGCACAGGTCACGGCGCCGGCGGTGGTTACCCCGCCCACGGATGGCACAGCTGGCTCGTTGACGATCGGCAGTTTGAAAGGAATCCGGCAATGAACAACCTCTACCGCGATCTTGCGCCGATCACCGAAGAGGCTTGGACCGAAATCGAATTGGAGGCAACACGGACGTTCAAGCGGCACATCGCCGGACGCCGGGTCGTCGACGTGAGCGAGCCGGGAGGGCCGGTCACGGCGGCGATCAGCACCGGCCGTCTGCTCGACGTGAAGGCACCCACCGACGGCGTTATCGCTCAGCTGCGTGCCAGCAAACCACTTGTGCGGCTTCGGGTTCCATTTACGCTGTCTCGTGGCGAGATCGACGACGTGGAGCGCGGGTCGCAGGACTCTGACTGGGATCCGGTCAAGGCTGCCGCCAAGAAGCTGGCGTTCGTCGAAGACCGGGCCATCTTCGAAGGTTACGAAGCCGCCTCGATCGAGGGCGTCCGTAGCTGTAGCACCAACCCGGCGCTCAAACTGCCCAAGGATGTGCGCGGCTTTCCGGACGTCATCTCGCAGGCCTTGTCCGCACTGCGACTGTCCGGTGTCGACGGACCGTACACGGTGCTGCTGTCCGCCGACGCCTACACCAAAGTCAGCGAGACCACCGAACACGGCTATCCGATCCGCGAGCACATCCGTCGGCTGATTGACGGCGACATCATCTGGGCGCCCGCCATCGACGGGGCATTCGTGCTGACTACCCGCGGCGGTGACTTCGACCTGCAGCTTGGCACCGACGTGTCGATCGGATACCTCACTCACGACGCCGACACCGTGCAGCTTTACCTGCAGGAGACGCTGACGTTCCTGTGCTACACGGCCGAGGCGTCGGTCGCGCTCAGCCTGTAGCTGACCGAGTCGAATCCGGTCTGGGAGTTACGCCATGGGACATAAGGCAACGGTGGAACTCGTGCTCGACTGTGCAGAGCCGCAGACGCTCGCTAAGTTCTGGCGCGACGCGCTCGACTATCGCGAGTACTACATGGGCGCGAACCTGGCTGTGCTCGTTCCCAGGGAGGGGATCGCTGCACCGCTTCTCCTTCAAGGGGTGCCCGAACCCAAAGCGGGCAAGAACCGCATGCACGTCGACATTGTGGTCGACGACATCGAGACCGAGGTCCACCGACTGCAGGCACTCGGCGCTCATCGCATCGACCAAGGTGTGCAGAGCTTCGGGGGAACTCGATGGGTCAGGATGTCGGACCCCGAGCAGAATGAGTTCTGCGTCTCCACCGGCGTGCAGTGGTAAGTCCTCACACCGCGAATTTGGATGCCGTGCGAAGGGACCTAGGTCAGCGGTTCACCGCCGTCCACCTTCAAGGTCACGCCGGTCAGGAAAGTGTTGGTCATCGCGAACAGCACGGCGCCGGCAATGTCGTCCGGCGTTCCGATACGACGCGCCGGATTGCGGGAACTGATGTGTTCGAAATAGTCACGCTTGCCTTCTGCACCAAGCGAATCCCAGGCGCCGGTGTCGATGACACCCGGCGCGATGGCGTTGACCCGTAGCGGGGCGAGTTCGACCGCGAGCCATCGGGTGAGGAAATCCACGGCACCGTTCGTGATGCCGACGCCCAGATAGCCGACGTTGAGCTTGAAGGCATGCACACCGGAGAACAAGACGAACGAGCCACCGGGGTTGATCTGTCCCGCAAGGTATTTAGCGAGCATGGTAGGACCGATGACCTTGGTGTCGAACGACATCCGCAGATTCTCGCGCTGCAGGTCTGCTAATTTTCCGCGCGCACGTGCCGATGCGGTCGACACCACATGGTCGACGGGCCCCAGTCGGTCGGCGAGCGCGGCGATCGATGCGTCGTCGGTAATGTCCACGACCTCGGCGCTGATCCCGGGATCGGCGGTGTCAGCATAGGCATCGGCCAGTTTGGTTTTGTCTCGTCCGGCGACGACAACTCGCGCACCCTCTGATCGCGCCAGCAGCGTCACCGCACGCGCGATTCCACTACCGCGGCCTACCACTAGGACTGTCTTATCCCGCAACGCGCTACCCATCGACAGCTACTCCTTTGGCCTGCTTGCCGGGAATGGGTCAGTTGACCCAGAATATGCATAACCCGCGGTGCGGGTCAACGCGTGGCTCAGTTTCATGTGTCGACACGAGTGTCTTGTGCCGCAGTTGCGGCAGGGGCATAATGGGATGTATAACCCAAAACAGGAGGAACCATCCATGCCGACTGTTCATCACCGCTACCTCACCGTCGACGGCCACCAACTCTTCTTCCGGGAAGCCGGCGACCCGCACGCGCCCGCACTGGTGCTCTTGCACGGCTTTCCGACCAGTTCGTATATGTTCCGGGGCTTGGTTCCCGCGCTCGCCGACCGCTACCACGTGATCGCGCCAGATCATTTGGGATTCGGCCTTTCTGACGCACCATCGGTGCAGCAGTTCGACTACACGTTCGATGCGCTCACCGCGTTGACGCAAGGCCTGTTACGCGCACTGAATGTCGACCGGTACGCGATGTACGTGCAGGATTACGGAGCTCCGATCGGGTGGCGGCTGGCGCTGCATGACCCCGCCGCGATTACGGCGATCATCAGCCAGAACGGTAACGCTTACGACGCGGGCTTTGTGGAAAGCTTCTGGAAGGTCGTCACCGCCTATCAGACTGAGCAGACAGCCGAGACCGAAGGCGCGGTAAGGCAATTCCTCACCTTGGACGCCACCCGCTGGCAATACGTCACCGGGGTGCCGGACGAGACGCTGGTCAATCCGGAATCCTGGTATCACGACTATGCGCTGATATCCCGGCCGGGAAATGACGACGTGCAACTCAAACTGTTGCGTGATTACGCGAGCAACTCGCCGCTCTACCCACGCGTGCAGGACTACTTCCGCGCCACCAAAGTGCCGCTGTTGGCGGCGTGGGGTCGCGGCGACGAAATATTCGGTCCGGCCGGTGCGCAAGCTTTCACCGAGGACTTGCCCGATGCCGAAATCCATCTGCTCGAGGGCGGGCATTTCTTGCTGGAGTCGGCGCTGGACGAGGTGACCGGGCTGATCCGCTCCTTCCTCGCCAAAGTGCTCCCCGCCACCTGAGGACACACGGCGCAATCATATGGGTTGAACGTCCCATAATCGGCGGTGTATGCGCGTTAACCTGACGCTATGGTCCATGCCGAGCTGCGCGACGACCGGCGCTTAACCGCCAAGGGTCGCGCTACCCGCGACCGGATCGTGCAGGTCGCCGCCGAGCTGATCCTCAGTGACGGCCTCTCGGCGTTGAACATGGACGCTCTGCGCAAGGCCGCGTCGGTAAGCGGCTCGCAACTCGCCCACTATTTCACCGACAAGCGGGCGCTGATTCGTGCGGTTGTCGCGCACCAGATCAACGTGGTGCTCGACTTTCATCGCCAGCCCAAGCTTGGGGCGCTCGACACGTTCGACGACTTCGAGCACTGGATCGATCTGAACATGCGTTACCTGAGACAAATCGGCTACTCCGGCACGCCCACATATCACGCGCTGGCCGGACAACTCGGAAAGTCCGACACCGCAACACGCGAGACGCTGGCGGCGGGCTACTGGCAGTGGATCGAACTGTTGGAGCAGGCGATCCAACGCATGAAAGATCACCGCGTTCTGGGCGCGCACGCCGACCCGCGAGAGTTGGCTTTGGTCATCGTCGGCGCCCACCAGGGCGGCGCCATGTTGAGCTTCACCTATCGGGCGGAGTGGCCGCACGCCGACGCCCTGCGTTTTGCGGTCAACTACTTGCGCACGTTCGCCACCGACCCCGCCGAACGGGTCGCCCGCCCACCCCGGCGTCCCCGCGGCCGACGCAAGGCCGCCCAACCTGCCTGACAGAGCCGAAAGGGGGCGGCAACGTGTCCGACGACGCCACATCGCCGTTTACCCGCAAGGGACGTGCGACTCGGGCGCGCATCGTCAAGGTCGCCGCAAAGCTGATGTTCCAGCGTGGCGTTGCCGGCACCAGCATCGACCAGGTGCGCAACACCGCGGAAGTCAGCGGGTCGCAGATCTCGCACTATTTCTCTGACAAACGCGATCTGACCCGTCAGGTAATCGCCGCACGCTGTACCGACGTCCAGGAGTTTCACACCCAGCCGCGATTCGGCGGCTTCGACAGCCTCGAAGCGCTGCAAGCATGGGCGGACGCCAACATCGCCGACGTCGACGCGGTGTACCGACAAGGTGGCTGCATCTACGGTTCGCTCGCAGGAGAGTTGACCGAAGCCGACCCCGAAGTCCACGACGATCTCGCCGCCGGCTACGACCGCTGGCTCGAGCTGCTATGCGCTGGGCTCACAGCGATGCGCAGCCGCGGCGATCTGCGTCCCGACGCCGACCCGCGACACCTCGCGGTCTCGCTGGTCACCGCCCATCAGGGCGGCGCCATGCTCACTTATACGATGGACGACCCGGAACCGCTGCGCGCAGCGCTGAATTCCGCTGTCGAATACGTGCGTTCGTTTGCACCGGCACCCACACGCCGCAGATCCCCGGCCCGGTCTTCTCGACGCAAGCCCAAGAGCTGAGCCACATAGACAAATTTGGGTTATATAGCCCATAATAATGGGCAGCGTGTCCCAGTACGGCGTGGAGAAGGAGACCCACAGTGTCCGTTGCAGAGCCTGCGTCACCGTCGGGCACCGGCCTGCCCTCCGCGCCCGCGGTGGTACGCGAAAGCGCGGGCGGAGAAACCATGCGGGCGATCGTGTTAGAGAAGTTCGGCGGACTCGACAGCCTGGTCTACACCGACATCCCCAAACCGCTACCCAAGGACGGCGAGGTCGTCATCAAAGTCCGCGGCTTCGGCATCAACCACGCCGAGCTGCATATGCGCCGCGGCGAATGGGCAGAAGCCGCCGAAGTCAGCGGCATCGAATGCGTCGGGATCGCCGACTCCTGTCCGGGCGGAGAGTTCCCGGTCGGAGCCAAGGTGGCAGCGCTGATGGGCGGCCTGGGCCGAACCATCAACGGCAGCTATGCCGAATACACCCGCGTGCGGGCCGCCAACGTTGCCCTCATCGAATCCGAACTGCCCTGGTCGCAGCTGGCCGCGCTGCCGGAAACCTACGCGACCGCCTGGACGTGCCTGTTCCGCAACCTCAAACTGTCGACGGGACAAACCGTCGTAATCCGCGGCGCGACTTCATCGTTCGGCCAGGCCGCGGTCAAGATGGCGGTCGCGGCCGGTGCACGCGTGATAGCCACCGCACGCAGGCGCGAGCGTTTCGGCATGCTGGAGGCGCTCGGCGCCGCGCGGGTGGAGCTGGAATCGCGAACACTGGCTGCCAGCATCGCGGAAGCCAAACAGATCGATGCGGTGCTCGACTTGGTCGGCAACAGCACGATCTTGGACTCGCTGGACATGCTTCGTCGCGACGGCACCGCCTGCCTGGCTGGATGGCTGGGCGGCCTGGACCCGATCGGCGACTTCAACCCGCTGCTGCGCATGGCCAGCGGGGTGAACTGGTCCTTCTTCGGTAGCTTTGTGTTTGGCAGCCCCGGGTTCCCGCTGTCCGACGTTCCGCTGCAAGACATCGCAGCGCAGGTGGCCGCGGGGCGACTCGAAGCGGCACCGGAACGCGTCTTCTCCTTCGACCAGATCCGCGAAGCGCACCGCGTCATGGAAGCCGGTGAAGCCGGCGGCAAAATGGTCGTCGTCATGGAATGAGCTCAGCCACGAGAACCGCGTCGTATCGGATGATAGAACGATGACTGTTGCTCCAGCTGTTCTGGTGTTCGACGTGAACGAAACGCTCATCGATATCGAAGCCATGGCACCACTTTTCGAGCAAATCTTCGGTGATCCGCGGGTCATGCGGGAGTGGTTCAACCAGCTCGTCATGTACTCGATGACGGCAACGCTGTCGGGGCGCTACATCGACTACTTCACCCTGGGCCAGGGGCTGCTGCCGATGCTCGCGGACATCCACGGCGTGCAGATCACCGATGACGACCTGCGAAGCGTGAAACACGGCATGCTGACGATGCCGGCCCACCCGGACGTGGCAGACGCGCTGACCATGCTGCGCGACAACGGCTTTCGCCTCGTGACGCTGACGAATTCGCCACCCAACCCCGACGGGCCGAGTCCGCTCGAACACGCCCGGCTGGCACACTTCTTCGAGCGAACTTTCAGTGTCGAGGCATGCCGCGCGTTTAAACCCGTCCCGACCGTGTACCGGTACGTATGCGAGGAACTCACGGTCGCTCCCGAAGACTGCATGATGGTCGCCGCCCACGTCTGGGACACCGTCGGCGCGCAATGTGCCGGATTGAGCGGTGCACTGATCACCCGCCCCGGCAATGCACCGCTACCGATCCCCGATCTGCCACAGCCGGCGCTCGTCGCGCGTGATCTGCGCGAGTTCGCGCAGCAACTTTGCGCGTCGTGATCCTGACGCTTCGGCCAACCTCACAAACCCGGCGCACCAGACGTCTACCAAGTAGATAGCACTAGCGACGACTTCCAGGAGCCCTCATGTCCACCGCAGCCCCCACGACTTCGACTCGACACGTCGTCGTCGACTCACCAATCGGACCGTTGACACTGGTGCGCGACGACGAAGGTCTGACCGGCCTGTATTACCCGGGCCACTGGACCCGCCCGGACCGCAACTCGTTCGGGCCGCGAGTCGCAGCGAGCGACGATCACGGCTTCGATGAGGCCGTCATCCAGCTCCGCGAGTACTTCGCCGGCGAGCGCGAGGATTTCGATCTGCCGCTCAACCCGCGCGGCAGCGACACGGCACGCCAGGTCTGGCGGCTACTCGCTGAAATCCCGTACGGCCAGACCACCACCTACGGTGAGTTGGCACGCAAAGTTGGTGCCGGCGTCGACCCGCGCGACATCGGCGGATTTGTCGGCGACAATCCGCTGTCGATCCTCATCGCCTGCCATCGAGTGGTCGGATCCACCGGGAAACTCACCGGATACGCCGGCGGCCTGGACCGCAAGCGATACTTGCTCGAACTGGAGAATGCGATACCGGCCTCACCGCAAACGCTGTGGTAGCGGCCACGCGATCAACCAACGGGATGAAGCCGCCATTCGAGCAGGTCGTCGCGCAGCACGGTGCCACCGTGTTGCGGGTGGTCCGCGCGGTCCTCGGCCACGCCGATGCTGACGACGCCTGGTCCGACACCTTCCTGGCGGCGATGAAGGCCTACCCCGAGCTACCGGCCGACGCGAACCTCGAGGCGTGGCTGGTCACCATCGCGCACCGCAAGACGATCGATATCCATCGCGCCACATCACGGCGGGCGATACCGATCCCGGACACGCCGGAGACGCCGTCGCCCGATCACGCCAACGGATGTCACCGGGACCTGACCGAGGCGGTTGCGGCGTTGCCCACCAAACAACGTCAGGCGGTGGCCTACCACTACCTGGCCGGCCTGCCCTATGCCGAAATCGCCGCGCTACTCGACAGCAGCGCCGCGGCCGCCCGGCGCGCAGCCGCCGACGGCATCGCCACGCTACGACGCACCTACGCGCACAACCGTGTTGACCCATCGCCCAAAACGGAGTCCACCAATGACCGCAATTGACCTCGCCGCGCTCTACCCGGTCGATGACGACGACATCGCCCGCCTGCACGCCCGGCTGGCAGCGACCGCCGACAACGACAACCTTCTCGACGTCGCCTACCGGACGGTCGACTCTCCTGTCGGCTCGCTGCTGATCGCCGCGACACCAATGGGGCTGGTGCGCGTGGCGTTCAGCAGCGAAGGACATGACGGGGTGTTGCAGAACCTTTCCGACCGCATCAGTTCCCGATTGCTGCACGCCCCCAAGCGGTTGGATGGCATCGCGAGCCAACTGGCAGAGTACTTTTCCGGGCGCCGCCACACCTTCGATGTCCCGCTGGATTGGCAGCTCTCCAAAGGATTTCGGCGAGTGGTTCTGAGCCACCTTGCGGTCGACATCGGCTACGGCACCACCGCCAGCTACGGCACCCTGGCGCGACTCTCAGGTTCGCCTAAGGCCGTTCGCGCCGTCGGGACGACCTGCGCAACGAATCCCATCCCGGTGGTGGTGCCTTGCCATCGGGTCGTCCGCGCCGACGGCACCTTGGGCGGCTACCGCGGTGGGCCAGCCGCCAAACGGACCCTGCTCAATCTCGAGGGTGCCGGGGATTAAACGCCGGCGGCCATCCGTTTGCACCGGTGGATGTCCCCCGTCTATCCGAAGGAAACAGATGACTCCACAGGTTGTTCTCATTACCGGCGCCCTCACCGGCATCGGCCGCGCCACTGCTGTGGCATTCGCCGGTAAAGGCGCCAATGTGGTCGTATCCGGCCGCCACGACGACCAAGGGCAAGCCCTTGTCGCGGAATTGAAAGCGCTTGGAGCCGACGCAGAATTCGTTCGGGCCGACGTCACGAAGGAGGACGACGTGCGCAGCCTGGTCGACCAAGCAGTCGCGAGATTTGGCCGTCTCGACGTTGCCGTCAATAACGCCGGCTTCGAAGGCGAGACCGGCCCTGTCCAGGACGCCACCGTCGAAAACTTCAAGGCCGTCCACGACACCAATGTTGTCGGCGTATTCCTGAGCATGAAGTACGAACTGGCCGCGATGGCCGGCCAAGGCAGTGGCAGCATTGTCAACATCGCCTCGACCTACGGACACAAGGCGGCCGCCGGCGCGGCGGCCTATGTAAGCAGCAAGTTCGCCGTGGAGGGTCTGACCAAGACGGTCGCGCTCGAGCAGGGGAATTCGGGTATTCGGGTGAACGCAGTCGGGCCGGGGCCGGTGGACACCCGCATGCTCGACCGCTTCACCGGCACCGCAGAAGGCAACGACGCGCTGATAGCGACCGTGCCGTTGCTTCGCAGGGGAAATCCTGACGAAATCGCGAACGCCATTGTGTTCATTTCGTCTCCCGAAGCCTCCTACATCTCCGGCACGGTATTCGAAGTCGACGGTGGCATGTCGGCAGCCTGACCGTTCGGCCAACCTGCCTCAGAATCGAGAGCCACCAGTGTGGCTCATCCGGTCGAATTCGACCAGGCGAGTTTGCATCACCGGATACGCGGTGGCCGCAGGCGGAGGCACACCGTCGCGGAGGTTTTGCGCGACCTGCACCGCGGCATCGATGGCGGCGCGATACGGCAGGGAGCCGGTGCTGACTCGACGTATGCCCAGGTCGGCCAACTCGGCGAGGCTCAGACCCGGCACCACGAGCACATTGACGGGAACCGGAATGTTCGCCGTGAGCTGTCGTAAATCGGACACGTCCGACGCGCCCGGGACGAAGATGCCGTCGGCTCCCGCCTGCACATAGGCCTCGGCTCGTTCCAGGGTGGCCGAGACGTTCGCGTCCTGATTGAGCCAATAGGTGTCGATTCTGGCGTTGACAAAGACCTCGGATGAACGCTCCTTGATTGCAGACACTTTCGCGGCATGGATCTGCGGGCTGATTAGTTTCTCGTCCGTGCTGTCCTCGATATTGATGCCGTCGGCACCAAGGTCGCATACGTATCCGGCCACCGCGTCGGGATCCTCGTGGTAACCGTCCTCGATGTCGGCGGAGACGTAGATCGGCAATTTCCGAAGCGCTCGGACCAAAACGCCCGTCGGCGCCTTGCTTGACCGCGCGCCGTCGGGATGCCCGGCGCTGGCGGCCACCCCGAAGCTGGTGGTGCCGATCGCGCGATACCCCGCGTCGAAGAAGGCCAGCGCGGAAGAGACATCCCATACATTCGGCAGCAGCAATGGCTCGTCGGCGTAATGAAGGTCGCGGAAACTCACGGCGATGTGCCCTTCTTCGGTAGGCGACACAGTTATGGGTCGCATGACCCATTCAACGCTCGTGCCAGTAGGCTTCCAAACTACGCCCCAGCCCGTGGCGCGAATAACGCCGCCTGAGCGGTAGAGAGGGAAGAGTCGAAAGTGACAGCAGCCGAACATACTTACGACGTAATCGTGCTGGGTGCCGGACCGGTCGGACAGACCGCCGCCGAGCGCACACGGGCGGCGGGGCTCAGTGTCGTGATCGTCGAACGTGAGCTGGTCGGCGGTGAATGTTCCTACTGGGGATGCGTGCCCAGCAAGGCGATGCTGCGACCGGTCATCGCCGTCGCCGATGCCGACCGCGTCGACGGCGCCCGCGAAGCGGTCAACGGTTCGATCAACCCCGTCGGCGTCTTCGGCCGCCGGGACCGCTACGTCACCAACTGGGACGACGCCGGTCAGGCGGACTGGGTAGCCGGAATCGGGGCCACCCTGGTGCGCGGCCATGCACGATTGGACGGGCCCCGCCGCGTGACGGTCACCGCGGCCGGCGGCGACGTGTCAGCGCTCAACGCCCGGCACGCCGTCGTCATCTGCATCGGAAGCCGCGCCGCGCTTCCGGATGTGCCGGGCGTTGCCGAAGCCCGACCTTGGACCAACCGCAAAGCCACCGACAGCAGCGCGGTGCCGAACCGCCTCGCCGTCGTCGGCGCGGGCGGCGTCGGCGTCGAAATGGCCACCGCCTGGCATGGTTTGGGTGCCTCAGTGACCCTGCTGGCGCGTGGATCTGGTCTGCTGCCCCGGATGGAGCCGTTCGTCGGCGAGCTTGTCGAGCGCGGGCTTGGGGAGTCGGGTGTTGTTGTCCGCGTGGGTGTGTCGGTGACCAAGCTGCGCCGACCCGACGCCGAAGGCCCGGTCACGCTGGAATTGAGCGACGGGAGCGAACTGGTGGTCGACGAGGTGCTGTTCGCGACCGGCCGAGCACCGCTGACCGACGACATCGGTTTAAACACAGTGGGACTCACCGCCGGCGGTTGGCTCGACGTCGATGACACCTGTCGTGTGCGTGCCGTCGACGACGGCTGGCTCTATGCGGCCGGTGACGCCAACCATCGGGCGCTGCTGACCCACGAGGGCAAGTACCAGGCGCGGATCGCCGGGGCGGCGATCGCGGCCCGGGCGGCAGGGCATCGGTTGGACACCGCGCCGTGGGGCGCGCATGCGGCCACCGCCGACCATTATGCGGTGCCACAGGTTTTCTTCACCGAACCGGAAGCCGCCGCCGTCGGACTGTCGGCCGACCAGGCCGAGCAGGCCGGTCACCGCGTGCGTGCGGTAGACGTCGAAATCGGCGACGTCGTGATGGGAGCCAAGCTCTACGCGGACGGCTACACCGGTCGGGCGCGCATGGTGGTCGACGTCGACCACGGTTACCTGCTCGGGGTGACGTTCGTCGGCCCGGGCGTCTCCGAGCTGCTGCACTCGGCCACCGTCGCCGTCGCCGGTCGGGTGCCCATCGACCGGTTGTGGCACGCCGTGCCGTGCTTCCCCACGATCAGCGAAGTATGGCTGAGACTTCTTGAGGCCTACCGGGATTCGTGACCGTTGGTGTCCGGCCCCGGGTCGCCAAGCTTGCCCCGAATGGCGCCCCACGGATCGGCGTAGCGGCACGGCGCGTGCCGATACGCGGACTGACGGCTGAGCAGCTGCCGGACGACCGGGGCCAGCAGCCGCATCGGGTAGCGCCGCCAGCCGGCGGCGGCGCGCATCTCGGCGAGCATGTCCGGCCAGGCGTGGTGCTGGAAGGTCAGCATCTGCTGGGCGCGGGCGGTGTCCATCCAGTCGGTCACGAACCAGTTTTCGTCGCTGTCCGGGTCGCCGGGCCGGCCGGTGGGTAGGACGTTCGGCAGCCCCCTTGCCGCGGCCAGCGCCGGGCCGATGTCGATCTGGCGTAGCAGGTGCGAGTCGTCACCGGCGATCAGCAGGGTTTCACCCGCCACGTCTGCCGTGGCCGCGGCCGCAAACGCGGCGGCGACGTCTCGGACGTCGACGGTGTGCAGGCGCCCATCGGTCGGCAGCGCGCTTTCGAAGAACAGCGCGTCCACCGTGAAGGGCATGGCACCCGGCTCGACGCTGATCACTCCGCCGAGGCGCAGGATCACCCAGTCCAAACTCGAAGAGCGGACATGGGCCTCGGCCTGGACCTTATGCGCTCCGTAGAGGTCCGACGCGTTCAGCGGGGAATCCACCCGGACCCGCTCGTGGTGCCGATGCGGGTTGCGAGCGCCATACACGGCGTTGCTGGAGGCCTGGACGAAGCGGGGAGGGCGGGTATTTGATTCCGCGGCGCGCAGCAGTGCCACCGTCGCATCGACGTTGACGCGCCGTCCCAATTCTGGGTGGCGATAGATCGCCGGGATGATCAGCGCAGCCAGGTGGATGATCACCGTCGGTGACACCTCGGTGACCAGTAGCTCCACCTCACGCGGGTCGGTCAGGTCCGCCCATCTCGCCTCGGCTCCGGAAGGCAGCAATCCGGCCGCCTTGCGCTGAGCGTCAGTGCCGAGATCGGTGCAGACCACGCGATGCCCGTCGGCGACCAGCCTGCGCACGGTCTGGGACCCGACCAGCCCGAAACCGCCTGTGACAAGGACCTTCTCAGCCATTTTCCCCTGGGTGCGATTCATCCGCGGCAACCGGGTGCTTGCCCGACAATGTTCGGATATGACATTCTCTTAAAAAGAGAGTACCATATACGCTGGTAGACGTGCGGCGGGGGCTCGCGTCGGACTGGCAATCGATCGCATCGACATGACAGCGGGGAAAGATGAGCGACACGGCGGCCGAGAAAGAAGAGATCGCCAAGTGGGATCCTTCGTTCACCAAGCAGATCGCCGACGCGGTCGGACCGCTGATCAAGCGATGGCATCGCGCCGAAGTCCGAGATATCGACAACATCCCGTCGACCGGTGGAGTTCTAGTGGTGTCCAACCACTCCGGGGGAATGTTGACTCCGGACGTATTCATCTTTTCGCCGGCGTTCTACAACGCTTTCGGTTACGACCGCCCGGTCTATACCCTTGGCCATTACGGCATTTTCATGGGCCCACTCGACGGCTGGCTGCGCCGTCTCGGAGTCATCGAGGCGAGTCGGGAAAACGCCGCCAAGGCATTGCACACGGGTGCGGTGGTGCTGGTGTTCCCCGGTGGTGACTATGACTCCTACCGCCCCACGCTGAGCGAAAACACCATCGACTTCAACGGCCGCACCGGCTACGTGCGAACCGCCGTCGAAGCCGGTGTGCCGATTGTGCCGACCGTGTCGATAGGTGGGCAGGAAACCCAGCTGTTCTTGACGCGAGGCAACTGGCTGGCCCGCAGGCTGGGTCTCACCAAAGCGCGGATGGACATTCTCCCGGTGAGCTTCGGGTTTCCGTTTGGTCTGAGCGTCATCTTCCCGCCGAACCTGCCGCTGCCCGCCAAGATCGTCACCGAGGTCCTCGAGCCGATCGACGTCGTAGCCCGTTTCGGGGACGACCCCGACATCGAGGAGGTCGACGCGCACGTCCGCTCGGTAATGCAGACCGCGCTCAACCGCCTGGCCCGCCGGCGGCGGTTCCCTGTGTTGGGCTGACCGATGCCCGGGGCTACCGATGCAAGAGGACTGCTGCAAACCCTGCTGCGGGCACGGCTGATCGCGCCGATGCGGCCCGACCGATACCTGCGCATGGGCGCCGCGATGCGCCGCGAGGGCACGACGCCCACCCTAGGTTTTGCAGCTGCGGCGCAACGGTGCCCCGACCGGCCGGGGCTGGTCGACGAGCTGGGCACGTTGACCTGGCGGCAGTTGCACGAGCGTTGCGATGCGTTCGCCGCGGCGTTGCAGGCGCTGCCCGGCGGAACGCCAACCCTGATCGGGATCATGTGTCGCAATCACCGGGGTTTCGTCGCCGCACTGGTTGCTGCCTACCGCGTGGGCGCCGACGTGCTCTTGTTGAACACCTCGTTTGCCGGACCCGCGCTGGCCGAGGTGGTCGCGCGCGAGGGCGTGGACGCGGTGATCTACGACCAAGAGTTCACCGCCACCGTCGACCGCGCACTCGCCGAAGCGCCACACACCACTCGCATCCTCAGCTGGATCGAACTGCCCTCCCCCACAATAGATCTCAGCATCGATAGGTTGGCCGACACCCACGCCGGACAGCGGCCGCGGCCGGCCGATCGCAAGAGCAGGCTGATCCTGCTGACCTCCGGCACCACCGGCACACCCAAAGGTGCGCAGCCGTCATCGGGTGGAGGTCCCAACGAACTGAAAGCCGTGCTCGACCGCATACCGTGGCGGGCCGAACAGGCGACCGTGATCATGGCGCCGATGTTTCACGCGTGGGGCTTTTCCCAGCTGGTCTTTTCGGCGCTGATGGCGTGCACGATCGTCACGCGGCGCAAATTCGACCCCGAGGCAACCTTGCAACTTCTCCACCGCCACCATGCAAGCGGGCTCGTCGTAGTGCCGGTGATGTTCGACCGGATCATGGAGCTGCCCGACAAGGTGCTCGATCGGTACCCATGCCGGTCGCTGCGATTCGCGGCGGCCTCCGGCTCGCGAATGCGTCCTGACGTGGTGGTGGCGTTCATGGACCGGTTCGGCGATGTGATCTACAACAACTACAACGCCACCGAGGCCGGGATGGTGGCCACCGCGACGCCGAGCGACTTGCGCGTCGCGCCCGACACCGCCGGAAAGCCGGTGCAGGGCACGCAGATTCGCATCCTGGACGAAACAGGCGCCGAGTTGGCGGCCGGCCAGACCGGTTCGATCTTCGTGCGCAGTCTGACCCTGTTCGACGGATACACCACCGGGGCGGGCAAAACCTTTCGCGACGGCTTCATGGCGTCGGGCGACGTCGGGTTCCTCGACGCCGGACGGTTGTTCGTGGTGGGACGCGACGACGAGATGATCGTCTCCGGCGGAGAGAATGTGTACCCAATCGAGGTCGAGAAGGTCTTGGCGCGGCATCCCGACGTCGCCGAGACGGTGGTGCTCGGCGTCGACGACGAACAGTACGGGCAACGCCTGGCCGCGTTCGTGGTGTTGCGTGACGGCGCCTCGGCCAGCCCGGAGACATTGCGTCTGCATGTTCGCGACAACCTGGCCAACTACAAGGTCCCGCGCGAGATCGTGCTGCTTGGCGAGCTGCCGCGGGGCGGCACCGGCAAGATCGCGCGCCGCGAACTGCAGGCGATGCTGCATGCTCCCGGCGACGTCTGAACTGCGGAACTCCGAATCGGCGAATGCGACGAAAACCCGATCACATAGGTGCTTGCATGGACCTGTCGGCGGGTCATAGCGCGAGGCTGCAAAAGGCAGGTGGGGCGTGAAAAGACTCAACGGTATGGACGCCATGCTGCTCTACAGCGAGACGCCGAACCTGCACACACACACGTTGAAGGTGGCGATCATCGACGCCGCCGATTTCGACGGCGAGTTCAACTACGAGGCCTTTCGGCGCCACCTGCACCGCCGGCTACACCTACTGGACCCGCTGCGTTACAAACTCGTCGATATCCCTTGGCGGCTGCATCACCCGATGTGGTTGGAGAACTGCGCGGTCGACCTGGCTTACCACGTCCGGCGAGTGCAGGTCCCGGCGCCGGGCGGCCGCCGAGAGCTCGACCGGGTCATCGGCGAGGTGGCCTCCACGCCGCTGGACCGTAGCCGCCCGCTCTGGGAGTTTCACTTCGCCGAGGGCCTGGCCGGGGGTCGGTTCGCGTTGATCGGCAAGGTTCATCACGCGCTGGCCGACGGTGTCGCGTCGGTGAATCTGTTGGCACGTGCGATGGACCTCGAGGATGGGCGGGCCGATGAGCGCGACGACGACGGTGCCGAGGTGACACCGACAACGGCTGGTCTGCTGCGCGCCGCCGGACGCGACCACATCCGGCAAGTCGCCGAGCTACCCGGGCTGCTGCGAGATGCCACGCTAGGGTTCACCCGGGTGCGCCGCCGGTCCAAAGAACGCGGCGATCACCCGGACCTGGCCGACGCATTCGACGCGCCCCCGACCTTCCTCAATCACGTGGTATCTCCGCAGCGGCGATTCGCCACCGCCGCACTGCGGCTAGCCGATGTCAAAACGACCGCCAAGGCGTTGGGCATCACGATCAACGACCTGGTGCTGGCGACAGCCGCGGGTGGCTTGCGAAAGCTGTTGTTAGGCTACGACGGCAAAGCCGATCGACCGATCATCGCGTCGGTGCCGACCGCCACCGACAAGTCGGACCGCGTCACCGGCAACGAGATCAGCGGTCTGTCCATTTCGTTGCCGGTGCACGTCGCCGACCCCGCCGAGCGGGCGCGGCTGGTGGCACTGGCGACCAAGATCGCCAAGGAAGACCACGAAATCCTCGGCCCACGCCTCTACGGCCAACTGATGGCCTATTTGCCGACGGCGATCGCCCCCGCGGCATTTCGGTGGCTGGGTCATCGCGACGCACCGAACAAGATGATGAATGTGGCCGTCTCCAGCGTGGCCGGGCCGCGCCAGCGCGGACACTTCGGCGGCGCGCCGGTCAGCGAGATCTACTCGACCGGCGTGCTCTCCCCCGGTGCCCCGGTCAACATCACCGTGTGGAGCTACGTCGACCAACTCGGCGTGGCGGTGCTCACCGACGACCAGACCTTCGATGATCCGCATGAAGCGACTGATGCATTCGTCGAGGCCTTTGGCGAATTACGCAGTGCTGCAGGTCTTTCAGAGCAAAGCCGCGTGCCGGATCTGGTGGCTGAGCACGCGTTGCGCTGACCCCCACCCGCTATTACGCGGCCAGAACAGCGTCCAGCGCCGAATAGAACAGACCGAGCCCGTCGTCGGACGGCCCAGTCAACGCCTCGATGGCGTGCTCGGGGTGCGGCATCAGCCCGAGCACGCGGCCGTTGGCTGAGCTGATGCCAGCAATGTCGGACAGCGAGCCGTTCGGGTTGTCGTGGTAGCGGAACACAACTCGGCCTTCACCTTCCAGCTCGTCAAGCACGTCGGCGGAGGCCACGAAGCGCCCCTCCCCCGACTTCAACGGGATCAGCAGGTCGGCGTTCGGCTCGAACCGCGACGTCCACGCCGTCGCCGTCGACGTCACCCGCAGCCACACATCGCGGCACACGAAATGTAGTCCGGCGTTTCGGGTCAGCGCGCCGGGCAGCAGCCCGGCCTCGCATAGGACCTGAAACCCGTTGCAAATCCCTAAAACCGGCAAACCTCGGCCGGCAGCAGCGACGACTTCACCCATCACCGGAGCGAACCTCGCGATCGCGCCGGCCCGAAGATAGTCGCCATAGGAGAAACCGCCCGGCACCACCACCGCCTCAACACCCTTGAGGTCGGCGTCGGCATGCCACAGGCTGATGGGCTCGGCGCCGACGACACGCACAGCCCGAGCGGCGTCCACGTCATCGAGCGTCCCGGGAAAGGTGATCACGCCGATACGGGCCGTCACTGCGCTTCCCGGCTTACTGTCCAGTCTTCGATCACTGTGTTCGCCAACAGCGACTCGGCGATCTCGGCAAGTGCCGAATCGTCGACACTGTCGTCGACTTCGAGTTCAAACCGCTTGCCCTGCCGCACATCTGAGATACCGGCATGCCCAAGCCTCCCCAATGCGCCGACGATCGCCTGACCCTGCGGGTCGAGAATCTCGGCCTTGGGCATCACGTGCACAACCACCCGGGCCACCCGCGCTCCTCCTACTGGTTCGGTTTGCTCGACGCCAACTCTACCGGTCGACACCGGGGACGTCTTACTAGCACGAGCCGATGTAGGCCGCGCAAACCGGCGACGCGATGGCATCCAGAACTTGGGCGTCAGAGATCACCGGCCAGGGCACCTGCGGTGGGTCCGAAGACCACAGCGTCAGTTCGCTGATGGTGCTGTTTTCGGGGTGGGCGACGAGGTAGGTATGCGTGATCACCGGTCCACTGATTACCGCGGCCAGCCGATTGGGCTCGTCGGTGGTGACCGATGGCGACTCTGCCGCCGCTCCCAGTTGGCAACCGCGCAGCGCGGCTGCGGCGACATCGAACACCGATGACGCGTTTTGACCGCCGCGGGCGGTGTCTCCGCGCCAATGCAGGACTTGGGCCTGCAACTGCCATTGACTTCCGGCGTTGGCCACCACCGCCCGGCTGGCCACTGCCGAGTTGCGGGTGTCCTGCGGAAAGGCGGGAGTCGCGCACACCTCCTCGAATCGGAACCGCGGCGTCGCAGTCCCCGTCATCGGCACCGCCACCCCGCCCAGCGACGGCCAGCGGTATGTCGAGTTCAGCGGTATCCCGTTGGGCAGGATCCATGCCGTGTCCGGAATCCGGTCGCACACCGGCGGGCAGGTCTCCGGGTCCGCGTGGGCGGCGGCCGGCGACACGCACCCGACGGCCACGCCGCTTGCGATCAGCATCGTCGCCAGAACTAGGCGCATGCCAGGCACCCCATGAGCGCACAATCGTAGACATGCAACTCACGCATTTTGGCCATTCCTGTCTACTCGCCGATTTCGGCCACACCGCCCTGTTGTTCGACCCCGGAAATTTCTCGCATGGTTTCGAGGGCATCACCGGCCTGTCGGCCATCGTTATCACTCATCAACATCCCGATCACGTCGATACCGCCCGGTTGCCCGCGTTACTCGACGCCAATCCACAGGCGGCGCTCTACGCGGATCCGCAGACCGCCGAGCAGCTTGATGTGCCGTGCCAGCCGGTGCAGGTCGGCGACGAGCTCTCGGTCGGCGACCTGACCATCCGCGCACTCGGTGGCCGACATGCCGTGATACACCCGGAAATCCCAGTGATCAACAACATCTCGTACCTGGTCGGTGACGGCGAGCATCCCGCCCGGTTCATGCACCCCGGCGATGCGCTGTTCGTCCCGGACGAGCCGATAGACGTCTTGGCCGCTCCGGCGGCGGCGCCGTGGATGAAAATTTCCGAGGCAGTCGACTACCTGAGGGCGGTGGCGCCGAACCGGGCAGTGCCCATTCACCAGGGCATCATCGCTCCGGACGCCCGCGGCATCTACTACGGCCGACTCACCGAGATGACCGGCACCGACTTCCAGGTGCTGCCCGAAGAAAGCGCGGTCACCTTCTAAGCCTGCGACGAGTGTGCGGCCAGCCGCACCGTCGCCGGACCTTCTCGGCAATCCTTCTAAGCGATGTCGCTTGCGGCACCGCGGCCCGCGGCACGACCCGAGAAGATGCACCCGCCCAGGAACGTTCCCTCCAGTGCCCGGTATCCGTGCACACCACCACCCCCGAAACCGGCCACCTCCCCGGCGGCGTAGAGCCCGTCGAGCGGTGTCCCATCGTCCTTGAGCACTCGCGAGTCCAGATCGGTCTCCAACCCGCCCAACGTCTTTCGGGTCAGGATGTGCAACTTCACCGCGATCAGCGGTCCGGCCTTTGGATCCGCCAACCGGTGCGGAGCAACCACTCGGCCCAGCCGGTCGCCCAGATATGCGCGCGCAGCACGGATCGCGGTGATCTGGCTGTCCTTGGTAAAACGGTTCGCCACCTCGCGATCGCGCGCGGTGACCTCTTCCGCCACCGTCGCGTAGTCCAGCTGCAGGACATCCGGCAACTTGTTCATGGCAGTCACCAACTCGCGCAATGAGTTTGCGCTGACGAAGTCGACGCCCCGATCGACGAAGGCCTGCACCGGACCCGGCGGCCCGGACCGGGCCCGCGACGACAGCAGCTGGCGCACGCTGCGCCCGGTCAGGTCTGGGTTCTGTTCCTGCCCGGACAGGGCGAATTCCTTCTCGATGACTTTGGCGTTCAAGACAAACCAGGTGTAGTCGTAGCCCGACCTCGCGATGTACTCCAGCGTGCCGAGAGTGTCGAAACCCGGATACAGCGGTACCGGCAGCCGCTTGCCCTTGGCGTCCAGCCAGAGCGACGACGGACCCGGGATGATGCGGATGCCGTGCAGCGGCCAGATCGGCTCGTAGTTGGTGATGCCTTCGGTGTAATGCCACATCCGGTCGCGATTGATCACCCGCCCGCCGGCCTTCTCGGTGATCGCGATCATCCGGCCGTCCACGTGGGCGGGCACCCCGCAGAGCAGTTGCTCGGGGACGCGGCCCATCCGCTTCGGCCAGTTCGCTCGCACCATGTCGTGGTTACCGCCGATACCTCCGCTGGTGACGATCACCGCCGAAGCGCGAAACTCAAACTGCCCAATCGATTTTCGTGACGACGACACGCCGCGCGGTTCCGTCGAGGGTTCCAAGACGGTGCCCCGAACCCCGGTCACCGCGTCGCGCTCGATGATCAGCTCGTCCACTTGGTGCCGGTGTGCGAAACGCACCTTCGGATGGTCCCGCAACCGACGCGCGAAGATCTCCACGATGGCCGGCCCTGTTCCCCAGGTGATATGGAACCGGGGCACCGAGTTGCCATGTCCTTGCGCGTCGTAACCGCCGCGCTCGGCCCAACCCACTAACGGGAAGATCTGCAAGCCCCTGGCACGCAACCAGCTACGTTTCTCCCCTGCGGCGAAATCGACGTAGGCATGCGCCCATTGCCTCGGCCAGTAGTCTTCGGGTCGGTCAAACGCCGCCGTCCCAAGCCAATCCTGCAGAGCGAGTTCGTGACTGTCGCGAACGCCCAGACGCCGCTGCTCGGGGCTGTCGACGAAGAACAAGCCGCCGAACGACCAGAACGCCTGCCCGCCGAGGTTGGCGCCGTTCTCCTGGTCCAAGATGAGCACCCGCATGTCACGGTCCACCACCTCGCAGGCGGCCACTAGGCCAGCCAGGCCCGCGCCGACGATGATGACATCAGCGGCCGGGCCGGCCGATCCAGCTCCGGTATCGCTCATGGCGCTACACAGTAGCTACCCGAACTGTCAGGCTGCGTCGAGAACCGCCTGGTCGGCCCGCCACTGATACACGGTAGGTGAACAGGCTTGCAGCAATGCCAGGTCCACCGCGTCCAGCATCGCTTGCCGCGGCCCGGGTTTGCGCAGGTGACGAGCCGCGACCGCGACCCGGACGACGCCGTCCCGGCGGGCCACCCGCTCGGCCGACAGCACCAGCATCCGGCACCACCACGGCTCAGTCAGGAAACCTTCTCCGATGCCCAGCACCCGTGCACGCACCGTCGTCTGCCGGACCAAGTCGGTGATCCCGTGCAGATCGGCGAGGAGTCGAAACCCATTGCGCGGCAGCACGCTAACCGTGCCCGGCGACGCCGTCCAACCCGGCGCCGCGAATAGCCGGGTGCGCAGCCCGAGGTGCTCGAGCACTCGATCGGCGGCCATGATTCGCAGGTTGGCCTCGTGGGCGGGCAGCGCCGCGAACTCGCCGCGCCGCTTCTTGGTTGCGGCCTCGTCATAGCCGTTCAACAAGATCGCGTCACCGGCGGCGCGCCGGCCGGCCAGCCACTCGACGGTGTGCGGGTCACGGTCAAGCCGATACCCGCCCTTCAACCGCGGGGCCACCAGCAACGACACCGGCACCGCCCGGGTGTCCATCTGTGCGCAGAACTCGGCGACATCATCCAACGTGCGTTCACAGATCCCGGAGACCGAAACGATCAACTTCCCAGACACAACACAATTTTGACGATGTCAGGTGTCCAGATGGTGACATACACGCGGACAATAAGCGTCGATCCGGCCCTGTGACCAGCTAATTCGGCAGTACAGCCTCGATCGCGGCGATAACCTCCGGCGCGTCGGGCACCGTCCGTGGCCGGAATCGGTTGACCACGTTTCCGCCGGGAGCGATCAGAAACTTCTCGAAGTTCCACTGCACGTCGCCGGCCTCCCCGCCGGCGTCGGGCGTCTTGGTCAGTTCCGCGTAAAGCGGATGCCGGCCAGGCCCATTGACCTCGGTTTTGGCTAACAACGGAAACGTCACGCCGTAGCTGGTCGAACAAAAGGTTTGGATTTCTTCGGCGGTGCCGGGCTCTTGGCCCATGAATTGATTGCACGGAACTCCAAGGACCGTGAGCCCGCGGTCGCCGTAGTCTTTCGCAAGCTGTTCCAGCGCAGCGTACTGCGGCGTCAGGCCACACTTGGACGCCACGTTGACCACCAGGACCGCGTGGTCGCTGTAGTCGGCCAGTGATGTCGGACGGCCATCCAGTGTGGTCAAAGCGATCTGGGTCACAGTCATACCCGGCAGGCTACCCCGATCACAGCCGGCGCAAAGTATATTGGTCAGCTAGCTAATTTGTCGTTAGGCTGGCTATCATGGTTTCTCGCGCGGCGCCGTTGACTGCGAACATCGAACCGGTCGCCGGCGACCTCCCTGACTATCCAGATAATCTCGATGCCAGACTGCTGCGCATCGCCGGAGTCTGCATTTTCGCCTCGGTGATGGCGATCCTGGACGGCACGGTCGTAAGCGTGGCGCAGCGCACGTTCATCGGGGAGTTCGGATCCACTCAGGCCATCGTCGCGTGGACGATAGCGGGTTACGCGCTCGCACAGGCCACCGTGATCCCGCTGGCCGGTTGGGCATCCGACCGGTTCGGCACCAAGCGGCTGTTCTTAGGCGCGGTTTTGTGGTTTACCTTGGCATCGCTGCTGTGTTCGATGGCGTCAAACATCACCGAGCTCATCGCGTTTCGAGTGATACAGGGACTCGGCGGCGGGATCCTGGTGCCGTTGACGTTTATCATCTTGACGCGCGAGGCCGGACCGCGGCGCCTCGGCCGGTTGATGGCGGTACTGGGTATCCCGATGCTCCTGGGCCCGATGTGCGGGCCGGTCCTCGGCGGCTGGTTGATCGGCGCCTACGGCTGGCCATGGATTTTCCGGATCAACCTGCCACTCGGCGTGATCGTGCTGATCCTCGCGGCGTTGTTGTTTCCGATAGATCGCCCCAGACCGTCGGAGACGTTTGACTTCGTCGGGATGCTGCTGCTGTCGCCCGGATTGGCAACGCTGCTCTTCGGGATTTCGTCGGTGCCGCGGTGCGGCACGTTCACCGACAACCATGTGTGGATACCGGTGACCATCGGAATCATCTTGATCACCGCGTTTGTTCTGCATGCGCTGCACCGTGCCGAGCACCCACTGATCGACCTGCGGCTGTTCAAAAATCGGGCGGTGACATCGGCCAACTCGGCAATGTTCGTGTTCTCGGTCGGATTCTTCGGCGCCGTCCTGGTGATTCCCAGTTATCTCCAACAGCTGCTGCATGAGACGCCGCTGCAGTCGGGGCTGCAGCTGATCCCGCAGGGACTCGGCGCGATGCTGGCAATGCCGCTCGCCGGTACCTTGATGGACAAACGCGGACCCCGCAATATCCTGCTCGTCGGGATCGCGCTGATCAGTACCGGACTGACCGTATTCGCCTACGGTGCTTGGAAACAAGCGGACTACCTGCCGATCCTGCTGGTGGGACTGATCATTACCGGCATAGGCCTGGGCTGCACTTTGACGCCGCTGTCCGGATCGGCGGTACAGACGCTGGCGCCCCACCAGGTGGCCCGCGGATCGACAC
This sequence comes from Mycobacterium sp., assembly GCF_035570115.1. Classification (GTDB taxonomy): domain Bacteria; phylum Actinomycetota; class Actinomycetes; order Mycobacteriales; family Mycobacteriaceae; genus Mycobacterium. The sequence continues at coordinate 31,071 of NZ_DATMLH010000224.1, forward strand.
TGCTCAGCGTCAATCAGCACGTCGCCGTCTCGGTCGGCACCGCATTGATGTCGGTGATTTTGACGAGTCAGTTCAACCGCAGCGAAACCATTGCCACCGCAGAGAAACTCGGCATCCTCAAAGGAAGATTTGGGAAGCACGGTCCGCCGGCGCCGTCCCACCACGCGGTCTCCCCTGATTTCGACATGCGGCTAATGCACGACCTCACCCACGCCTACACCCTCGTCATCGTGGTGTCGATCGTCGTCGTCGCGTTGGCACTGGTGCCCGTCGTGTTCCTGCCCAACAAGCCGCCGTCGGTGGCCAAGCGCCAGCCGCCGGTGCCGGCCTTCTAGGAGCGCTACTCCTCGAACAGCATCCTCGCGATCCGTTCGACGGTGGCCATCGGATCGGTCGCCTTGACGCGGGCGTTCACCGCGCCATTGAGCCATAGCGTCGAAAACCCGTGCACCAGCGACCAAGCCGCCAACTCGGCGCCGGTCGGATCCGCTTTGGCGTGCTGGTCGGGCAGCGACGCCACCCCCCGAGACAATTCAGCGCCGGCAGCCGCCTGGGCGGCGGCCAGTTCGGGGTTCGACGGATCGACCAGCGACTTGTCGAACATCACCCGGTAGTGGCCCGGATGTTCGATGGCAAATCGCACGTACGCCAGCGCAGCATCGAGGAATCGGGGCCGCGCCTCGGCCAGGCCCGCGGTCAACAACCCGAACCCCTGAGCGGCCAGCGCGGTGAACAAGCCGCGCCGATCAGTGAAGTGGTGCGCCGGCGCGGCGTGTGACACCCCGGCTTCTCGCGCCAACTCGCGCAGTGACACCCGGTCGGCGCCGCGCTCATCGACGAGGCGTGCGGCCTCGGTCAGGATCGCGGCCCGCAGGTCCCCGTGATGGTAGGTCGGACGACTCATCGTGCCAGCATAACCGACAAACTTGACAGTGACTAGTTATGTCCGTAAGCTCGCGGAACACAACTTGTCAGTGTCTAGATTGGAGAGTTGACATGGCCCCATTGATCACCTTGCTCGCCGGCAGCATCGTGGCCCGAATCGTGGGCTGGCTCGGCGTCGACTATGTCGACACCTGGACTAAAGCGATCGCCATCGGCCTGGCCGCGATGTTCGTTCTGACCGGTGTCGCGCACTTCGTCCCGCCACTGCGCGCCGCCCTGATTGCGATCGTGCCTCCACAGCTACCGGCACCCGGCCTGCTGGTGACTCTCACCGGCGTGCTGGAATTCCTCGGCGCCGCAGGCCTGGTGGTACCGGCCACCCGGGTCGCCGCGGCCGTTTGCCTGCTGCTGTTGATGCTGGCGATGTTCCCGGCCAACATCTACGCGGCGCGGATGCCCAATCCGCCCAAGTCGATGACGACGCAGCTACCCCTGCGCACCGCTGAGGAGATCGTCTACCTGGCCGCTGCCGTAGTGGTCGCGATCGGCGGCAGCCAGTAACCAGGCGTACTGGTAGGCCACCTCTTTCCAGCGCTCGTAACGCCCGCTGATACCACCATGGCCGGCGGTCATCTGGGTCTTCAACAGCACCGGATTGCCGTCGGTTTTGGTGTGCCGCAGGGCCGCTACCCATTTCGCGGGTTCGACGTAATAGACCCTGGTGTCGTTGAGCGAGGTCATCGCAAGGATCGGCGGATACTTCTGGGCCGTGATGTTCTCGTACGGCGAATAGGATTTCATGTAGTCGTAAACATCGCTGTCGCTCAATGGGTTTCCCCATTCGTCCCACTCGGTCACGGTCAACGGCAGCGATGGATCGAGAATCGTGGTGAGCGGGTCGACGAATGGGACCTGCGCCAGGATTCCGGCGAACAGATCGGGCGCCATGTTGGCCACGGCGCCCATGAGCAGCCCACCGGCGCTGCCGCCCAAGGCGACCAGCTGCTCCGGTCGGGTCAGTCTGGAGTCCACCAGATGGTTTGCAACCGTGACGAAGTCAGTGAACGTGTTCTTCTTCTCCAGTAGCTTGCCGTGCTCGTACCACAGCCGACCCATCTCGCCGCCGCCGCGGACGTGCGCGACGACAAACGTCATGCCGCGGTCCAGCAGCGACAGCCGAGCGATGGAAAAACGCGGATCCTCACAAATCTCATAAGCGCCGTAGCCGTAAACGAGTGCCGGAGCTGGGAATTCGGTGTCGGCACGGTGCACGATTGAGATCGGAATCCGGCTTCCGTCGGCCGCATAGGCCCAGTCACGGCGTTCGACGTAGTCCTCGCGCCGGTAATCGCCGAGCACCGGCTGCTCGCGCAAAAGGGTGCGCTCGCCGGTGACGAGATCCAGGTCATAGATCTGCACCGGGGTGACAAACGATCCCGCGCCGATCCGCAGCTTGGGCGAGTCCCAATTCGGATTGGCGCCAAGGCCGGCCGACATCAACTCGGAATCGAATGCGATTTCCTCGGGCCGTCCGTAGCCGTCACCGTCGATGGGCCACAGTTGAATTCGCGGCAGCGCTTCGCCGCGGTAGCTGATCACCAGATGGCCGGCGAACGCGTCGACGCCATCGAGCCTCACGTCGTCGCGGTGGCCGATCAACGTGTGCTGCGCCCCGGGGTCCTCGGCAGGCGCCTCCACAAGCGTGAAATTGACCGCACCGTCGTTGTGCAAGATCAAAAACCGGTTTTGCCCGTCGACGATTGCGTGTTCCACCGAATACTCGACACCGTCGCGCCGGGGCAGCACGGTGACGAACTCGGCGTGTGGGTCGCCCGCATCCGCGTAGCGGACCTCCGAGGTGATGGCCGACCCCGACACGATCAGCACATAGGCATCGCTGCGGGTCCGGCCTACCGCAACCCAAAACCGCTCGTCGGCTTCGTGATACACCTTCTCCGCGGGCAAACCCGAGGCGAGCCGGTGCCGCCACACCGTTTCGGGGCGCCACGCCGCGTCGACCGTGATGTAGTAGACGGTTCGGCTGTCGGTGGCCCAGGTCGCCCCCGCGCCGATACCGACGATCTCGTCCGGGTATTGCTCGCCCGTGCGGAGGTCTCTGAACCGCAACGTATAACGCTCATCACCGACCACGTCGATGGAGTACGCCAGCACATTGCCGTCGGGGCTGACGCTGGCGGCGCCCAGTGAGAAGTAGTCGTGTCCCTCGGCTTCGACGTTCTCGTCGAGTAGTGTCTGCTCACCGGCGATCTCGGTGTGCTCATCGAAGATCGGCGGGCTCCAATCGGCCGGATCGGTTACTGGGCAGCGACATTGGAGACCGTATTGCTTGCCTTCAAAGCTGCGAGCGTAATACCACCAGTCGCCACGTCGGATCGGTACCGACAGGTCGGTTTCCTTAGTGCGTGCTTTGATCTCGTCGAAAATCCGTTGCCGCAGCGGTTCAAGCTGGGCGGTCGCCTGATCGGCGTACTCGTTCTCCGATTCCAGGTAAGCGATCACCTCGGGACTGGACTTGTCGCGCAGCCATTCATATGGGTCGACGAACACGTCACCGTGGAACTCTCGTCGGCTCTCGACCCGTTTGGCAACCGGTGGATTTGCTGCGTCGGTCATGCGCGTGGCCCGATCCAGTCGTCGAAGCGAAGCCTGGAAATCCGTTCGTATGCTTCGATGTAACGGTCGCGGGTGGCGTCGATGATGGACTCGGGCAGCGGCGGTGGAGGTTGAGATCCCGAGCGGTCCCAACCGGAGTCGGGGCCGGTCAGCCAGTTACGGACGAACTGTTTGTCGAAACTGGTCTGCACCTCGCCGACGCGGTAATCGGCGGCCGGCCAGTATCGCGAGGAATCGGGTGTGAAAATCTCGTCGGCGAGTACCAAGTTGTCGTGCGCGTCGATGCCGAACTCGAATTTGGTGTCTGCGATGATGATTCCTCTCCTCAGCGCGTGGTCGGCCGCCTGCACATAGGTCTGTATAGTGCGGTCGCGCAATTGGTTGGCACGGACGCCGCCTACCAGCTGGATCACCTGTGCGAACGAGATGTTCTCATCATGTTGCCCAAGTTCGGCTTTCGTCGCAGGGGTGAACAGCGGTGAGGAGAACCTGCTGGCCTCCACCAGGCCCGGAGGCAATGTGATGCCACAGACTTTGCCGGTCTGCTGGTAGTCCAGTAGTCCCGAGCCGGTCAGGTAGCCGCGGGCGACGCACTCGACCGGAAGCATCTTCAGCTCTTGCACCACCAGTGCGCGGCCGAGGACCTCGTCGGGGATGCGCGGATCGTCCGGCGGACCGGCGAGGTGGTTGGGCGCCTCGACGAGGTCGAAGAAGAACACGCTCATCGCGGTCAAAATCCGGCCTTTGTCGGGAATCGTGCTGTCGAGCACATAGTCGAACGCTGAAATCCGGTCGGTTGCCACGAATAACAGGTGATCGTCGTCGATCCGGTACAGCTCGCGGACCTTGCCACTGGCCAGGTGCCGATAGTCGGACAGAGCGGGACGCATCGGGACAGCCTAGCCGGGTGACGATGCGGGCCTCGAAGGCCCGCTGTGGGGGTACCCCCAGCCGCGCAGCGGCGAGGGGGCGAGGCCGGCAGACAGATCGAGCCGGGTGACGATGCGGGCCGCGTAAAGCCGACCGTCAGCCCCACCCTGTGCTGGGATCAGGGCTATGAAATCGCGGTTTCTCCCTTATGCCACTACTCCGGGCCGACTGTCGGCCCAGTTGCTCAGTGATGTCGTCGTCGTCATTTGGACGTTCGTCTGGGTGCTCGTCGGCCTGGCCGTCCACAGCGCGGTGTCGACCGTCGCCGCGGTGGGTCGACAGGTCGACGACGGTGCGAGCGGTGTCGCCGACAGCCTCAAGTCGGCGGGCCATAGCGCAGATAGCATCCCGCTGGTCGGTGACACGGTGAGCAAGCCGCTCACCGCGGCCAGTAGGGCCGCCCTCGATATCGCCGGCGCCGGGCACAGCCTGAACACCACCGCGACCTGGTTGGCGGTGGTGCTGGCGTTGGCCGTCGCTGCGCCGCCGGCCCTTGCGGTGGCGGTGCCGTGGCTGGTGTTGCGCATCCGGTTCTTCCGGCGCAAATGGACCGTGAGCACGCTGGCGACCACACCTGCCGGCGAACAACTGCTGGCGCTGCGGGCATTGGCCAACCGGCCGCTGCGCAGGCTGGTGGCCGTCAGCCCCGACCCGGTCGGTGCGTGGCGCGTCGCGGATCCGGGCGCGATCCGAGGCCTGGCCGCCCTTGAGCTACGGTCGGCGGGCATTGCCGTCAGAGTGCGCTAACCGCGCAATTCGACGACCAGATGCCGGATACCGGTATGCCGGTTGCTGCGAGTCCATTCGATCGGCCGCACGACCCGCACCGTGTGGAAACGCGACAACAGCTCTTCGAACAGCACTCGCAATTCCAGCCGGGCCAGATTGGCACCCAGGCAATAGTGCACACCCTGACCGAAACCTAAGTGCGGATTGGGCTTTCGGGTGACATCGAACTCATCGGCGCGGTCGAAGACGCTGGCGTCACGGTTCGCGGAGCCTTCCCAGATCTGTACCTTCTGTCCCGCCTCGATCGACATTTCGCCGAGCGTGACGGTGCGTGTGGCAGTGCGCCGCTTGGACGGCGACGGCGACGTCCACCGAACCATCTCCTCGACCGCCGTGGGCAGCATGCCCAAATCCTCCCGCAGCGCGCGTAATTGCTCCGGATGTTCCGCCAGCGCCAGCAGCCCACCCGCAACTGCGTTGCGCGTCGTCTCAGCGCCGGCGCTGAACAGCAGACTGAAGAACAGATACAGCTCGAGATCGGACATGGCCGGCGCGCCTTCCTCGCCGAAGTCGTCCGGCTTTGCGTTGGCGACTGCCGACAACATATCGTCGGTCGGCGCAGCACGCTTCGAGGCGATCAGCTCCTGTCCGTAGGCATACATCCGCGACCCGGCCTCCTCGGCCGACATCTGGGCAAGAGACGCCTTGCGCGATCCGCCGAAATCGAATTGCGGCTCGATGGCCTCGAAGAGCCAATGTCGTTCGGATTCCGGCACTCCCAATAGGATGCAGATCATCTGCATCGGCAGTTCGGTGGCGATCTCGACCAGAAAGTCGAACGGTTCGCCCTGCACCACTGCGTCCAACAGCCGACACGCCCGGCCGCGAAGGTCATCCTCGACGAGGCGGATCATCCGCGGCGTCAGCCCGGAGCTGACGAGTCGCCGAATCTGCGAGTGGCGGGGATCGTCCATCATGTTTAGGACCTGGCCCGCGATGGACAGATCCTGCAGCAGTGTGCCGCCGAACGGTCGATCACCACCCGTGACCGATGAGAACGTGACCGGATCTTTCAGCACCGCAAGCGTTTCCGCATACGTGGAAACGGACCAGAAGCCCTCTGCGTCCGGCGTGTGCTCGGTCGGCTGGTGCCAGTACACCGGCGCTTCGCGCCGATGAACAGCGAACAATTCGTGCGGAAATCCGTTGGCGAAGTTGTCCAGATCGGTGAAGTCGATCCCCGAAAGGGCGCCGGCGAGAGTCACAGGATTGCGCCCGGCGTGTACTTGGCCGCGTCCGGGTAACGCGCGACCAGTGCGTCCACCGTCGCGACCACAGCGTCGACCTGGTCGCCGGCGGCACCGATGAACGCCTGCTTGTCGGCCAGCGCGGCGTCCAGCGCCGGCCGGTCCAGCGGCAGTCGCGGATCGGCGGCCAGCCGCTCGAGCAGTTCGGGCTCGGCGCCACGTTCCCGCATCGCCAGTGCGGCGGCCACCGCGTGTTCTTTGATGACCTCGTGCGCGGCTTCACGACCCATCCCCGCGCGCACGGCCGCGATCAGAACCTTGGTGGTGGCGAGGAACGGCAGGTATCGGTCCAGCTCGCGCTGGATCACGGCGGGGTAGGCACCGAATTCGTCGAGCACGGTCAGCATCGTCTCGATCTGTCCGTCGACGGCGAAGAAACTGTCCGGCAACGTAACTCGGCGTACCACCGAGCAGAAAACGTCGCCTTCGTTCCACTGCGCGCCGGCCAATTCGGCAGCCATCGAAGCGTAGCCGCGCAGCAGCACCTGTAGCCCGTTGACCCGCTCGCAACTGCGAGTGTTCATCTTGTGCGGCATCGCCGACGAGCCGACCTGGCCCGGCGCGAAACCCTCGGTGACCAGGTCATGGCCGGCCATCAGTCGGATCGTCTGCGCCAGTGACGACGGCCCCGCGCCCAACTGCACCAGAGCGGACACCACGTCGTGGTCCAGCGAACGCGGATATATCTGTCCCACACTGGTCAAAACCGTTGTGAAGCCTAAGAAGTCGGCAATGCGTCGTTCCAGTTCAGCCAGCTTCGCCACGTCGCCACCGAGCAGGTCGAGCATGTCCTGGGCCGTGCCCATCGGGCCTTTGATGCCGCGCAGTGGGTAGCGGTCGATCAGTTCCCGCAGCCTGGTCAACGCGAGCAAGGTCTCCTGTGCCGCCGAGGCGAACCGTTTGCCCAATGTGGTGGCCTGCGCGGCGACGTTGTGGCTGCGTCCGGCCATCACCAGGTCGCGGTAGGTCACTGCGCGCTCGGCCAGCCGGGCCACCACTGCCACGCCATGACAGAACACCAATTCCATCGATCGGCGAATCTGCAGCTGCTCGACGTTCTCGGTCAGGTCGCGGCTGGTCATGCCCTTGTGTACTTGTTCGTGGCCGGCCAGCGCGTTGAATTCCTCGATGCGGGCCTTGACGTCATGGCGCAGCACCCGCTCGCGGGCGGCGATCGAAGCCAGGTCGACATCGTCGAGCACCCGCTCGTAGTCGGCCACCGCAGCGTCGGGGACTTCGACCCCCAATTCCGCCTGCGCCCGCAGCACCGCCAACCAGAGCCGCCGCTCGGCGACGACTTTGGCCTCCGGCGACCAGATCGCCACCATCTCGGCGCTGGCGTAGCGGTTGGCCAGTACGTTGGGGATTGTCACAAACACACAGCTTAACGGCGCCGCTACGCCCGCGGATCAGGCACAGTAGCCCCATGCACTTCGTCGGGCTCGATCTCGCCTGGGGCGAAAAGAACAGCACCGGGGTGGCGGTCATCGATTCCGACGGCCGACTTCTGCACGTCGGTGCCGCGCAGGACGACGCGAGCATCGAGGCCGCGGTGTCGCCCTATGTCAGCAGCGACTGCCTGGTGGCCATCGACGCGCCGCTGATCGTGAAGAATTTGACCGGGCACCGGCCCTGCGAAGCGGCGCTCAACCACGACTTCCAACGGTTCGACGCGGGAGCCCGCCCGGCATTTGCTGAGAAGCCCGAATTCAACGATCCTCGCGGCGCCCGGATCGCGACGGCTCTCACTCTCGACATGAATCCCTCATCGAGTTCGTCACGACGGGCAATAGAGGTGTATCCACACCCGGCGACCATCGTGTTGTTCGGCCTGGAAAAGATCCTGAAATACAAGAGGGGCCCCTTCGAGGTCCGTCAGCATGAGCTGCTGCAGTTGATGACGCTGATCGAGGGACTGGACAAGGCAACACCGCGGCTGCGGGTGAACCACAACGTGTCGTGGGTGGAACTGCGCAGACGCGTTACCGCCGCTACTCGACCGGGACAGCTCGACAGAGACGAAGATCCGGTCGACGCCGTGCTTTGTGCCTACGTCGCGCTGTATTGGTATCACCGGCCGGAAGACGTGACCATCTATGGCGACTTCGCGAGCGGCTACATCGTCACACCGACTCTTCCGGCGGATCTGGCGCCCGCGCCCCGTCGTCGTCCAGCCACACCGTCGGATACGGACGAATTGCGTGAGCGGCTCGCGCACCTCGCCGCGCTCCTCGACGAAGCACAACGCGGGTTAGCCGCGATCCGCCGACAGCTCGACGGCTAACGGGGTCAAATCTGTATGACGCGCTGGTCGATCGGTGCCAGCGAGTCGATGACATCGATCACAGTGGCCCGCGCCACGGTACGGGGATCCTCCCCCTCGTCGACCAAGGCGGAGACCACCGCGCCATCGACCGTGCAAATCAACGCTGAGACAAGCTCCAGGCGCATCGAGCGTCCCGACCGCTCGATCACGTCGGCGATGGCGTCAACGCGCTGACGCAAGATGCGCCGTTGGATGTCGCGCAGCGCAGGCAGGCGAGCACAGGCGATGTGGCGCTCGTAGCGCGAAATCAGCTGTTCGATTAAGCGCGGACCGGATTCGCTGCCGACAAGGAGGTCAACCAGCAGGTCGGCCGTGGTCTCGGCGCCGCGGCGGCGGCGGGACAGCGTGGCGACCTGGGCGCGCAGCTGCGCCACCTCCAGCATCCCGATATGGGCGACCGCACTGGCGATGAGGTCATCGAGGCTGGAGAAGTAGTAGGTGGTTGAGGCCAGCGGAAGGCCTGCCCGGCGCGCGACGGCGCGGTGGCGGACCGCCTCGAACCCGCCTTCGCACAGCAGCTCGGCGGCGGCGCTGACCAGCGCGTATCGTCGACGTTCGCCCTTTGGAGTCGCGGCACCCTTGAGAGTGGCAGTTGGCTTGGCGGTGACTGCAGACGCGCGGGCGACAGCCACCTTGGGCGTGACAGCTGCCGCGGGAGCGACGGCTCCCGGGTGGCGAATGGCTGCAGTCATCTACGTCATGGTGCCAGTCAGCCTGGTGCCGCATTGCCCTTTCGGGCAAACGCCAGGTCCGATGTGGCGTACCTCCAGCCATGCAGCGGCGGGGCGATGAGCAGCGGCGCTTTATCATGACCGGCATGTCGGACTTGAGTCGTCGCGCTGTGTTGCGCCTTGGCGCCGCTGCGGCGACGGGAGCACTGGGCGCCTACGCGCTGGACAGGTTGATGCCAACGCGGCCTCCGGTCACCGCGCCGGTGACGATGACCGGCACCGGCGTTCCGCTGGCGCCGCGCCCGCCGCTGGACCCGGCCCCCGCGCCGGTCGCGGCCCCGACGATGGTGACCGGCTCGTTCGTGTCGGCGGCCCGCGGCGGGGTAGCCACCAACTGGGCGATCGCCCGGCCGCCGGGTCAAACCAAACCGCTGCGACCGGTAATCGCGCTACACGGCAAAGGAAGTAGCGCGGCCACCGTGATGGACGGCGGCGTCGAACAGGGCCTGGCCCAAGCCGTCAACGCCGGCCTACCGCCTTTCGCGGTGGTCTCTGTCGACGGTGGCGGAAGTTATTGGCACAAAAGGGCTTCCGGCGAGGATTCCGGCGCCATGGTGTTGAACGAGCTCATCCCGATGCTGGAGGGCAAGGGCCTCGATACCTCCCGGGTCGCTTTTCTGGGCTGGTCGATGGGCGGTTACGGCGCGCTGTTGCTCGGCGGCCGACTCGGAGCAGCCCGCACCGCAGCGATCTGCGCGGTGAGCCCGGCACTGTGGTTGTCGCCCGGGGCGGCCGCGCCGGGCGCATTCGACGGTCCCGACGATTGGTCGGCCAATTCGGTATTCGGGATGCCCGCGCTGGCGTCCATCCCGATCAGGGTCGACTGCGGCAACAGCGATCCGTTCTACAACGCGACTCGGCAGTTCGCCGCTCAGCTGCCCAGCCCGCCGTCGGGCGGGTTCTCGCCCGGCGGGCACGACGCATCGTTCTGGAGCGCGCAACTGCCCGCCGAATTGACCTGGATGGCACCGCTGCTGACCGCGTAAGCTGATTCAAGCCAATACCAGAAGCCTTACCATATCTGATACGATAGTGCGTTCGAAGCGTCGGAGGTCACCGAATTGGCGAGGCAGGCAACCGCGGACAAGCGGCAGCGGCGTCAACGTGGGTCGATCAGCGTCGACGAGATCATCAAAGGCGCGTTCGAAGTAGCCAGGGAAGTATCGGTTGACGGCTTGAGCATGCCCCTTTTGGCCAAGCACCTCGACGTGGGCGTAACGAGCATCTACTGGTACTTCCGGAAAAAGGACGATCTGCTCAACGCGATGACCGATCGCGCGCTTGGCCAGTACGACTTCGCGACGCCGTTTGTCGAAGGTCAGGATTGGCGGGATTCGTTGCGCATTCACGCTCGAAAAATGCGCCAGACCTTCCGGAGCAATCCGATCCTCTGCGATCTGATTCTGATCCGCGGCACCTTCGGCCGGGAGGCAACCCAGGCCGCCTTCCAGAAACTCGAAAAGGCGGTCGCCACCCTGGTGGAGGCCGGCCTATCACCCGAGGACGCGTTCGACACCTACGCCAGCATCTCCGTTCACACCCAGGGTGCGGCCGTCCTGGAACGCCTGCAGGACAGATCCGGCGGGGCTGAACCGTATCGCCGCAGCGGAACGTCGGTCATCGATCCCGAGACGATGCCGCTGATCGCCGCACTCACCGAGAAAGGTCACCGGATCGGCGTAGCCGACGACATCAACTTCGAGTACGGCCTCAACTGCATTCTCGAGCACGCAAGCCGGCTCATCGCGTCGCGCGAAGAAGCCGTTTAGACCTCGACGACGACGGCGCCGCCCTGGCCGCCACCCGCGCACATCGCTGCCACGCCGATCCCGCCGCCGCGGCGGCCCAATTCGTGCACCAGCGTCGTGAGCATCCGCGCGCCGCTGGCCGCGATGGGATGCCCTAGGCTGCAGCCGCTGCCGTGGATGTTGACCCGATCCTCGTCGAGCCCATGCTCGCGGCAGGCGGCGATCGGCACCGAGGCGAACGCCTCGTTGATCTCCCACAGCGTGACGTCGCCGGGCGCCAGACCGGCGCGGTCCAGCACCTTGCCGATCACCTTCACCGCGCCCAGGCCGGTGTCTTTCGGTTCGACGGCGGCGGAAGCCCATGCCTTGACCGAGCCCAGCACGGTGAGCCCGGCAGACCGGACGAAGTCCTCGTCGGCCAGCGTCAGCGCGGCGGCCGCGTCGTTGGTGCCGCTGCTGTTGCCTGCGGTGATGGAAAAACCCTCAATCTCGGGGTGCAGCACCTTCAGTGACGCAAGCTTCTCCAGGCTGGTCTCGCGGCGAGGGTGCTCGTCCACGCTGAACTCCACCAATGCGTCGTCGAGGCCCTTGATCTTCAACGGGACGATCTCGTCGACGAAGGCGCCGTTATCGATTGCCGCAATGGCCCGTTGGTGCGAGCGCAACGCCCAGGCATCCATCTCTTCGCGACTGATCCCGACTGCTTGGGCGGTGTTCCACCCCACCGTGATCGACATGTCGCGGGTCGGCGCATCGGGCGACTCGACGTGCGTGGGCGGGATCCATCGCTCTTCGAACTCCAGGGTCGGCCCAGGGATACGCCAGTTCATCAGCGGGCTCATGGACAGCGACTGCACTCCGCCGCCGACAATGACCTTCTCGGCGCCGGAACCGATCTGCGCGGCCGCGTTGGCAACGGCGGTGAGGCTCCCCGCACAATGCCTGTTGACAGCCTGGCCGGGCACCGAGAACATCCCGGAGTTCGCCGCCGCGTAACGCGCGAGATCACCGCCGCCGTAATGAGATTCAGCAAAGATCACATCGTCGATATCGCCCGGCTCGACTCCGGAGCGTCGGACCGCTTCTTGCAGGATCGTGGTGGCGAGGACCTCGGGTGGAGTGTTGACCAATGAACCCTTGAACGACGTTCCGATAGCGGTCCGGACGGCACTGACGACGACGGGCTTGCGCATGTGGCCAACCTTTTGGGATTCGGGAAGACTTCGAGGCGACAATCGTATCAGCTACCGTAGCACCGACGATATCGGGTGCTTGCTGGCCATAGCACGCGTTGAGACACTTGGATCTCGCGCCCGTCGAGCAGGAGGTGCCGATGCAACCTTTCGATTGGGCCCTGCCCTACGCGTGGCCGCGAAAGCCCGTCCTGGCCAGCAACGTTGTCTGCACATCACAACCGCTGGCCGCCCAGGCGGGTCTTCGGATGCTCGCTGACGGCGGCAGCGCGGTCGACGCCGCCATCGCCACCGCGATCACCCTCACCGTGGTGGAACCGGTCTCCAACGGCATCGGCTCGGACGCCTTCGCCATCGTCTGGGATGGCCGAGAGCTGCACGGACTGAACGCGTCGGGACGCTCGCCGGCGGCGTGGACGCCAGAGTACTTCGGCGGCAAGGCGGTTCCCATGGCTGGCTGGAACTCGGTGACCGTGCCTGGTGCGGTGTCGGCGTGGGTCGAGCTACACGCCAAGTTCGGCAAGCTGCCGTTCGAGCGGCTCTTCGAGCCCGCGATCTCGTATGGCCGCAACGGCTTCCCGGTTTCCCTGACGATCGCAGAGCAGTGGGCCGCGCAGGTCCCGGTGTTCAAGTCCCAGCCCGGGTTCGCTGAGGCATTCATGCCCGGCGGTCGGGCGCCGAAACCCGGCGAACGGGTCACGCTTCCCGACCACGCGGCCACGCTGACGATTATCGCGGCGACTAACGGCGAGGCGTTCTATCGCGGAGAACTGGCGGCGAAGCTTGCGGCCCATGCGACGGCGAACGGCGGTGTGATGCGGGCCAGCGACCTCGCCGCGCATCGTGCCGACTGGGCCGGGACGATCAGCGGCGACTACCGTGGGTACACCGTCCACGAGATACCGCCCAACGGCCAGGGCATCGTCGCGGTGATCGCCCTGGGAATACTGGAGCAGTTCGACATGAGCTCGTTCCCAGCGGATTCCGCCGACAGCGTGCATCTGCAAATCGAAGCGGTGAAGCTTGCTTTCGCCGACGCACATGCCTACGTGGCCGACGTCGAGCACATGCCGGTGCACCCGGAGCGGCTCTTGGACCGGGATTACCTGCGGCAGCGGGCGAAGCTGATCGATCAGGCTCAGGCGAAACCGGCGTCCGCAGGGACACCGCGCGGCGGCACCGTCTATCTCACCGCCGCCGACGCCTCGGGGGTGATGGTGTCGATGATTCAGTCGAACTACATGGGGTTCGGCTCCGGCGTGGTGGTACCCGGCACCGGAATCGCGCTACACAACCGCGGCTCGGATTTCGCTGTAGCACGGGGACATCCGAACCAAGTGGGCCCGAACAAGCGCCCGTATCACACCATCATCCCGGGCTTTCTGAGTAAGGACGGCGCACCGGTGATGAGCTTCGGGGTGATGGGCGGCCCGATGCAGCCCCAAGGTCACGTGCAGGTGGTGACGCGCATCGTCGACCATGGCCAGAACCCCCAGGCAGCATGTGACGGACCGCGCTTCCGCTGGGTGCAGGGCCTGCAAGTCTGCTGCGAGAAGGGTTTTCCGCCGTCGACGCTCGACGAGCTATTGCGGCGAGGCCACGAGTTGGTCACCACGGACGACTACAACCAATTCGGCAGCTGCCAGGCGATCTGGCGGCTCGACGACGGATACCTCGCGGTGAGCGACCCCCGTCGCGACGGCCAGGCCGCGGCCTTCTAGGCCTTGACGCCATGCATCGGGTCAGTCAGAATCATTTAATAAACCGACCGCTGGTTTATTAATCAGGAGTATGGATGGCCCGGACCGTCAACGTCGTCGAGCAGGCCGCGCGACGCGATGCGATTCTGGATGCCGCACAGCGGCTGATTCTGTCCAATGGCTATGAGCGCCTGACTATTCAAGACATCCTCGAGGACCTGCAGATCTCCAAGGGCGCCTTCTACCACTACTTCGACTCCAAACCAGCGGTTGTCGAAGCCCTCACTGAACGGCTGGTCGACGATTCCGAACGTGCCCTTGCGCGGATCGCCGAGGACCCCGAGTTGGGAGCGGCCGAGAAGCTGCAACTCTTCTTCGGCGAGATCATCCGCTGGAAGTCCGCGCGGCAGAATCTCATGGTGGCAATGCTGCCGGTCTGGTACGCGCCCGACAATCTCGGCTTCCGGATGCTGGTGGATCGCGCCACCGCGAAACGATTGGCACCGCTGCTGAGCGTGATCGTCCGCCAGGGAGTCGACGAACATCAGTTCGCCACCTCCTATCCCGAGCAGGCGGGCGCGATCATCGTCGCTCTCGTGCAGGCACTTCAGCACGCGATGGCTCAGCACCTGCTGACGGCCGCCGGCCAATCCGCTGTTACCACCATCGTCAAGGAGATGGTGGCTACCCATGGCGCGCACATCGAAGCGATCGAACGGTATCTGGGCGTACCGGCCGGCACGCTATATCGCGCCGACGCTCGCGCAGTGAAGAGCTGGATCGCCGCGTTACGACGTGCGAAGCACGGTGGGCTGACTAATGACTAAATGGAAGACCACATGTCTGGTGGTCGGTGGCGGCCCAGCCGGGATGATGCTGGCCTATCTGCTTGCCCGGTCGGGTGTGCAGACCATTCTGGTGGAAAAGCACGGCGACTTTCTCCGCGACTTCCGCGGGGACACGGTGCACCCGTCGACCACAGAGCTGATGCATGAGCTCGGAATACTCGACGAGTTCTTGCGCGATGTACCGCACCAGACGATGAACCAGTTGGGTATCGGATTCAAAGGTCAGACGTTCGACCTCGTCGATTTCCGTCATCTGCCCACCGCTTGCAAGTACGTAGTCTTCATGCCGCAGTGGGATTTCCTGAACTTTCTGGCGGACAAGGCCAAGCGGTACCCCGCCTTCCGCCTCGAGAGGAACACCGAAGTAACCGGGCTGCTCTGGGACGACGATCGGGTCGTCGGCGTCACCGCGCAAACCGCGAGCGGCTCGCTCGAAATCCATGCTGACGTGACGGTCGCATGCGACGGACGATGGTCGGTCGTCCGGGAACAGTCTGGACTGCCGGTCAAAGAGTTTGCAATGCCCATTGACGTGCTGTGGTTCCGGCTTCCGCGTGCTGACTCTGCACCCGAAACTCTTGGGTACCTCGGCGCGGGCCAGATCGTCATCGCGATCAATCGCGGTGATTACTGGCAGTGCGGAACGATCATCGATAAGGGCGGCTTCGAAACGGTGAAGGCTGACGGACTGCCGACCTTCCGGTCCAGAGTGGCTGCGGCCGCCCCCTTCCTGGCGACGAGCCTTGAGGCGCTGACCGATTGGGACCAGGTCAAGCTGCTGGCAGTGCGGGCCAACCGGTTGCGCCAGTGGTGGCTACCCGGGTTGTTGTGTATCGGCGACGCCGCGCATGCGATGTCCCCGGTCGGTGGGATCGGCGTCAACTACGCCATCGCTGACGCGGTGGCCGCCGCCAACTCACTTGCGGGGCCGTTGCAGAACGGCCGGGTAGTTGACGATCATCTGCGTGCAGTCCAAAAACGCCGCCAGACCCCGACAAAGGTGGCGCAATTTCTGCAGCGAGCGCAGACAGCGAATCTCGCCCGACTGAGCAAGACCGATCCCCCGTTGTGGATATTGCGTTTTTTGACCCATTCCGCGCCGGTCAAACGGCTATTGGGCCGGACAATGGGGCTTGGTTTCCGCCGCGAACACATCCGCAGCGGCGTCGCCCCCGACTAGACGCGCACCTTGCCTGCTGCGGCCGCTAGCCCTATGTCAGTGCGAAAGTGACTGCCGGGCAGTCGGATTGACCTGATGATGTCATACGCGGCCGAACGCGCCTCGGATAGGCCTGCGCCAGTGCCGACCACAGAGAGCACTCGCCCGCCGGACGACACGACCGCACCGTCATCGCGACGGGCCGTTCCGGCATGCAGAACCCCGTCGGCCTCCGATCCCACCACCACATCACCGACCCGCGGCCGACTCGGATAGTTTTCCGCCGCCAGCACCACCGTCACTGCCGTACCGTCGCGCCATTGCAGCGCACCGAAACTAGCCAGCTCGCCGGTGGCCGTCGCATAAAGCAACTGGCCCAGTGGTGAATCGAGCAACGCGAGCACCGACTGTGTTTCCGGATCGCCGAACCGGCAGTTGAATTCGATCACCGCGGGCCCGTCGGACGTAACCGCCAGACCGGCGTAGAGCAACCCGGAAAATGGGCTGCCGCGTCGGACCAGCTCTGCTGCAACGGGTTTCACGATGTCGCTAACCATCGTCTGGTAGACGTCTGAGGGCAACCACGGTACCGGCGCATAGGCGCCCATGCCGCCGGTGTTGGGGCCGGTGTCACCGTCGCCGACCCGCTTGAAGTCCTGTGCGGCCAGCAGTGGCACGACGGTCTCGCCGTCGACGACGCAGAACAGCGACACTTCGGGACCGTCAAGATAGGACTCCAACAGCACCGGGTGCCCAGACTCGAGCAGGCCCGCGGCATGAGCACGCGCGGCGTCGCGACTCTGGGTGACCGTCACACCCTTCCCGGCGGCCAGCCGGTCGTCTTTCACTACCCAAGCCTGGTCGCCGACGGCCGGTCCGAATCGGTCCAACGCTGCGTCCAAACGCGCTGGGCTGTCGACGATCTCGCTCGACGCGGTACGGACACCGGCCGCCGCCATCACATCTTTGGCGAAGGCTTTGGAACCTTCGATCTGCGCCGCTGCCTTGCTGGGCCCGAAGCAGGCGATACCGGCATCGCGCACGGCATCGGCCACTCCGAGTACCAGGGGGACTTCGGGACCGATGACCACCAGGTCGGCACGGACCTGGTGGGCCAACGCGACGACGTCATCGCCGGAGGTGATGTCGACCTGGTGCTGGTCGGCTATCAACGCGGTTCCGGCGTTGCCGGGTGCGATGGCCAGCGCTTCGACCTGGGGATCGTCGCGCAGCGCCAACAGCAAGGCATGTTCGCGGGCACCGGAACCGATCACCAGGACGCGCACGAACGTCACCCTATCGGTCTCGGCGAGGGGACCGCCAGGAATGACGCGGCCATACACTTGACAGTTAGGTGTATGGTCGACGGCGGAGGGTGTGCTTCAGATCACCCATAGGAGGTGTCCGCAAGTGACGACAACACCGAGTGTCTGCCCGTTCGGGCCGGGTTTCGACTTCACCGATCCCGACGTGCTGCAACGCGGCGTGCCGATCACCGAATTCGCTGAGCTCCGCAACACCGCGCCGGTCTGGTGGAACGAGCAGCCTGCCGGCACCAATGTCTTTGACGACGACGGATATTGGGTGATCAGCCGGCACCAGGACATCAAGGAGATATCCCGAGACAACGAGCTGTGGTCGACCCACGAGAAGGGTGTCGTGATGCGGTTGCCCGAGGGCGTGACCGCCGAGCAGCTGGAACTCACCAAGGCTTTGTTGATCAATCACGATCCGCCCGAGCACACCCGGCTGCGCAAGCTGGTCTCCCGGCTCTTCACACCACGATCGGTAGCCTCGCTCGAGGAGAAACTCGCCTCCGCCGCGCGTGACATTGTTCGGGCCGCGGCCGAGAAGGACACCGGCAACTTCGTCGACGACATCGCAATGAAGTTGCCGCTGCTGGCGATCGCGGACCTCATCGGGGTGCCCGAGGCCGACCGCGAACAGCTGTTCGCCTGGACAAACGCCGTGATGAATACCGATGATCCAGATTTCGACAGCGATCCCATGACCGCCCATGCCGAGCTGATGGGCTACGCCTACAACATGGCCGAAGAGCGTCGTCGTTGTCCGGCCGACGACATCGTCACCAAACTGGTCGAGGCCGACATCGACGGCGAATCGCTGGGTGAGACCGAGTTTGCGTTTTTCGTCATCTTGCTAGCCGTCGCCGGGAACGAGACCACCCGCAACGCCATGACGCACGGCATCAGTGCCTTTTCCGAGTATCCCGAGCAGTGGGAACTGTACAAACGCCAACGCCCGGAGACCGCCGCCGACGAGATCGTCCGTTGGGCGACGCCGGTGCACTGTTTCCAGCGGACCGCCCGCAAGGATGCCGAGGTCGGCGGTGTCACGATCCGAAAGGGCCAGCGGGCCGGTCTGTTCTACAGCTCGGCTAACTTCGACGGCGACGTCTTCGACCGACCCTTCGAATTCAACATTCTGCGTGATCCCAATCCGCACCTGGGATTCGGCGGTAACGGCGCGCACTACTGCATTGGCGCGAACCTGGCTCGCATGGAGATCAAGCTGATATTCAACGAGATCGCCGATCAGCTGCCCAAGATTGCCGCAGTGACAAAGCCCCGCCGACTCCGGTCGGGATGGATCAATGGCATCAAGGACCTGCAAGTCGCCTACCACGGGTAGCCGCCACATAGGATTCCGACGTGCGCACTCACGGGTGGGCCGGTGCAACACCGGCCACCGACGACGAGGCCGTCGCTCGTATCCTGGCGGCAGCCAGCGCTGCCATCGACAGTCGCGGCGGCGACATCAGCATCGCGGACGTGGCACGCGCGCTGGGTGTCACACGTCAAACCGTCTACCGGTATTTCCCCAGCACCGACGCCCTGCTACTCGCAGCGGCCACCCATGCGGCGACCGACTTCCTCGACCGGTTGGCGGCGCACTTGTCGGGAATCACCGATCCCGCTGAAGCGGTAACCGAAGGAATCGCCACCACGCTCGAGTGGCTACCCACCGACAAGCACATCGGTCTACTCCTCGCTCGCGACCGCGGTAACACGTTCACCGCGCAGGTCACGTCGGAGGTGGCCTTGCAATTCGCTGACTCAATGTTGCGACGATTCGACGTCGATTGGGCCGCATCGGGTTTGACTGACGACGATCTGGCCGAGCTAGCCGAACACTTGCTGCGGATCATCCAGTCGTTCGTCATCGACCCAGGGCGGCCGCCCCGGCTCAATGAGAACCTCCGCGACTATTTGCGTCGCTGGGTGGGTTCGGCGTTGGGTGGTGTTTCTGTCACTTGCCCGGCTCCTCCTGATCGCGCTTCGCGTCCCCCTCGCCGCTACGCGGCTGGGGGTACCCCCACTGCATCGTCGCCGGGCTAGTCCAGGCCCTTACCGGAGTGCATCTTCAACGCGCCTTCGACGTTGGCCTTCTTGTCCTCGCCAGCGCCCTTAGCCGCGGCCTTCTTCCGCTTCGCCACGACGGTGTCGACCGCGCCGTTGAGCGCCGAACCCAGCGGGAAGCCGAGATAGTGGGTGAGGAAGACGGCCATCTCCTTGAGTTCGGTCTCGGAGAGTTCCCCGTTGAGCAGTGCGGCGTTGATTTGAATCTCGGCCAGGTCGCGATTTCCGACTGCGGTGACCGCCGTCAACGTCATGATCCGCTTGTCGCGCATCGACAATCCCGGTCGGGTCCAGATGCTGCCGAACAAGTGATCGACGGTCAGGTCGAAGTACGCGTCGCCCTCGATGTTGGGCATCTCCCAGCCGTAGACCTCGTTCATTTTCTCGAGGCCCTTGCTTCGTAGCTCGTCCATTTACGTCTCTTTCTCTGTGTGCGGTACCCCGAGGCCGTCGGCCAGCCGCTGGTAGGCCAGCTGGGCCAGCGGGAGGTCGACCGATACCGCCTCACCCAGCGCCAGCGCCAGGCTCAGATCCTTCTCGCCGAGACCGCGGGTGTGCAGAAACGGCTGATACAAAAAGTGCTCTGGCTCAAGCGCTTTCATGTCATCGCGGACCATGATGGCACCCGGCCCGCTGGTGAGCGCGTCGGTGTGCCGCACCACTCGGCCGAGCGCCTGCAGATCCAGTCCGGCCGCCTCCGCCAGCTTCATGGCCTCGCAAGCCGCGGCATACGACGTAAACGTCAACATGTTGCGGGCCAGCTTCATTCGCGTCCCCGCGCCCGGGGCGCCGGCGTGAATCACGAGCGATGCCCACCGCTTGAACGCCGGCTTGATCCGCTCGTAGACGTCGCGCTCGGCACCGACCATGGTGGCGAGCTCGCCCTTCTCGGCGGCAGCCGCACCGCCGCTGACGGGCGCGTCGACGATGTGTATTTCCTGCTGCTTGAGTTCGTCAGCCAATTCCGCCGCGGTGGTGTCGCTGATCGTCGAATGAATCGCGATAACGGTGCCGGGCTTGGCGTGGGCGGCCAGTTCGCTAACAACCTGACGCACCTGAGCGTCGTCGAGCACGGTGACGTGGACGAGGTCCGCGGCGGCGACGTCGGCGATACTGTCGGCCAGACTCGCGCCGGCCTCGGCCAGCGGCGTCATGGCCTCGGCCCTAATATCGTAAACCGTTACACCACCCCGCCATTCGAGCATTCGCTTGGCCATCGGAGCGCCCATATTTCCCAGCCCGATGTACCCGAGCGTTAACCCATCACTCATGACCGAATCACCTGCCCGCCGTCGACATTGAAGATCTGCCCGGTGATCCAAGATGCCTCATCGGACAACAGGAACAGGCACATGCCGACCAGATCCTCGGGGGTTCCCATCCTGGACAGCGGAAGACCTTTGACGATGTCGTCGACAATCTCCTTGGGCGTGGTGGTCCGATTCGCCTCGGTATCGATGGGTCCGGGCGCGATCGCGTTGATCCGGATGTTCTGGCCGCCCAGCTCGCGGGACAGCTGTTGGGTCAAGCCGTTGAGACCGACCTTGGCCAGGCCGTAGAAGTTTGAGTACAGCCACGCCGCGGTGGATGATTGGTTGACGATCGCTCCGCCGCCGCGCTTGGCCATCTTCTTGTACACCGCGCGGGTGCACCACAACGCGCCATCGAGGTTGACGCTCATGAACTTCTTGTAGTATTCGGGGTCGACGGTGACCAGGAAATCCAGCCTCATACCGCCGAATATCGCGGCGTTGTTCACCAGGTAGTCGATGCCGCCGAACTCGGACAGCGTGCGGTCGGCCATGGCCTTGGCCGAGGCGGGGTCGGACACGTCGACAGGAGTGCTGATGGCGGTGCCGCCGTCGGCAACGATCTGCTTCGCCACCCCTTCGGCTGCCTCGACATTGATGTCGGCCACCACGACTGCGGCGCCTTCCCGGGCCAATGCCTCGGCATACGCCTGGCCGATACCACCACCGGATCCGGTGACAATGGCGACCTTCTTTTCGAATCTCACGCTCCGAGCTCCTCTAGTTGACCGCTGTCGCAATCGTTTTGGTTTCCAAGTACTCTTCGAAACCGGCCCGACCCATCTCGCGGCCGTTCCCGGACTGCTTGTAACCCCCGAACGGCGCGTCGGCTGAGTACCAGACGCCGCCGTTGACGTTGATCGTGCCCGCCCGGACCCGCGTGGCAATCCGCGCCGCCCTATCTGGGTCGGTGCCAAATACGGTGCCAGACAAGCCGTACGGCGAGTCGTTGGCAATGCGAACGGCGTCGTCGTCGCCGTCGTGCGGAATCACCGTCAGGACCGGGCCGAAGATTTCCTCGCGGGCACAGCGGGCGTCGTTGCCCAGCCCCGCGATCACCGTGGGCTCGATGAAGAAACCGACATCACGGCCGGCCGGCCGGCCTCCTCCACAGGCGAACGTCCCGCCCTCAGCGATCGCCGAGTCGAGGTAGCCCTGCACCCGATCGCGCTGTCGAGCCGAAATCAGTGGCCCGCAAATGGTTCCGGCGTCGGTCGGGTCGCCGGCCTTGATTCCGCCCACCGTTGCGGCCGCAATCGAGACGGCCTCGTCATACCGGGCCCGCGGCACCACCAGCCGGGTCGTGATCGCACATCCCTGCCCGGCGTGCATGCACACCGAGAATCCCGCCACGCCAACCGCACCGGCCAACTCGGCGTCGTCAAGCACGATGAACGCCGACTTGCCGCCGAGCTCCAACAACACCTTCTTGATGGTGGCGGCCCCGTCGGCCATCACGCTGCGGCCGGTGGCCGTCGACCCGGTGAACGACACCATGTCCACCCGAGAGTCCTTGGCCAACAACGCGCCTACGCCGTGATCACTCGAGGTGACAATGTTGATCACCCCGGGCGGAAAATCGGTGTGCTCGCTGATGAGCTCCCCGAGCACCGCAGCACACCAGGGTGTGTCGGGGGCGGGCTTCAAGATCACGGTGTTGCCCGCGGCCAGCGCAGGCCCGATCTTGGCGAGATTGATCTGGTGGGGAAAGTTCCACGGGGTGATGGCCCCCACGACGCCGACGGCCTCACGGACGATCGTGCGGCGGGTAGGAATGCCCATCGGCGAGGCCTCGCCAAGATCCTGGTTGTATTCGTACGATTCGGCCGTATCCGCCGCAAAAGCCAGATCGTTGACGGGCACTTCGAGCTGAGCGATTGCGGTCAGCATCCGCGGCGCGCCGACTTCGGCGATGGTCAAGTCCCGCAACTCTTCGAGGTGCTGCTGCATCGCCTCGCGCAGTTGGCGTACACACCGCACCCGCAGTTCGGTGTTACGTGACCAGTCCGTGTCATCGAAGGCCCGCCGCGCGGCCTCAATGGCACGGCCCATGTCCTCGGCGTCGGCATCGGCGGCGGCACCCAGGACTTCCTCGGTGGCCGGGTTGATGGTGGCAAAGGTACCCCCGCTGCCGCTGGTCAGCTTGCCGTCGATGAGCAGGGCGCTTACCCCGTCGGCCAGCAATACCATCTTCGCCTCCGCGCCTTGTAACGGTGGACACCTGTCCGGAATAGTCCAGTCGCACCATAGCCGCCGGGGCCGTCGAAGTGCAAGGGTGGGTCGTCTCCACAGGCTCTCACGCGGCCTGTTTCCTGCTACTTCGTTGATCAGACTTGCCTCGCATCACGAGTATCAGATAACTTGGACAAGTGTCCAGCGATCCAGTGGTCGCGATCACTCCCGGGGCCGGCAGTCCGGCCGGGCAAGTGCCGCGCAACCGTCGCCAAGAAGAGACGTTCCGTAAGGTGCTCGCGGCCGGCGTCGAAGTCCTGCGGGAGAAGTCCTACGCCGACCTGACGGTTCGCGCCGTGGCTGCCCGCGCCAAGGTGGCCCCGGCAACCGCTTACACCTACTTCTCGTCGAAGAACCACCTGATCGCCGAGGTCTATCTCGATCTGGTGCGACGGGTCCCCTACTTCACCGACGTCAACGAACCCATGCCGACTCGGGTGGACAAGGCCTTGCGCCACCTGGCACTGGTTGTGGCCGACGAACCCGAAGTTGCCGCGGCGTGCACGGCGGCGCTGCTCGGCGGCGCCGGGGACCCGGCGGTACGGTCCGTGCGCGACCGGATCGGCGCCGAAATCCATCGCCGCATCACATCGGCAATCGGGCCCGACGCCGATACCCGGACCGTGTCCGTACTCGAGATGGCGTTCTTCGGCGCGCTGGTCAACGCCGCCAGCGGCGCCTACACCTATCACCAAATCGCCGACCACCTCGGCTACGCGGTCGGCCTCATTCTGACAACCAGGGGAAACCGATGACCCTTCAGATCGACAAGCCCCTCCTGGACCCTTATGACTACGACTTCCACGAGGATCCCTACCCGTACTACCGGCGGCTGCGCGACGAGGCCCCGCTCTACCACAATGAAGAACTCGGGTTCTGGGCGTTGTCGCGACATCACGACGTACATCAGGGATTTCGCAACAGCACTACACTGTCCAACCGCGACGGCGTCTCATTGGACCCAGTATCGCGCGGACCGCATGCGTCGAAGACGATGTCATTTTTGGCGATGGACGATCCCGCCCATCTGCGGCTGCGCACGCTGGTATCGAAGGGTTTCACGCCGCGGCTGATCCGGGAGCTCGAGCCCAGAGTCACCGAGCTTGCCGTGCAACACCTCAACGCCATGCTGGAGAAGGCGGGCTCCGGCGAAATCGTCGACTATGTCGCGGAATTCGCGGGCAAACTGCCCATGGACGTCATCTCCGAGCTGATGGGTGTGCCGGAACCCGATCGCGACCGCATCCGCGCCATGGCCGATGGCGTGATGCACCGCGAGGACGGGGTCAACGACGTGCCGGCTTCGGCGATCGAGGCGTCGATCAACCTCATCGTCTACTACCAGCAGATGATCGCCGAGCGTCGCAAGAAGCCGACCGACGACCTGACGTCGGCGTTGCTGGAAGCCGAAATCGACGGTGACCGGCTCACCGATGAGGAGATCCTCGGGTTCATGTTCCTGATGGTCATCGCGGGCAACGAGACCACGACCAAACTCCTTGCCAATGCCGCCTTTTGGGGTCACAAGAATCCAGATCAACTGACTCCGGTTTACCAGGACCTGTCGCGGGTGCCACCATGGGTTGAGGAAACCCTGCGCTATGACACATCCAGCCAGATCCTGGCCCGCACCGTGTCCGGAGAGCTCACGCTCTACGACACCACGATCCCCGAAGGTGATGTGCTATTGCTGCTGCCCGGCTCGGGACACCGCGACGAGCGGGTGTTCGACGATCCCGACGACTATGTCATCGGGCGCGACATCGGTTCCAAGTTACTGAGTTTCGGCAGCGGCGCACACTTCTGCCTCGGCGCCCACCTGGCCAGGCTGGAGGCTCGGGTAGCGCTCACCGAATTGTTCAAGCGAATCCGCGGATATCAGGTCGACGAGGCCAACGCCGTCCGCGTCCATTCCAGCAATGTGCGCGGGTTCGCCCACCTGCCCATGGCCGTGGAGGTCTCGTAAATGCCACGCTTCGAACCACATCCGGCCCGTAGGCCCGCGATCGTTGCCGGCGCATCGTCGGGTATCGGGGCGGCCACCGCAGTCGAGATGGCCGCCCACGGATTTCCGGTGGCGTTGGGCGCGCGGCGCGTCGAGAAGTGCCAGGAGATCGTCGAGAAGATCCGCGCCGACGGTGGCGAGGCGATCGCCCTGCCCCTTGACGTCACCGACGCCGAGTCGGTCAAAGGCTTCGTGCACCAGGCCACCGAGCAGCTCGGCGACATCGAGGTTCTGGTCACCGGCGCCGGCGACACGTATTTCGGGCGGCTGCACGAAATCGACACCGAGACTTTCGAATCGCAGATCCAGATCCATCTGATCGGAGCCAACCGGTTGGCCACCGCGGTGCTTCCGGGCATGGTCGAGCGTCAACGCGGCGACCTGATTTTCGTGGGCTCCGACGTCGCGCTGCGCCAACGCCCGCACATGGGCGCCTACGGCGCCGCAAAAGCCGCGCTGGTCGCGATGGTGACCAATCTGCAGATGGAACTCGAGGGCAGCGGCGTGCGCGCTTCGATCGTGCACCCCGGCCCGACGAAGACCGCGATGGGCTGGAGCCTGCCCGCCGAGTCGATCGGCCCGGCGCTGGAGGACTGGGCCAAGTGGGGTCAGGCGCGCCACGATTACTTCCTGCGGGCGGGCGATCTCGCCCGGGCGATCGCGTTCGTCGCCGAAACACCCAGGGGCGGTTTCGTAGTCAACATGGAGATTCAGCCCGAGGCGCCCCTGGCGGACAACAAACAACGCCAAAAACTCGCACTCGGTGAAGAGGGGATGCCAGGACATGGTTGATTCAACTACGGCGAATACCGCTATCGTGCCGCGGGTTTCCGGTGGCGAAGAAGAACACGGTCATCTCGAAGAATTCCGCACCGATCCGATCGGCCTGATGCGGCGCACGCGCGACGAGTGCGGCGACGTCGGCTGGTTCCAGTTGGTCGACAAGCACGTCATCTTCTTGTCGGGAGCGGAAGCGAACGAGTTCTTCTTCCGGTCTTCCGACGAAGATCTCGACCAGGCCGAGGCCTACCCGTTCATGACACCGATCTTCGGCCAGGGAGTGGTGTTCGACGCCAGCCCGGAGCGACGCCAAGAGATGCTGCACAACTCGGCGCTGCGCGGCGAGCAGATGAAGGGCCACGCCGCCACCATCGAGGGCGAAGTCAAGAAGATCATCGCCGATTGGGGCGATGAAGGCGAGATCGAGCTACTCGACTTCTTTTCCGAGTTAACCATCTACACCTCGACGGCATGCCTGATCGGTCTGAAATTCCGCGAGCAGCTCGACCGTCGGTTCGCGCACTACTACCACGAATTGGAGCGCGGCACCGACCCGCTGTGTTACGTCGACCCGTACTTGCCGATCGAGAGCTTTCAGCGCCGCGACGACGCTCGCGTGAAACTCGTTGCGCTAGTTCAGGAGATCATGGACGGGCGCCTCGCCAATCCTCCCAGGGACAAAAGCGACCGCGACATGCTCGACGTGCTGGTCTCCATCAAGGACGACGACGGCAATCCGCGGTTCTCCGCCGACGAGGTCACCGGTATGTTCATCTCGCTGATGTTCGCCGGCCACCACACCAGTTCCGGCACCTCGTCATGGACACTGATCGAACTGATACGCCATCCCGACATCTATGCCGACATCGTCGCCGAGCTGGAGGAACTGTACGCCGACGGTCAAGAGGTGAGTTTCCACGCGTTGCGCCAGATTCCGTTACTGGACAACGTGGTCAAGGAGACCCTGCGTCTGCATCCGCCGTTGATCATCCTGATGCGGGTCGCCAAGGGCGAATTCGAGGTCGAAGGCTTCCCGATCCACGCCGGTGACTTCGTTGCCGCGTCTCCGGCCATCTCCAATCGGATTCCCGAAGACTTTCCCGACCCCGACGCCTTCAACCCAGACCGCTACAACAAGCCCGAGCAGGCCGATATCGCCAATCGGTGGACCTGGATCCCGTTCGGCGCCGGCCGGCACCGCTGTGTGGGAGCGGCATTCGCCACCATGCAGATCAAGGCCATCTTCTCGGTGTTGTTGCGCGAGTATGAGTTCGAGATGGCACAGCCTGCCGATAGCTACCGCAACGACCATTCCAAGATGGTGGTGCAGCTGGCCCAGCCCGCCAAGGTGCGCTACCGCCGCCGTAACGGGAGCTGATCGTGGGATACCGGGTCGAAGCCGACTTGGACTTGTGTCAGGGCCATGCGATGTGCGAGCTGGAGGCGCCCGACTACTTTCGGGTACCCAAGCGGGGCAAGGTCGAGATCATCGAGGCCGAGCCGCCAGACGATGCCCGCGAGGAGATTGACCGGGCCGTTGAAATGTGTCCAACCCGAGCGTTATTCATCAAACAGGAAGAAGACTGAACACAATGTCATCCACGGCGTCATTCACGCGTGCAGAGCTCGAAGAGTGGGTGCAGTCCTGGCTGCAAGCCAATAAGGACTGCGAAAAGGCGGGCGACTGGAAGCCGTTGGCAGACTTCTATGCTGCCGAGGCCACCTACGGCTGGAACATCGGCCCGAAGGAAGACGTGATGTGCGTCGGTGTCGACGAGATCCGCGACGTCGCGCTGGGCTTGGAAATGGAAGGCCTGGAGAACTGGGTGTACGAATACCAGAAGGTGCTTATCGACGACAAGCAGGGCGAGATCGTCGGCTTCTGGAAACAGATCGTCAACAAGTCCGACGGCAGCCAGGACGAGATCTACGGCATCGGCGGTAGCTGGTTCCGGCTCAACGCCGACAAACTCATCGAGTGGCAGCGCGATTTCTTCGACTTCGGTCATGTCGCGAAGATGTTCGCGGCCCTCATCGAGTCCGGCGATCTGAGCACCGGCATGCAGAACCGGATCGAACGCAGCGTGGCCGGCGAGAAGCTGCCCGGCTACTACCCGCTCGGACAGGCCCCGGTTCCCATCTGGTGATCCCCGCTGTTTACAACACGGTGATGCAGGTCATAATGGGCTGCGAATGAGAACACGTTCTAAATTGCCGTCCGGCCCAGGCCGGTCCCTTTCACCGACACACGGGTCAGGGCATGCTGATGGAGGTCTTCGATGAAAACAAAAGGCGCGCTGCTCTGGGAGTTCAACCAGCCTTGGTCGGTCGAGGAAATTGAGATCGGAGACCCGCAGAAGCACGAAGTCAAAATCCAGATGGAAGCGGCCGGGATGTGCCATTCCGACCACCACCTGGTGACAGGTGGCATCCCGATGGGCGGCTTCCCGGTTCTCGGCGGCCACGAGGGCGCCGGCATCGTCACTGAGGTGGGTCCGGGAGTCGAGGATCTGGCCGCGGGCGACCACGTGGTGCTGTCCTTTATCCCGTCCTGCGGCAGTTGTCCGACCTGTCAGTCAGGCATGCGCAACCTATGCGACTTGGGCGCGAATCTGCTCAACGGCGCAGCGGTAAGCGATGGCACGTTCCGGATTCAGGCCCGGGGCCAAGACGTCTTTCCGATGACACTGCTGGGCACCTTCTCGCCGTACATGGTCGTGCACCGCAGCTCGGTGGTGAAGATCGATCCGTCGGTGCCGTTCGAAGTGGCCGCACTGGTGGGTTGCGGCGTGACCACCGGCTACGGTTCGGCGGTCCGCACCGCCGACATCCGGCCGGGCCAAGACGTCGCCATTGTCGGCATCGGCGGCGTGGGCATGGCCGCGCTGCAGGGCGCGGTCAACGCCGGCGCCCGCTACATCTTCGCGATCGACCCGGTCGAATGGAAACGCGACCAGGCCCTCAAGTTCGGCGCCACGCACGTCTACCCCGACGTCTTTGCCGCGATGGGCGGAATCATGGAAGTGACCTACGGACTGATGGCCCAAAAAGTGGTCGTGACCGTGGGCGAACTCCAGGGTGCCGACGTCGAGAACTACATGATCTTGACCGCCAAGGGCGGCACCTGCGTGCTGACCGCGATCGGCAGCCTATTGGACACCAACGTCACCCTGAACCTGGGGATGCTGACCCTGATGCAAAAGAATCTGCAGGGCACCATCTTCGGCGGCGGGAACCCGCAGTACGACATCCCGCAACTGTTGTCTATGTACAAGGCCGGAAAGCTCAACCTCGACGACATGATCACCCGTCAGTACAAGCTGGAGCAGATCAACGACGGCTACCAGGACATGCTGGAGGGCAAGAACATTCGCGGCGTGATCCGCTACACCGACGCCGACCGGTAATCACCATGTCGCAGGAAACCGTTCAGCAGTCCCCCGCATTGACTGCCTCGCAGTCGTCATGGCGTTGCGTGCAGGCCCATGACCGGGAAGGCTGGCTGGCATTGATGGCCGACGACGTCGTCGTCGAAGACCCGATCGGCAAGTCCGTCACCAACCCCGAAGGCACGGGCGTGCGGGGCAAGGACGGGGTCGCCGGGTTCTATGACACCAACATCGCCGCCAACCAGCTCACGATCAGCTGCGAGGAGACATTTCCTTCCAGCGATCCCAACGAGATCGCACATATCCTGGTGCTGCGCAGCAAGTTTGACAACGGAATCTCCAGCGCGGTGCGCGGCGTGTTCACTTACCGCGTCAACGACGCCGGGCTGATCACGAATATGCGCGGCTACTGGAACCTCGACATGATGACATTCGGCACCGAGGAGTGAGCTCCCTGCTTGCCGACCGCGGCGCCGTCGTAGTCGGCGGATCGCGGGGCATCGGCGCGGCCGTCGCGACCTTGCTGGCGCGGCACGGTGCCGGTGTGGTAGTCAACGGCCGCGACGGAGATGCTGCCCGAACCACCGCGGAAGGGATCACCGCCGCCGGCGGACGCGCGGTGGCCCAGCCCGGATCACCATCCAATGACCGGGCCGCGGAATCTTTGGTGGACAGGTGCATTGACGAGTTCGGCGCCATCCACATCCTCATGAACTGTGCCGGCATCGCCGAACCGCCGGGATCGTCCATACTCGACATCACCCCCGCCCAGTTCGATGAGCTGATCGAGGCGCACCTGGGCACGGTATTCGCGACCTGCCGCGCAGCCGCCCCGAAGATGGTCGACCAAGGCGGCGGCAGCATCGTCAACACCAGCTCGTTCGCGTTTCTGGGTGACTACGGCGGCACGGGATACCCGGCCGGCAAGGGTGCGGTGAACAGCCTGACGCTGGCGATCGCTGCCGAACTGAAAGAGCATGGTGTGCGGGCTAATGTGGTATGCCCCGGTGCCAGAACACGGTTGTCCACCGGGCCGGACTACGTCGCGCAAGTCACTGAGCTGAACAGGCGGGGGCTGCTTGACGACGTCTCGTTGCAAGGATCGCTGGACGTCGCCGGACCGGACTACGTCGCTCCCACCTATGTCTATCTGGCCAGTGATCTCGCGGAGCGACTGACTGGCGAAATCTTTGTTGCATCAGGCGGTTTCATCGGACGGTACCCTCGAACCACCCCTGCGGTGATCGGCTATCGAGACCACCACGACTCACCACCGTGGTCGGTGGCGGAGGTTTCCGCGCTGATCGACAGAGGGGCCGCCTAGTTCGCTCGTCCGAGGCCTACCCGATCTCGTGATGGAACACCAGGTCCGCCTTCAGCGTCGTCTTGGCGCCCACCATGCCGAACATGTTGCCTTCCACGGCGAACTGCTTGCGTGCGACCGTCGTCTGTGTTGTCAGCCGCACCTCGCCGCCACCAAGCATCTCGACACTGGTCTGCAGCGGCAGCGGCGCCGTGATTCCCTTGGCGGTGAGATCGGCCTGCAGGCGGACGGTATCCGCGCCGGTGGCCTCACCCCCGGTGACGACGATGGTGATGTTCGGATACTTCTCGACATCGAAAAAGGCCGGCGAGCGCAGATCCTCGTCGCGTTTTCCCAGTCCGGTGTGCACCGAGGCGGCCTTGACCTCGAGTCGGCCGGATACCGTTCGAGCATCTTGAATTTCCCCTCCGCCGCTGAATTCGGTGAAATCGCCGCGGACCTTCATCGCGCCCCACATCGTCTTGTTCTCGAACCGGATAGAGGATCGCTCGGGAACCAGGCTCCAAACGCCCACCGATTCGGGACTGCTGAGAAATGTTGTGACAGTTAACATGTCACCTCCCTGCTTATCAACGCGGGTTGACCGCGGAGCGCCGCAGCCAACCCTTCGGCACCTGCACCAGCTAACTATCGACGATAGTCCTTGCGGCCTTTCCACAACAGCGAAGTGCACCAGATGCCCCGCCGAGGATGGCGGCGCGACCGGACTCATATGCTGAGGCGCACGGCCCGTGTCGGCGACGATGCAGTGGGGGACGAAGCGATGACAAGGAGCGGCGCTCATGACAACCGTCTTCACCAAGATCATCAACCGGGAACTGCCGGGCCGGTTCGTGTACGAGGACGACGAGGTTGTCGCTTTCCTGACCATTCAGCCGATGACGCAGGGACACACGCTGGTCGTGCCGCGAGCAGAGATCGATCAATGGCAGGACATCGACAAGGCCGCGTTCGGCCGGGTTATGTCGGTGGCGCAGCTGATCGGTAAGGCCGTCTGCCGCGCGTTCGACGCTCAGCGTGCCGGCGTGATCATCGCCGGGCTCGAGGTTCCCCACCTGCACGTGCACGTCTTCCCGACCCGCAGCCTGAGCGATTTCGGCTTCGCCAACGTCGATAACAATCCGTCTCCGGCATCTCTGGACGAGGCGCAGGCCAAGATCAAGGCGGCCCTCGCCGAGCTAGCCTGAGCTCGCGGGAGAGTCATCGTGTGCAGGTGCGCATGTTGCTTGACGTCGTATAACTCTATGTCCGGGTAGCCGTCCGGCTCGATTGCCCGGCGCTGCGGGTCCGGCGGCCGAAACCGTCATCACGGCCCGAGCCGACGCGGGCCGGCACGTCGGCGATGCGCGGCAGGCTGACGTAGAAGCGGCAGCCCTGCCCGGGCGCCGTGGTCACGGTAACGGTGCCGCCGTGGGCGAGGACCAACGAGTCGACGATCGACAACCCCAGCCCGGTGCCGCCGCTGATCCGCGCCCGTGACGAGTCGGTGCGATAGAACCGTTCGAAGATACGCAGCGCATCCTCGTGACTCATGCCGGGTCCTTCGTCAACGACCTCCACAATCGCGTCGTCACCCTCGGTACCGACCCGGACGGTGATGTCCGCGGATTCCGGTGTGTGCTGCAATGCGTTGGAAACCAGATTGCCAAGCACCTGGCGTAGTCGGGGCTCGTCGCCGAGCACCTCCGGGGTGCCGGGACCGTCGAATACCTGCATGGTGATGTTGCGTTTCGGCGCGATCGCCTGCGCGTCATGCACGGCATCACTGGCTAGCGCCAGCAGGTCGACCCGATTCTGTTCGATCGGTCGCTGCGCGTCCAGCCGGGCCAGCAACAGCAGATCGTCGACCAGCAGGCCCATCCGGCGCGATTCGCTCTCGATTCGCGACATCAGCATTTCCATGTCGCGCGCGGCGCCCTGGCGATACAGCTCCGCGAAGCCGCGGATGGTGGTCAATGGAGTGCGCAGTTCATGGCTGGCGTCGGTGATGAAGCGCCGCATCCGCTCTTCGGAGGTACGCGCCTGCTCCGCCGAGGATTCAGAGGACGCCAACGCCCGCTGAATCTGCGCGAGCATTCCGTTGAGCGCCGCGGAAAGCCGACCGACCTCCGTTCGCGGATCACGTTCGGGGACACGTCGATCCAGCTGTCCGGCGGCGATCGCCGCGGCGGTCTGTTCGACCTCCATCAACGGTCGCAGGCTCCGATGCACCGACCAAAATTCCGCAAGCCCGAGGACCACCAACACTGCTGCACCGATGCCGAGTTGCAACCAGACGAGTGACCGGACCGTCGCCTGCGCATCGGAAAGGTCGTAGGCAACGGTGACCAATCGACCGTGCGGCCCATGCACCGACACCGCCCGCCATTGCACGCCGGACTTGTCGACCGATCCGACCGTTGTCGGTTTGGGGCCCACATCGTTGTTTTCCGGCAATGCGGGTTGCGCATTGCTGTCGTTGACAACCGTCCAGGTGTGCCCGTCCGGGGACATGGTGCGCAGGTAAAAGTTGGACGGCGGACCTTCCGGGGTCGGACCGCGGCGCGCTGAGGAGGTCCCTGGCGGCGCCTGCGCCCAGCTGCGGCGCGTCCCCTCTTGCAGCGTCTGGTCGACCCGCTTGATCAGGCTGTGTCGCAGGATCTCGGTGACGGCGATGCCGCTGGCGGTCAGCCCGCACGCTGCCAGCAGCAGGGTGGCGGCGACCAAGCCGACTCGTAGCGGCAGTGCGACCCGATGGTGTCTCGGCATCTGGTTATTCTGCGCCCACGCTGCGCTATTTCACGGCGCGGCCGCGCTGCGTCTCATCGCGGTTCCCGCAGCACATAGCCCACCCCGCGCAAGGTGTGCAGCAGCCGCTTCTCGCCGGTGTCGATCTTGCGGCGCAGATACGACACGTAGGACTCGACAACGTTGACGTCACCGCCGAAGTCGTAGCGCCAGACGTGGTCCAGGATTTTCGGTTTGCTCAATACGGTGCCGGCGTTGATCACGAAATAGCGCAGCAGCGTGAACTCGGTGGGCGACAGCGACACCGGCGTTCCGGCCTTCCACACCTCGTGGGTGTCCTCGTCAAGTTCGATGTCGGCGAACGCCAGCCGGGCATCGCGCGGCTCGGTGACACCTTTGCCGGTGCGCCGCAAGATGACTCGCAACCGAGCGACTACCTCTTCCAGGCTGAACGGCTTCGTGACGTAGTCGTCTCCGCCGAGGGTCAGCCCGGCGATCTTGTCTTGCAACGAGTCGCGGGCGGTGAGGAACAGCGCAGGCGCGTCGATGCCGTCGGCGCGTAGCCGGCGCAGCACTCCGAAGCCGTCCATCCCGGGCATCATCACGTCGAGGATCACCGCATCCGGCTTGACCTCGCGAGCCAGATCCAGCGCCGCCGGTCCGTTCCTCGCGGTGTGCACCTCGAAGCCCTGGAACTTGAGGCTGACCGACAGAAGCTCGACGATGTTGTCTTCGTCGTCAACGACGAGTACCCGCGCCTCCGGACTAGCTTCTTCTCTTGCTATTGCCGATGCCATCTGTCTATTTCCTCGCACTTAGATCAACACAGCCTCCACAAACGCTGTGGACTTGCTGTCAGTTGGCGATCACTGTTCTGCGAACAGTGCCAGGCCGCCGTGAGCGGCGCGAATACACTCGGGGAATGAACCTCGGCAAAAGCCTGGCGAGCATCGCCACTGCGCCCGTGCGAGTCGGACTCGCCGCCGCCGACGCGGGCCTAGGCGTTGCGACCTCAGCGCTTGGCCTGGCACATCGAACATTGGGCGAGGCAGGCCCCGCGCAGGGGTCGAATGCGGTCGCGCACATGCTGGGCATCGACGACGCCATCACTCGGGCCAACCGGCTGGCCCGGTTGCTCGACGACGACGCGCCGATTGGGCGCGCCCTTGCCACCGACGGGCCGATCGACCGGCTGCTGCGTCCAGGTGGGGTGGTCGACCTGCTGACCCAGCAAGGCGGGCTGCTCGACCGGTTGACCGCCGAAGGTGGTGGGC
Source organism: Mycobacterium sp. (assembly GCF_035570115.1). Lineage (GTDB taxonomy): Bacteria > Actinomycetota > Actinomycetes > Mycobacteriales > Mycobacteriaceae > Mycobacterium. The sequence continues at coordinate 65,682 of NZ_DATMLH010000224.1, forward strand.
TGGAACGCGCGCTGAAGCCCGGTGGGCTGGCGGATCAGCTGGTCGCCGACGACGGGTTGATCGAACGGCTGCTCGCCGAGGACGGGCTGGCCGATCGGCTCCTCGCCGAGGGCGGTCTGATCGACAAGCTCACCGCCCGCAACGGGCCGCTTGAGCAGCTCGCCGCCGTCGCCGACACACTGAGCCGGCTCGCTCCCGGAATGGAGGCACTGGAGCCGGCCATTGCCACGCTGCAAGACGCCGTCATGTCGCTGACCATGGTGGTCAATCCGCTCAGCAGCATCGCCGAGCGGATTCCGCTGCCCGGCCGCCGCCCGTCACGCCGCACTCCGCCGCGGACCGTGCGTTCCCAGCGACTCATCGACCACGAGCGCTCCGGCCCCGACGTCGAGTGAGCCGTTCGACCGGATTGCGCGGCTCCTCAGCGGGCCGTACCGGCCCGCATCGTCGCCCCGCTAGGCTGACACCGGTTAAAACCGGCCTCCTTAGCTCAGTGGTAGAGCACTCGCCTTGTAAGCGAGCGGTCGTCAGTTCAATCCTGACAGGGGGCTCCAACGCTCATCTTGGCGTTACCTCGGAGGCGGCGAGAGCTCGCGATGGGCTGGGTTGCTTTCGAATGAAGCTGGGCTTATGAGCACGGCATTTACTCGGTCAATTTACGTTGACCTGCTGTACTGTTGTCACAACTGTAAGTTCCACAGGAACAGTGGGAGATCACCTTGACTGCGTTGAGCGAAGCCACTCAGTGATAACCAAAGGCGCTCTGGTCTGGGACTTCAATCAGCCATGGTCGGTCGAGGAAATCGATATAGGCGAGCCCCGGAAGGGCGAGGTCAAGGTCCAACTGGAAGCCGCGGGGCTGTGTCATTCCGATCACCACGTGGTAAGCGGCGACATCCCGATGGCAGCGTTTCCCATGCTTGGTGGTCACGAGGGCGCCGGCATCGTCGTCGAGGTAGGCGAAGGCGTCGAAGGACTTGCTGTGGGTGACCACGTCGCAGCGTCGTTCATACCGTCGTGCGGCAAGTGCCCCTCCTGCCGCGCGGGCGAGACCAATCTGTGCGACGTCGGGATGGGCCTGATGGCGGGAACAGCCGTCTCCGACGGGACCTT
>NZ_DATMLH010000225.1:0-3162 GCF_035570115.1 Mycobacterium sp.
AGCCCTCTCGACCGACTCCAGCGCCGCAAACCGGCCCGCGCCGCGCGCGGCTTCACCTTTGTCGAGATCATGGTCGCCCTTGCCTTGGGATTGTTCCTCATCGGCGGCTTGCTCACGCTGGTGCAGGCGATGCGCCGCACGTCGACGAATCAATCGGGCATGTCGCAGCTGCAGGACAACGAGCGCATGGCGATGCAGCTCATCACGGACGTGGTGCAATCGACGGGCTACTACACCAGTCCGCTCACCAACAGCGCCGCTACGGCGTTTCTGGGCGGGACCTACGGACCCGCGACTTTCATCTCGGCCCAGGCGCTCTTGGGTATTCACACCGCCGGCGTCCCCGACACCATCACGAACCGCTATCAGACCGCCGGAACGACGGCCGGCGACAACGCCATCAACTGCACCGGCAACTCGTCCGCCGCGCCCGCGACGTTCGTGAATCAGATCACGGTGAACACTGCGAGCAACTATCTGACGTGCACGGTCTGGTTGAACGGCGCTCAGCAGCCCCCCGTGTCGCTCGTTCCCGGCATCACCAACATGACCATTCAGTACGGTGTGGAGAGCGGCAACGGCGTGGCCAGCAATTCCGTGGATACCTACCTGACGGCCGATCTGGTTACCGCCGGAACCTACTGGCCGCAAGTGAGATCGGTGCAGGTGACGCTGACGTTCCTGAACCCGATGTCTGCACAGCCGGGACAGCCGGCGACCGTCACCTTCAGCCGGACGATCGCAGTGATGTACAAGACCGGGGTGGCCACGTGATCGCCCTGCGCCTACCACAGCGCGCGCACGCGCGGGGCATGGTGCTGGTGACGGCGCTGTTGATGCTCGTCGTCGTCACCATCCTCGGCCTCGCGATGTTCAGAAGCTTCGGGCTGGATGAAAAGATCGCCGGCAACCTGCGCGAGAAGCAGCGTGCGCTGAGCGCGGCCGAGACGGCCGAGCAGTACGCCGAGTACTGGCTGACGGGCGGCGGCGGCAGCGCCAATGCGCCGCTCACCACCTGCACGGCGCCGGCGCCCGCCAGCGCGCCGACCATCTGCACCAATCCAATCGCGTCGGCCACACAGATACCGGCCGGCGGCGGGTGGTTGGCGAGCGGCAATCCCGTCGGCGTCCCGTACACGCCCCAGGTCACGACCACGAATCTCATGAACGTGCAAACGACGCCGGTGCAGGGCAGCTACTACCAGACGCCGCAATTCTACGTCCAGTGGCTGGGCACGACGGCCAACGGCACGGTCTACCAGATCGATGCCCAAGGCTTCGGCAGCAACGCCGACACGGTGGCCGTAGTCGAGTCGACTTATATCGTGCAGACGAGCGTCAAGAATCTCGCCCCTCCCACTCAATGAGCCCCAAGCCCATGAATACCAAACACCTGTTGATGTACCTCCTGCTGGCGGTCGGCGGCAGCTGGCTACCGCTCGGGACTCCCGCGCTGGCGCTGACGCCGCCGAGCTGCACCAGCACGCAGGTGACGGAGAACTTCACCGGCTATACGAGCAACTGCGCGTGGTACTACTTCGGTGGCGCGTGCTTGACCGCCGGCAACGTTCCCTCCACCGCAACGTCGAGCCCGGGATCCTTGCCGCAATGCTTGAATGATCCCTACTACGGCGGACAAACCCAGGTCGGCGGCAACAGCGGCAATCTCAACACGACTCCCGACACGCCCTACGGCAACCCCACCGCTACGCCGCCGGTTATCGGTGGTGGCGCGCTGCGCTTCACCAACGACGCGAACGCCCAAAGCGGCGCGATCATTTCGAACTTCGCGTTCGCGCTCGCCGCGAACGGGATCCAAGTGAGCTTCACCACCGAGACGTACGAAGGCGACTCGGGCGGCGGCAACCACGACGGCGCGGACGGCATGAGCTTCTTCCTGGTGGACGACAGTTATTTCGAGAGCAACAATCCCGTGACCGGCGCCTCTTACGGTGCGAACAACGGCGGTCCTTACCTCGCCACGCTGGGCGACTGGGGCGGCAGCTTGGGCTACACCTGCTCGAACACGAACAACAGTGCGAATCAGGGCTACGCCGGCATAATTGGCGGCTACATCGGTCTCGGCATCGATGAGTTCGGCAACTTCCTGAACGGCGACGGCCTCACCGCCGGCACGGTCACGTATAACGGCGACAATACCTCGAGCGGCTACGGCTATGTGCCGAATCGCATCGGGCTGCGCGGCGCGGGAGCGACCGCTTGGCCATACCTGAGCCGGTCCCCCGCCACGCAGGCCTACTACCCCGTCGGCCTGAGCGCCGCGGAGCAAGTGGTCGCGGTTCATCAAGCGTGCCAGACCGGCTATGTGTGGGATTACAGTCAGGTCGACCCGGCGGCCGCACCGACCGCCACGGTCACCAACGGCATCGCCAATCCGTACAACGCCAACCCGCTGCCCGCGATCACGCTGAGCAATTACCAGGCGCTCCCGAACGCGTTCAAGGTCCTGACGACCAAGCTCGCGAACGAGGCGGCCCTGTACCGCGGGTATGCGACACCGCAGACCACTGGCCCGCTGTACGGCATTCCGATCACCTACAACCTTTCAATCACGACGGGCGGGTTGTTGAGTCTCTCCTACAGCTTCGCAGGCGGTAACTTTCAGCCGATCATCAGCGGTCAGTGCATCGGGTCGTACAGCGCCGGTGTATGCAGCACCGCATCCATCCCGACGATGGTGCGCTTCGGCTTCGGCGGCTCGACCGGCGGTGACCGCAACATTCACGAGATCATGTGTTTCCAGGCATCGCCGCAGAGCGCTTCGGCGAGCGGCGCGGGCTTGAACCAGAAGCAGACCGCCAAAGTGCAGACGGGTACGCAGGTCTACTTCGCGTTCTACAATGCCAACAACTGGACCGGCGCGATCACTTCGCAGTACCTCGACTCGGCCAACGGCACCTCGCTGCAAATCGATCCCCTCGTGAACTGGGACGGCTCCTGCGTGCTCACCGGCGTGGGTCCGGCGCCCGCGACCTGCGCCACGACCGGCGTGACCGGACCCGTCGCCGCCGAAGATCCCGACAACGGTCGCGTCATCATCACCAGCGCCGCAGGGGTCGGCGTACCGTTCACGTGGGCGTCACTGACAGCGAACGAGCAATCGAATCTGGACGATTACGATCCGGTGTTGGGCTCGAATCC
>NZ_DATMLH010000226.1:0-3351 GCF_035570115.1 Mycobacterium sp.
CGGCGCGCTGACCGAGGCGCTGTCGCAGGCGATGACCGTGTCGGTGGACTGGTTCGGCGTCGCCGTGCTGGCCGCCTGGGGCGGCCTGGCCGGCCTGGCCGCGTTGCGGTGGTTCCGGTTCACCTGACGGCCGGGCGCCGCGACCGTCACGCTGGCGTGGCGCTCGCGCGAAAATGCCTCGCCCACGTCCCTACTACGTGACGTAGTTTTCGTTGCCCTACGATCGGGCGATGCCTGTCCGACGGTGGTTCTTGCGGCTGGTGGATCTGCTGCCCGAACCCAGCCTCGGCGCGCAGCGCCTGATCGCCGCAGTGGTCATCGTGACTCAGGGCGGTATCGCCGTCACCGGTGCGATCGTCCGGGTCACGGCGTCCGGATTGGGCTGTCCAACGTGGCCGCAATGCTTTCCGGGCAGCTTCACCCCGGTGGCCGTCGCCGAGGTACCCCGCATCCACCAGGCCGTCGAATTCGGGAACCGGATGATCAGTTTCGCCGTGGTCATCGCGGCGATCCTGGCGGTGCTGGCGGTCATCCGGGCCCGGAGACGCACAGAAGTGTTGGTGTATGCCTGGTTGATGCCGGCCTCGACCGTGCTGCAGGCGGTGATCGGCGGCATCACGGTGCTCACCGGCTTGCTCTGGTGGACGGTGGCCATCCATCTACTGGCATCGATGGCGATGGTGTGGCTGGCGGTACTGCTCTACGTCAAGATCGGCGAACCTGACCAAGGCGAGCAGACCGCCACCGTCGTCCCGCCGCTGCGCTGGCTGACGGCGCTGAGCGCGACGACGCTGTCCGCGGTGCTGGTGGCCGGCACCCTGGTCACCGCGGCGGGTCCACACGCCGGCGACGCCAGCCCCTATCGGACGGTGCCGCGGCTCAGGATCGAGATCACCACGCTGTTGCATGCGCACTCGTCGCTGCTGGTGGCCTATCTCGGACTGCTGGTCGGTCTGGGTTTTGGGCTGCTGGCGGTACGCGCACCCCGCCCGGTACTGCTGCGGTTGGGCGTGCTGGTGCTGCTGGTGTTCGCTCAGGCCACCGTCGGCATCGTGCAGTTCTTCACTGGCGTCCCCGCCGCGTTGGTGGCGGTTCACGTCGCCGGCGCGGCCGCGTGCACCGCAGCCACCGCCGCGTTATGGGCGTCGATGCGAGAGCGGACCGAGCCCAAGCCGGTCCAGGGCTGACTCGACGCACACCGCGAACCGCCGCTGCCCGTCGTCGCGCGCGGTGTCGTCGAGCAGCTGCCAACCTAGCGACGGCGCAATCAAATCCAGCCCGATCAATTCGGCGTCACCCGGTCCGCCGATCACATCGGCCCGGGCGTAGAGCAGCTCGCCGGCGCCGACGCCCAGATGGTCGGCTGCCGCTTGCAGGGCAGCCTGTCCGAGTTCCCACAATTCGAAGTCGGCCTCGACCGCCGCGGCCGCGTCAAACGCATGCGACTGAATGCCGCCAAGGTAAATCAGCGCCGTTCGGACGGTCGAGGCCGTCGACCGCCGGTCCCGAACCGGCACCCCGGCACGTCGCAGGTCGCGCAGATAGTGTTGGCCGCAGTTCCACGCGACGACATCGGCGCCGTTGAGCACATTGGACACTCGCTTGGTCCACGCCAGGAACTCGTCGCGGCGCTCGGCGTAATCGGTACGAGTCCGCAGGATCACCAGATCGGCATGCAACGTCTCCGGATCGTCCCAGGACACCCAGTGGGCATGCAGCCCTCGCTTGCGCAGCGCGGCGACCAGACCCGCGTCGTCGCCGCCCTCCGAACCGACCAGCACGATCTTCGGATGACGAATGTCGGGCCGGGCCAACTTCATGCGGACTCCTTCAGCCAGACATGCGCGGGCCAGACGATGCTCGTCGGTGTCGGTGTCGACAGTTACCTTGCGAGTATGGCTCGGTTCCGATTACTGCCGACAGCGGCTCAGCAGACGGTTTTGGTAGAACATTGCCGGCATGCCCGATTCGTGTGGAACCTGGCCGTCGAGCAACAGCAGCTTTGGCAGCCGGGGCGGCGAGCCCCTGGGTACAACGAGCAGTCGGCGCAGTTGACTGAGATCCGCGCTGAATATGCTTGGTTGGCGGCCGGGTCCCAGAAAGTGCAGCAGCAAGCTCTGCGGGATTTCGCCCAGGCCATGCGGAACTTCTTTAACGGCACCCATGGCCGCCCGTCGTGGCGCAAGGCGGGTGTACACGAAGGTTTCCGCCAGGTCGGGCTCAAGCAACACCACGTCGAAAAGCTCAACAGGCGTTACTGGCGGGTGTGGGTGCCGAAGGTCGGGTGGGTCCGATTCCGCTGGACACGTAGTGTGCCCGCCGGTGTGAAGTCCTATCGCATTACTCGGGATCGGGTCGGCCGCTGGCATATCGCCTTCGCCCACATCCCCGATCCCATCGCGGGACCGGGTGATGGCAGCGTGGTTGGTATCGATCGGGGTGTCGCAGTCTCGGCGGCGCTGTCGACCGGGGAACTGCTCCATGCACCTAGCCTGACGCCCGGTGAGCAGATGCGGCTGCGCCGGCAGCAGCGACGCCTCGCGCGCGCCAAGGCTGGTTCCAGGCGCCGAGCGCGCACCAAGCTGGCGATCGCGAAACTCAAAGCCCGGGAGGCAGACCGACGGCGAGATTGGGTGGAAAAGACCACGACCGATCTGGCGCGCCGGTTCGAAACCATTCGAGTAGAGAACCTCGACGTGCGGGCGATGACCCGTTCTGCACGCGGCACGCTGGACCAACCGGGTAATCACGTTGCACAGAAACGCGGCCTTAACCGCGCAATCGCTCGTCAAGGGTGGGGCCGACTGGTGGCCCGGCTCAACCACAAAGCTCCGGGACGCCTCCAACGGGTCCCGGCTGCGTACACGTCGCAACGATGCTGCGCTTGTGGGCATGTCGCACCGGAAAACCGTAAGAGTCAAGCGGTATTCGCATGTGTGGCCTGCAAGGCGGGCCCGTGCAACGCTGATGTGAACGCCGCCCGCAACATTGCCGCCGGACGGGCGGTAACAGCACAGGGAGACCTCGCCGCAGGGCGGTCTGTGAACTGTGAACCTCAACTCAGCTCTCTGCCGCCTAGGTGGGTGACCGGGTTGGAATCCCAGGACGTCAGTCCGCGGAGGACGTCAAGATAGTCACCATGCGCGCAATCCAAGTCCCCGAAAACGGCGGTCCGGAAATCCTGAGCTACGTCGAGACGGCACAGCCCTCCCCTGGTCCGGGCGAGGTGCTGATCAAGTCCGAAGCGATCGGCGTCAATTTCATCGACACCTATTTCCGCTCCGGGTCTTACCCGCGCGAGCTTCCGTTCGTGCTGGGCACCGAAGTGGCCGGGACCGTGGTCGCCGTCGG
>NZ_DATMLH010000227.1:0-41582 GCF_035570115.1 Mycobacterium sp.
ATTACTGTGCGCGTTTCGAAGGGAAGCCCATGTCGATCCCGTCGGTCGCCGAGGTCGCTGGCGCCACCGCCAGCCATCTAGGTATGACAATCACCGAGGTGCGCAGGCAAACACGCTGGCGCCCAACGTGGTTCGTGCGTGGCGAGCGAGACGGTGCGCCTTTCGACGTGGTGGTCCGCGGCGCCAGGGTCGACACCGAGGTGTTCCCGCTGCGGCACGAGATGACGTTTCACCGGATGCTCGAAGAACAGGGAATCCCGGTCGCCCGTCATCACGGCTGGATCGAGGACCTCGGCGCCGTGGTGATGGAGCTGGTGGGAGGCAAGCCCGATTTCGAAGGCGTACCCACAGGCCAGCGTGATGCCGTGGTCGACGAGTACCTGCACGTCCTCGCGCGTCTGCACGCCCTGGACACGGCACCGTTTCTGGAGGCCGGAATCGCCCGGCCACCAGCGCCCGAGCAGTCCGGGATCTGGCCCCATGCGCATCTGGAGCAGCGGTGGCGCTCACGCAAGCAGCACCCGGACCCGTTCCTCGAGTTCTGTCTGGGATGGATGCACCGCAACCCGCCGCGCAGCGACGGCAGGCTGACGCCGATCCTGTGGGACACCGGGCAGTTTCACCACAGCGACGGACATCTGGTTGCGCTGCTCGACCTCGAGTTCGGTTGTGTCGCAGACCCGATGCTGGACCTGGCCGAGTGGCGCATGCGCGACACCCTCATCCCTTACGGCGACTTTCGGTCGCTGTACGCGCGGTATGCCGAGCTGACCGGCCGTGAGGTCGACCTGGAGGCCATCAAACGCCACCACTTCGCCGCGACGCTGGACAACCAGCTCATCTTCGGCCCCGCGGTGTCCGACCCGGTGGACGAGACGGACCTGATGAACAACATGCAGTGGACCAGCGAGACCAATCTGCATGCCACCGAGGCCCTCGGGGAGCTGCTCGGCATCGAGCTGCCCACCGTCGAGCCCGCCGAACCGCGGCGCACCCGCCACGACCACACCTACGGGCATCTGGTGCACAACCTGCGGGCGCTCTCGGTGGGCGCCGACGACGATCTGGTCGGTCACGAGTTGAGGCTGTGCTTCCGGATGGCGCGACATCTGCAGCGGCTCAACGAGATCGGCGACGACTGCGCGGAGGCGGAGCTTGACGATGTCGCGCGGGTGCTGGGTTACCGGCCGGACACCTGGTGGGACAGCGATGCGGCGCTGGAACGTTTCGTGCTGGCCGACGCCGGCGCGGGCGCGCACGATGAGGAGCTGGTGTGGCTGTTCCATCGGCGCAACCTTCGCCGTCACGCGCAGCTGGGCCCGCTCGGGTCCAAGATGGTCGCGCACTACCCGACGCAGCGGTTCGACGCTGTGGCCATCCGCTGATGCCGCGGTGCGCTCAGCAGCCGGCGATGATCTCGCTTCCGTAGCGGTTCAGTTGATCGATCGCGAGCCGCGAGTCCTCGCCGGGAATCTTGACCACGAACGACGTGACGCCGACGGCGCCCAGTTCGCCGAGGTGGTCGCGGTGCTGTTCGAGACTGGGCTCGCACGCCCACGCGCCGGCCTGCGGTGTCGCGACCTGGACGTCGACCCCGGCGGGGTCGCGGCCCTCGGCGGCCAGGAAATCACGTAGCTGCTCGATTGCGACGCCGAGCTTCTCGGGAGTGTCCAGCAGCGCGGTGCGGTTGGTTTTGGCCGACGTCGGGTCGTTCATCAGCGGCGCCCAGCCCTGCCCGGCGCGGGCCACCCGCCTGCGCGCGCCCACGCTGTTGCCGCCGAACCAGACCGGCACCGGCTGCTGAACCGGCCGGGGCCGCGCAGTCTGCCCGATCGCCGTGAAGTGTTTGCCTGCGAAGCCAAACGCGTCGTTCGACCAGATGCCGGTCATCGCCGCGACGGCCTCGTCGAGCAGGTCGTTGCGTTCGGAGAACTCCACCCCGAGCGCCGCGAACTCCGATCGCAGGTAGCCCGCCCCGAGCGCGAGGACGAGCCTGCCCTTGGACAGCACGTCGACCGTCGCCGCGCACTTCGCGGTCAGCAACGGGTTGCGATACGGGGCGACAAGCAACATCGTCATCAGGCGCAGGCTGGTGGTGACCGCGGCGCAGAATGCCAGTGCCGAGAACGGGTCCAGCGCGTCGTGTCCACCAGCGCGCATCCACTTGTCGGACGGAGCGGGATGGTCCGTGACGCCGATGGCGGTGAACCCTGCCTTCTCAGCGCTTTCCGCGACGGCGCTCACCACGTCGGGGTCGAGGAATTCCGCGTTGTACGAAGGATGGGCGACCGGGTACTCGAGTGTGAACCGCATCTGGATCCGTTCTGTTGCGCCGTTAGTGCCCGTCGACCCGGTCGCGCTCGTGGGCGGTCATATCCGTTGTCGCCGAACTCATCTCGGCAGCGCCCTGCTAGGTAGCCACGCACCCCGCAAATCAATCTATCATAGACCGACTTCTGCGGAAAGCGTCCGATCGGTGCTCATGCGCAACGTCCGCACCGGCCCCACATTCGTCGCAGCCACCACCCCGCGCTGCGTCGATGACTCGAAACGCTCCTTATCGCAAGCTGGACCGGAAGCCGGGGAGATCGAGCACATCGTCGAGGTCGATCAGCCGAGCGGGCGTGCTCGCACCGATGGGAGGGCTCCCGTTCAGTAGCCGGCGGGCGCAGAGCAGCGATAGTGCTGCGGTGGACGAATATCCGGGCGGCGTCTCGATCCAGCCCTCAACCTCTTCGCCCCGTCGGTTGCGGGCCCGGGCCCAGACCACCGACCGCTGACCGGGAGGCTCGCCGGTTTGGTTGACCGCCGGCCGCCGGCGGGCCGCCCACCGAGCGAAGCGGAAGAAGTGCTTGTTGGAGAGCCGTGGCTCCATCCAGCGCGTGACCCCTATGGTGGTCGCCGAGAGGTCCGGGCTGCTGATGTAGGCGGCGATGTTCGGAATGCCGGTGCTGCGCCAGAGCGTGTAGGGGTCCGGAAACGGAAAGAGCCGGGCCTCATGCCGTCCCCCGGGACCGTGGAAACTCAGCCGGCGCGAACCGAATGGAACTTTTCGTAGCAGCCCGTTCTCCCGGACCTGGGTTCCCTTGTCTCGCAGCAGGACGAGCAGGGTTTCGGAGGAACCCTGCGAAGCGCCGCCCGCCACCACGCCCACCTCGATGTGGGTGGCATCGGGGAGCAGTTCCTGAAGCCGAGCCGCCAGAACGTCATTCGGGACGAGGTCGTAACCGGCCATCGGGCAGAGAACCACCTGCGCCTCTTCGGCTCGCCGGTCGAGGCTGTAGACATATTCGCAGTCCCCGGCGATATCGAGGTAGTGGGTCCTGGTGCGCAGCGCCGCCTCCACCAGCGGCGGTACCACGGTGGGCGGGCCGACGCAGTTGAGCAGGACCGCCATCCCCTCGAGCATCGCGTCGACTGCACCTGGATCGGTGAGCGAGGCGATGCGGCTCTGCAGTCCAAGCTCTGCGGCCAGTTCGCCCACGGCCTGCTCGTCCCGCCCTGCGAGTACCGGCCGCATTCCCCACTCGACGGCTCGGTGCGCCGTCAACCTCCCGGTGTAGCCGTTGGCGCCATAGATCAAGAGGCCGTTCGTGTCATGCGCTGTCATTTGACCGTGTAGTGCGTCTGGATGGAGCAGATTCCGATGTTGACCATGTCAGAAGATTCCGATCGCGGCGTCTGGTAGCCCGAGGAGATGGGCGACGGTCGAGTGGTGCATGTCGGTGGTGCCCTCGATGATCAGCCACCCCGGCTCTCCGGGACCAGGGTGCGCCACATCCCGAGTTGGCCGCAACGGCGGGCCATCTCGGTGATGAACTCATGCCCCTGATACGCCTCGAGCCGGCGCGGCCGGATCTCCTTCTGGGCGAACGCCCGGCTGGTCTGCTGGATCTGGCGCTGCTCGTCGGACAGAAACCGTGACACGACAATTCTCCTTCAGGGTGCCACTACCGTGGCATCGCGGTGCCGACTTCGTTCGGGACGGGGGAAAGCCCGGCGGCGCTGCGAATCTGGCCGAACGCGGTGACCATGGCGTCGGTGACCTCGTGGGGATCACCGACGGTCTGGCGGTCCGCGAGCACCGAGATGTTGACCTGGTCCACATAGCTCCACACCGTGATGTTCAGGCCACAACCAGCCAGCACTGGCCCCACCGAGTAGAACTCCGTGACCGGAACACCTCCCAGGCTGACCCGCTGGCGAGGACCGGGCACATTGGAGACCACCACGTTGTAGAGAAGCTTCTGCTCATCGCGGCTCGCCAGCCAGTGGAACAGCGATTCGGCCATTGCCGGCGGCAGGTAGTTCGTCCACCGGTCGAATAGCTCCGGCCCGCGCAGGCGGTCCGTCTCCTTGGCGACCGTGACACCGAGGTGGACAAGCCGAACCCAGTCCAGCGGAGCGGTGACATGCACCGGCAGCGCCACAAGCAGTGCACCCAGCACGTTGCCCGATATTCGGTCCGGCGACTTGTCCAAGCCGACCGGAACCTGCGTGATGATCGGTTCGTTTGCGCGCCCGTCGTAACGCAGCAACAGCTCACGCAGCGCGCCCGTCGACATCGCCAGGATCAGGTCGTTGAGGGAGACGCCCAGCTTCTTGCTCGTTTGCTTCACCTCAGCCAACGCAACAGTGGTGCTAGCGAACTCGCGCTGCGGTGAGAGTGCGTGATTCATGAACGTCGCTGGTGGACGCAGATTGCCCTCGCCGTACCCGCCCGGCAGTCGCGGCTTGTTGCGCCGGACCTGCCGGACGCCCGTCGCGGTGTCCTTGACCAGCCCGGGAAGCCGTCGCAGTTGTTTTAGGTGATCCCGGCCGGCGGCGCGCAGCAGCTGCCCGCTGCTGACGGGCGGATCGGTGAGGTAAGAATCGCGCTCCGAATGCGGACCACCGGAGTCCACTGCGCGCGCCAAGAGGTTCGCTGACGCGAGACCGTCGGCCAGGGCGTGGTGGATTTTGCCGATCACCGCCACCCGGTGGCCGGTCATTCCTTCGACGACGTGAGCCTCCCACAGCGGCCGACCGCGATCCAGCGGTGTGCTGGCGGCCTCGCCGATCACCTGGTCGAGCTCCCGCCTTCCGCCAGGAGCCGGCACCTGACACCGCCGGATGTGGTAGTTCAGGTCGACGTCGACGTGTTCCAACCACATCGGGTGATGCAGCTTGTACGGAATATCGACAAGCTGATAGCGCAAGGGGTCCAGCAGGTGCAGGCGGCCCCCAAAAACCCGGCGAATGGCGTCAACGCCAAACTCACCGTCGTAATTCGAGGTGTCGAACACCGACACCTTCAGCGAGTGGGTGTGAACGTTGGGCGTCTCCACATACAACAAGAGGGCATCCGTGCCGCTCAGGCGTTTCACCGGTCACCCCTGGCCGTCGACATAATGGTGTTGGTACCGAGCCGCTTCGGCCGCCGGTTGGCGGCGTATACGGTCTCAAAAAAATCGTGTACCGCATGCGCGGAGTTCCTCGCGCGGGCGGACTCGAAGAAATCGAAGCCATGCTGCGCACCGGGAAGCTCAGCGTAAGCGACGGGCGCCCGCGAGACCGCGCGCAGCGCATCGACAAACGCGCGTGCCTCCTCGACCGGGATCACCGAGTCGCACTCGCCGTGCAGGACAAAGAATGGCGGGGCGTCGGGACCAACCCGCAACAGCGGCGACGCGGCGCGAAAGACCTCGAGCGCCTCGCCGATGCGGCGCTGAACGATGTAGCGCTCTATGAGCGCGATGAGTTCCCGGCGCCCTGGTCCTTCGCTGGTCAGCCAGTCGTAGCGACCGTACAGTGGGACAGCTGCCGACACACTGAGGTCCACGTCCTCGAATCCCGGCTGCAGTGACTTATCGTCCGGCGTCAGTGCCGCCAAAGCCGCGAGGTGTCCGCCGGCGGACCCGCCGGTAATGGCGACGAAGTCCGGATCACCGCCATGCTCAGCAATATTCGCCTTGATCCACGACAGAGCCCGTTTGACGTCGAGGATATGGGCGGGCCAAGGGTGGCGCGGACTGAGCCGGTAGCTCATCGACACACATACCCAGCCTGCCGCCGACAACCGGGTGAGCAATGGGTACGCCTGGCCTCGCCGGCCGCCGGTGACCCAGCCGCCCCCGGGCACCTGGAGAACCACTGGCGCGCGCGCGTCGTCGGGAAGATCCCGGTGGCGCCAGATGTCGAGCTTGTTGAACCGCCCGGCATCCCCGTAGGCAAAGGTCGCCTCCGGACCCACGTAACGCCGTCGCCGCCGCACCAGTGGTCGACCGGTGGTCAGCCTGACTGCGCTCGGTGTCCAGATGATGTCGGGTCTCTCGCCGACCGCGTCGCGGACCGCCTTGTCCAACACCGTTTTCGATCTCAGTTGGCGTTGGTAGACGCCCGCCAGACCGAGCCAGGACAAACAGGCGAGACCGAACGCGGCGCGCCCCGCGCTTCCCTGGATGTCTCCGCGTCGAGCGGCGCGGGCCAGTCGCAGAGCCGACAGTCCCAGCGCGTGCAGGGGTAGCTCAGAGGTGGGCCACCCGCACACGAACGTAAATGCCGCAGGCACAGCGCTTCGGGAGAACGGCCGCCACGCGTTGAGCGTGTTCGCCAATTCCAAGGCGCTCGCCACCACGGGCGCCGTCGGCTTTGCGGCCTGCTCGGATCGAATCGTGGCGGCCGCGCGGGTCCGCGGTCGGCTCACAACTGCCGGCCCGCCGACGCCCAATACTCTTCCCGGAGCAGTCGCTTGTACAACTTGCCGGTCTCAGTCCTGGGCAGCGCCTCGCGGAAGTCCACCGAGCGGGGCACCTTGTAGCCGGCCAGACCGTCGCGGCAGTGCGCGATCAGCTCGTCGGCCAGCTCGGCACTGGGCTCGCCACCCTCGCGTAACTGAACCACCGCCTTGACCTCTTCCCCCCACTCCTGGTTGGGCACCCCGATCACGCCGACATCGGCGACCGCCGGATGCGCGGCCAGATACCCCTCTATCTCGGCTGGATAGATGTTGACGCCTCCGGAGATAATCAATTCGGTAGACCGTCCGGAGAGGAACAGATAACCGTCCTCGTCGAGGTAGCCGACGTCGCCCACCGTGAAGAAGCCGTCTCGGGTGCTGTCCCGCGTCTTCTCCGGTGCGTTGTGGTATTCAAATTCGAAGCCCGGCATCTTGATGTACACCTCGCCGGCCTGGTTCGGCGGGCATTCCCAGCCGTTCTCGTCGTAGATCCGGATGGCCGCGCCGGGCCAGGGCAATCCGACCGTTCCTGGACGCTTCAGCCAGTCCTCGGCACCGACACTGGCGCCGCCGCCTTCCGACGAGCCGTAATACTCGTTGATGATCGGCCCAAACCAGTCGATCATCCGCATCTTGACGTCCTTCGGACACGGTGCGGCACCGTGCACCACACAGCGCAACGACGACGTGTCATAGGAGCGCTTCACCTCTTCGGGGAGTGCCAGCAGACGCTGAAACATGGTGGGCACCATGTGCATATAGCTGACCCGGTAGCGCTCGACGAGTTCCAGTGCGCGCTGCGGCTCCCACTTATCCATCAAGACAAGCGTGTGGCCCATGTGCAGACCCAGTGTCGCCAGACTGCCCGGCGTGGCGTGATACATCGGACCGGTCACCAACTGCACGCCCTCGCCGGTCGGGACACCCATGATCTGCGACACGACCGTGACCATCGGGGCCACCGCGGCTTCGGGGTCGGCGCCCGATAGCGGCCGCCGAATGCCCTTGGGCCGCCCCGTGGTCCCGGACGTGTACAGCATCGTCTCGCCCCCCGTCGGCGAAGGGGGGCGAGACGGCGGCTGTTGGGAGATGAACTCCTCGTACGCTCCGAAGCCCGCGATCGCACCGACCGCCAACCGTCGGGCCGGTTGCAACTTCGCCTCGTCAGCGGCCGCGACGGCGACCGATTCCAACCGCTCGTCAGCGAGCAACATCGCGGCCCCGGAATCGGCCAAGATGTAGGCGACCTCCGGCGCGGTCAGATGCCAATTGATCGGCAGGAAATACAGCCCGGTCTGCGCCGCGGCGAGGGCCAGTTCTAGGAACTCACGCTGATTCCACAGCAGCGCCGCGACGCAATCACCGGCACCCAGGCCCAGCGCCCGCAGTCCGTTGGCCAGCCTGTTCTGGTTGGCGAACAGCTCACCGAAGCTCGTTTCTCTGCCCCGGTCATCCACCACCGCGATGCGTGCAGGGTGCGATTGCGCCGCCGCCGTCCAGAAACCGATATCACTCACTTGTGCGCCCCTTGCACGCGATGCCCGCGTCTCTTGGGAGCCGCATCCTGCGCAAATCCGTTCCGGTTGGTAGGTGCCGCCGCGTTGACCAGTTCGGCCATCGAGCGCCGCAGGCATGCTTCATAACGCTCGGGGTCCGGCATCATGACCGCGCCGCACTGAAAGCCGATCGTCAACGACCCGGCGTAGCTGGACACCATGTTCACTAGCCCAAGGCCATTCGCCGCGAGGGCGAAGCCGTAGATGTCCACGAGCTTGGCGCCTGTCAGGTAAATCGGCGTGCCGGGACCCGGCACGTTGGTGACCGTGATGTTCATTGCCGACACCTTGTTGGACAGGTCCAGCTGAGCCGCCAAACGTCCGGCCAAACCCAACAGACCCGCGGGAACGGCGTCGGCGATCTGGATGAGCCTGCGAGCATTCTCGCCGTTCTGTACGGCCTTCTTCTTCGCCGCCATCTCGTGCAGGCGACGGACGCGCTCGATCGGGTCGTCGATGTCCGTGCCCAATGGGATCGTTGTGTAGGCCAATTTGTTGCCGAGACCATCGGAGTCCCCTTCTCGCAACGAAATCGGCATCAAGGCGACCAGAGAGTCCGTCGGAAGTTCGTGCGCATCGTTGAGGTAGTGACGGAGGCCGCCGCCGACGAGAGCCATGACAGCGTCGTTCACCGTCGCACCAGGCACCGCGTTTTTGACCTGCTTGATGTCGGCAAGGTCGAAGCGGACCCCACCGACCGTCCGATGCGGTCCGACCGACCCGTCGAATCGCGTGCGTGGCACCTTCGCCGACGCGGCGGGTTCCAGTTCGATGTCCGTCTGTGTTGCCAACACACGCCGAGACAGCGCCGGCCCCAACCCGACCACAGCCTCGAGGATCCGCAGCGGATTCTGCACGGCGTTGGGTAGCGCCCTGAGCAATAGCTCGACCGCTGACGGCGACTCCGGTTGACGGCTCGGCAGATCGGACCGCGGCGTCGACGTCGGCGTCGGCTCCTGGTCGTGCAGGCAACCAATGAACTCCATGCCCGATACGCCATCCATGGCGGAATGGTGCATCTTGTGCACCAAGGCGAATGCGCCCTTCGGCATGCCCTCGATCGTGTCGAGCCCTTCGATGAACAGCATCTCCCATGGCGGCCGCGACATGTCCAGCGGTCGTTCGAGGTAGTGGGCGACCTGCCCACAAAATTCGCGCCAGTCCGCGGGCGCGGGCAGAGCCAGCCGACTGACGTGATACCCGAGATCGGCCGGACCATCATCGACCCACCATGGGTGGTCCAGATCCAGTGGAACGCGCTCCACCCGACGTCGAAACACGTCAACCGTGGCCATCCGACGCTCGAGATTCGCCAGAATCTGGCTGAAGGTCACCTTCCCGCCCGGCGCCGACGAAGGATCGTAAACGAACACGGCCCCCATGTGCATCGACAGAGCCTTGCTCTCCAGATAGACCAACGCGGCGTCCAGGCTTCTCAGTTGCTCCATGAACCTGCCAGACCATTGGTCAGGTCGGCAACGCGGATGCCCGCGAGCGGAGAGAGCGGCGACAGCACACACGATATGATATCGCATATAGTGGATTGGCACCACGGGTGGCGGCGCGGGCTCGGTCTGGGTGCAGCTACGGCAGTCGGCGGCGGGCAATCTCTCGCGCTGAAGCCGCATCGAGGCCCAGGCCGCGCAGCATCATCTCCGCGCCCCGCGACTCGGTCTTTGGACCGGGCGGGAGGCGGCCGGCCAAAATCGCCCGAATGGCGGCCAGCGCGGCACCCGTGATCGACGTCAGCGCCAGGTCTAGATCGTCAAGAGCGAATCGACCAGATTTCCGGCCACGGGACAGCGTCTCCATAGCCCAGGGCGTCACCGCATCCTCGAAAATCGCATTGACGCGGTCGAGTTCGACGAGAACCCGCGCAACTTCGGGTTCGTCGCGGCTGAAGCGGAGGAAACGCCGGTAAGACGCCGAGGCCGCCTCGGCCGGATCGGTGAATTCGAGGGCATCCGCGCCGATCCTTGCCGCGAGTCCGGCAAGCACGTCGGCCACCACCGCCTCGATGAGCGCGTCCTTGGACTGGAAATACGTGTAGAAGGTGCCGAAGCCGAGGTCGGCGAGATCGGTGACATCGCCAATTCGAAGGTCTGACACCCCGTTCTCGGCGATCAGCCGGTGGGCGGCGGCCAGCAGCCGTTGCCGCGCCTCGGCCTTACGGCGATCTCGACGTCCCATCGGGGCAGGAGACACACTCACGACAGCAGTATCGCATTCGATCTACATCTCAATCTTGATTTTACAATCGAGTTCGATGAAGATTGCAGATATGACGGAAACCACGCCCCCTGCCGAAGCCGACTACCTGGTCATCGGAGCCGGACACAATGGATTGACCGCCGCGTGTTATCTGGCCCGCGCCGGACACCGCGTAGCCGTCCTGGAGGCATCGCCCACCGTGGGCGGCATGACCTCCACCAACGCCACCCTGTCGAAGGCGCCGGGCCACTACTTCAACGAGGGCGCGATCCAACTGACCGGAATCTTCCGGCTCTCTGGGGTCGCCGAGGACCTGGAGCTGCACAAGTACGGGCTGCAGCAGATCTCGGTGGACCCCGCACACATCCAGTTGGCTCCGGACGGAAGCTCCTTGGCGGTCTGGAAGGATGCCAGTCGCACCGCCGATGAGCTGCGACGGTTCTCGCCCAAGGACGCCCGGGCCTGGCTGGACCTGGCCAATGCGCTTGATCCGCTCATGGACGTGGTGGTGGCCTACATGAAGTCGCACCCGCTGCGGCCGTTCAACCGCGAGATGGCCAGCTCGCTGCTGGGCGCCGCCCGTCACCTCAAGGGTGCGTGGAGCCTGCGGAATATGGTGACCGCGTCGCACACCGAGTTCCTCGAAGAGACCTTCGAGACCGAGTTACCCAAGGGCGCGCTGGCGGCCATGGCAGCGTTTTCGCAAATGCGCTTGGACGCGACCGCCTGGGCAATGATCTATCTCGGTGTGGTTCAGAAGGTTTCAAACGCGATGCCGGTCGGCGGCACCGGCGCGCTACCCGCCGCACTGCATCGCTGTCTGACCGCGCTCGGCGGCACGGTGCACACCAACAGCCGGGTGCAGGAGCTCGTGGTATCCAACGACCGCGTGACGGGGGTACGACTCGAATCCGGCCAACTCGTCACTGCCCGCAATGGTGTCCTGACCACCTGTAACCCCGTCGTGACGCTCAACGAGCTGCTGCCGGCAGGCACGCTGGATACGAAATTATCGGTGCGCGCCAAGGACATTCCGATCCGCAAGACACACGCCACGTCGCTTAAGATCAATGTCGCTCTCGAGGGCCGCGTGACGATGAAGAAGCACGAGGACTGGCGCGGCGACGGCCTGGACCTGCGCAAGTACCTCATCGCCTGGCATACCCTGGAAGAACAGGACGCCGCATGGAACGCCGTGGTACGCGGCCAATGGCCCGACCCGGTTCCGGTGAGCTGCGCCATCATCCCCACCGCGGTCGATCCCACCCAAGCCCCCGAGGGCCGCGACAATCTGTGGCTCTGGTCAGGTGTCATCCCGGTGACACCGGAGGAGCCGTGGGAGGACGTGCGGGACAAGGTCGGCGACGCCGTATTGCGTGATTCCGCACAGTATTACGAGGGGCTGGACAGACTTGAGATCGACCGAGCCGTACTCGGTGGACCCGATCTCGAGACGAGGTTCAATGCCCCGGCGGGCAACGTCTACCATGTCGACCCGCTGATCTCACGGTTCGGGCCACTGAAGCCGGCAGCCGGGCTGGCCGGGTATCGGACGCCAGTCAAGGGGCTCTACCTCAGTGGCGCTGGCACCCACCCCGTCGGCGGTGTGTGCGCGCTGCCGGGCAAGCTCGCTGCCCAGACGGCCATTCGCGACCAGAAGAAGCGATGACAGCAGCGAGGCGCGATTGACGACGGCCTAGTTGGTCCCTCCTCCTCGCTCTCGACCGACTGCCGTGCGAACGATCGTTTCAGCCTCGTCCGGCGGAAGCCCGAGTGAGGCGAGCACGTGGCGGGCGAAAGCGTGATGGGCACGCGCGCCGTGACGACCGTCAAGGATTTCTCGGATCAGCGCGAACGCGCCGCCGATCACCGCGGTGAGCAGGACCTCGATATCGCCGACAACGAAGCGCCCACTTTCGATTCCGCGCTCCACGGCGATTCGCGCATACGGGTGGACGGCGTCGCCGAACAGCGCCTCAGAGTGGCCGATGTTGACGATCAGACGGGCGAAGTCGGGTTCGTCGTAAGCGAGCCGAATGACTCGAAGGTTGGCCAGCGCCACGACCTCGGCCGGGTCGGTCTCGTCGTCGACATTGGTGATGATCGCGGACGTCAAGTCGGAAAGACTTTCGGTGATCACCGCCTCCAGCAGCTCCTCCTTGGACTGGAAATAGTTGTAAAAGGAGCCCAGCGCCACATCGGCCTCTTCGGTGATGTCCTGGATGCGCAGGCCGGCCACCCCTTTGGCAGCGATCAGCGTTCGGCCGGCGTCCAGCAGCAACCGCCGGGTGCGCAGCCGCTGACGTTCGGTGCGCGTCGCCTTGCCATCGGTTTCGGACGTCACACCCGGATTCTTCCCCGATGAATAGGTTTTCACTCTTGAAACTATATTCATCGGATGCTAGTTTGGCCATGCCGGGGTGAACTGGCTCACAAATAGGGAGGGCGCGGCGATGATGACGATGGTCTTGGCGACGATTCCGCAACCGCCGGTCGATGCGGTAATGCCCAAAACGGCGGAGATGATCTTCAACGTCTTCATCTTCATTCCACTGGGCATCGCGTTGGCGCTGGCGCTGCGCAAGCTACTCAAGGGACAGGGACCGCTGCTGTTGTACTGCATCCTCGGCGGGGCGTTGGCGGCCTCCTTCGAGCCGATCGTCGACGTGCTCGGTTTGGTGTTTTTGAAGGAGCGGGGTGCGCTGGGCACGTTCACGATCCTGGATCGCACGATGCCGCTCTATATCTGTTTCGTCTACCCCTGGTATGTCGGCGGGCTGGGCTACTTCGCCTACAAGCTGTTCAAACGCGGCGTCACGATGCGCGATATGTTCCTGTTGTGGGCGTGCGACTTTCTGGTCGACGTGGTGCTGGAAAGCCCAGGCATCCTGGCGGGCACCTATCTGTATTACGGCCATCAACCGTTCAACTTCTGGGGACTTCCGCTGTGGTGGGGATTCGTCAACCCGGTGATGCCAATGGTGGCCGGCGCGTTGATCTTCCACATCCGCCCGCATCTGAACACCGCGTGGAAGCTGCCCGCGGTGATCGCGTGCGTCCCGATGGCCGACGGCATCGCCAACGGCGCCACGGCCTGGCCGATGTGGGCGTCGCTCAACCAAGCGAATGTGTCCTACGTCTGGACTTACCTGGCATCCTTCGTCACCCTCGGACTGGCGCTGTTCTCGGTGTGGATCATCGGGCTGTCCGTTGTCGGTCGCGGCGAGGTGGCCCACCCGGAGTCGGAGACGTTGTGGCAGAAGGTGAAAGCGATCGCAGCGCCACCCTCGCAGTCGGCGGTTCCCGACCCGGTCAGGGCTTAGGAGCGGGCATGGCAATTGCGACGCATTCCGGTGACACCGATCTGCTGCTGCCGTTGCCGGCGGCCGGGGAGCAGTGGGATCCGCACCTGATCCACACCCACTACTTCGGCTTCTGCGTTCCCGAAGCGGCGATCGGCGCATTCCTGTACGTGCGCTACCAGCCGGCCTTCCCGCTGTCGCAGGGCGGTGTGTGCATCTTCCAGGGCACCGACAATGTCGAGTACACCGACATGGCATTCCTCGATTACGAGATCACGATGCCCTGGCCGCGGGTCGAAGGCAGCACGATCACCACCGACAACGGCCTGAAGATCGAGTTCCTCGAGCCCGGCCAGACCGCGCGCATCACCTACCGCAGCAGTGACGGGAACACCGCCATCGACGTCCTCGCCGAGGCCGTGACCCCGCTACTGGCCCGCGGGCATGTCATGCCGGGCGAGGAAGACCACCACGACGTGGCCCGCGAACCGGGGGGCACCGAGCAGTTCATGCGCATGACCGGCGAGTTGCTGCTGGACGGCACAACCTATCCGGTCGACTGTTACGCCCCGCGGGACCGCTCCTGGCGCCAGATCCGGGTGGAACGGCGCGGTGCGGTCCCGGTTCCGCCGGTCGGCTGGTCACCGATGTATTTCGGCCCCGATCTCATCTTCAACCAAATCAGTTTCGAGCCGCTGGACACCAACCCAGCCTGGGCCGGGCTGTACAACGTCGGTGACCGTCCATCACATCATTTCGCCTGGATTCAGCGCGGCGACGAGACCCGGTCGATCAAGTGGGTGCGCCGCAACGTCCTCGAGTACCACCCGCGCATTCATCTGCCGATCCGCCAGGAGATCACCGCTGAGGACGAAAACGGGGAGCTTTACCGGTTCCAGGGTGAGGCAATCGCCTGCGCGTCGCTGCCGGCGTGGCCCAACACCTCGTTTCACGACAGCGTGTACCGCTGGACCGACGAACAGGGTCGGACCACTCACGCGACGTATCAAGAGCTGTGGTTCGACGAATACCAGCAGATGATGAAACGCCGAACGTTGGCATCTTCGCACTTATAACAAATAGTGGAAAGCCTTGTCTCGTCGGCATATTGATGTAAAAGGAGCAAACGATGGCCTTGAAGAACACTATCGACACAGAGCTGGCCGCCAAGCGGCTCGCTGACTGGCTGGCGTCAAAATGGCCTGACGCGCAGGACATAACCGTGACCGACGTGCAAGTGCCCGGCGCGGGTGGACTCTCCAACGAAACGGTTCTCTTCACGGCGAGCTGGCGTGATGCTGACGGTGAGCAGACCCAGGGCATGGCCGCCCGCGTGCAACCCGACAGCCCCGGTGTGTTTCCCGACTACGACCTGGCTAAGGAAGCCGCCGTCATCAGTGCGCTCGGCGAGCACTCGCCGGTCCCGGTGCCCCGGGTGTATTTCTTCGAAGAAGATCGATCCGTCTTCGGTGCGCCGTTTCTGGCAATGCAGCGGATCGACGGTCGAATTCCGGCCGACGATCCGCCGTTCACCGCGGCCGGGTGGGTGCTGGACCTGACGCCGGATGAGCGACGCCAAATGTGGCACAACACCATTGACGTACTCGCGCAGATCCACGGCGTCGACTGGCGCGCACTCGGGCTGGAGTTCCTCGATACACCCGAGAACCACAGCGGTCTCGACGCGGGTCTGGCCAAATGGCGACGCACCTTCGAGTGGGCGGCCGAGGGCGAACCGAACCCGACGATCGAGGCGGCGCTGCGCTGGTTGGACGAGCACCGTCCCGAGCAAGATGAACCCAAGGTCCTCAATTGGGGCGATGCGCGGGTGGGCAACATCATCTTCTCCGACGACCTCGCCGCGGCGGGTGTGCTCGACTGGGAGATGGTGGTGCTGGCCAGCCGCGAACAAGACCTCGGCTGGTGGCTGTTCTTGATGCGACACCACACCGAGGGCGTCGGCCTTCCCTTGCCGGCGGGTATCCCCGACCACGCCGAAACCATCGACTACTACGAACGGATCACCGGCCACAAGGTTCGTAACCTTGACTATTACGAGATCCTGGCCGGCACCCGGCTGGCCATCCTGATGGTTCGCGCCGCGCACATGATGATCGCCGCCGGAATGATGCCGCCCGAGTCCCCGATGGCGCAAAGCAATCCGGCAAGCCAGCTCGTCGCAAAGCTCCTTGACCTACCGGCACCCACCGGGACCACTACCAGCTTTATCGGCAATCGAGGCCAGTGACATGAACGCTCAATTGACTTTTCAGCGAATTTGCGCGTACAGCGGCATCGTTTGCGTGCTGCTGTTCTTCGGCGGTTTCGTCGCGGCCGGCTTTCTGCCGCCACTGTCCCCGTCCATGTCAGCGGCACAAATCGCGGCGCATTACCAGGCCCACACCGCGGGAATCCGGTTGGGCGCCGGGCTGATCTTCCTCAGCTCAGGGTTCTATGTGTGGTTCACCGCGGTCATCTCGGGGCAGGCGCGGCGCATCCCCGGCGTGCACCCGACCGTCATCAACGCAACGCTGGCCGGTGGGGCGTTCGGGTGCCTGACGTTTTTGGTGCCGGCGCTGCTGTTCGTCGTCACCGCGTTCCGTCCCGACCGTTCACCCGATGCGACCCTGCTCCTCAACGACATGAGCTGGATCATTTTGGTAATGCCCTTTATACCGTTCATGGCGCAGTTCTTCGCGTTCGCCTTCGCGATCCTGTCCGACCCGAGACCGCAGCCGTTGTTTCCGCGCTGGCTGGCCTATTTCAACGTCTGGGCCGAGTTGATGTTCACGCCCGCGCTCATCCTGCCGTTCTTCAAATCCGGTCCGTTTGCCTGGAATGGGGTGTTCGTCTTCTGGATACCGGCCGCGGTGTTCGGCGCGGTGTTCATCGTCAACACGATATGGCTTCTCAAGGCCATCAACTCCGAAGCCGAGGAAACGCTTGCTGCCGGCGCGACCGACGGCCACGCGCTACTAAGTCGCGAAACCAGCTCCACCTAGGGGTCAAGGTCTACCTCGGGCTTGTGTGACATTGTGCGTCTCAATAAACTAGCGGGGTCTCACAGGGACGGCCACTAGGGCGCTAACGGCACACTAGGGCGCTAGCGGCAGGGGAGGGAGTCTTGATGTCCGTCTTGAAGAAGGCCGCGATCGTCACGTTGGGCGCCGTGACGAGCGTTCTTTATCTCGCAATTCCCGCCGCCGCCGACCCCGATCCGTGTGGCACTCTTCCCATATTCATCTGCCGCATGGTCCCGATAGCGCCTGACCTCGACCACGATGTTGATCTCACACAAGATCCCAGCGGACTGACAGATGGGCGGGACGGGCAGAGCGCAGCCGATCAGCCCGGTGCCGTCCACAGCGGGCAGACCGCCGCCGGTCAGCCCGCTCCCGTCCACAGCGGCGGCTAGCATCCCCTGACCACGACCAGCCACCACCGGTGGCACATCACTCTGGCTGCGGTATCTCTTTCGGCTGCCTACCTGGCCTGCCAACGTGGTGGGCGTTTCTCTGCAAACGCTAACGCGCCTTCCTTGGCGTCGGCCGATTCCCTTACCCGAGCCGTAATCTCACGCTGCCATTCAAACGCCGCAAGGTCGGTCCAGTTGCTCTGATGCGACAGAATCTTCTTCGTGGCCTTGACGGCAAGCGGCCCGTTCGCGGCGATCTTGGTCGCGATCTCACGCGCGGTTGCCAACGCCTGGCCCGGTTCTGCGAGCATGGAGACAAGTCCGTGACGCTCGGCATCTTGGGCGGTGATCGGTTCGCCCGTCAACGCGGTTAACATCGCCAGCGAGTACGGCAGGGCCTTCGGAAGCCTCAGCAGCCCGCCGGCGGCGGCAACCAGCCCTCGTTTGACTTCGGGCAGACCGAATTTGGCGGCCGTGCTCGCCACGACGATGTCCGCGCTCAAGACCAGTTCGCAGCCACCGGCGAGCGCCCAGCCCTCGACCGCCGCGATCAAGGGCTTTGTCGGGGGACTTTCGGTGAGCCCGGCAAAGCCGCGGCCCGGGATGGATGGTGACTCGCCCCGCAGGAACGCCTTGAGATCCATACCGGCACAGAATGTTCCGCCAGCACCCGTCAGGATCGCCGCAGTGAGGTCGTCGCGGGCCTCCAGGTCATCGATCGCCGCGGCGATACGGGTGGCGACCGAGATGTCGACCGCGTTCTTGACTTCCGGGCGGTTGATCGTGATCACCATGATCCGATCCGCTGTGTCGACGATGACGGTGTCGGTCACTGTCTGCCTCCTGAGTTTTGCCAGTGTCGCCTGCGGCTAAGCCGAGATGCTGTCCCAGAGCTCAATTTCGCCTTCTTCTCGCACCCGCGCACCGAGCCGGCCGCAGTAGGCGAATTCCGACTGATCAGCGTCTCGCAGTGCCCACAACTTGCTGGTGTAGCGATGCAAGTCGTATTCGGCGGTGATGCCCACCGCGCCGTGCAGTTGGTGCGAGGTCCGTGCCACCAGAGTCGCCGCGGTGGCCGCGCTGATGCGGGCCGCCGACACCGCGCCGAACCGGTGCAGCTCGGGCGTGTGGGCGTCCGCGCATGCCGCCGCCGCCCGGTCCAGCGCGGATTGGGCGAACCTGGTACGCACCGCCATCTGAGCCAGTGTGGTCGACACCGCGGGAATCTTTACCAACGGCGCACCGAACTGCTCGCGCTCCATCACGTACTTACGGGTGAGCTCGTAGGCCCCCCACGCAGTGCCGAGCAATGCCGCCGACCGGGTGAGCGCCAGTCGGTCGAAGACCTGAGCAGCGCCTGGTCCGCCCGATATGTGCGCGACGGAGGCGCCGGCAAGGTTTACCCGTGCATCGGGCAGGTCAGCGATGTCGTGGCTGGGCTCGACGGTGACCGACTCCCCCGCCAGCGGGACGGTCACCACCGAGGATGCGGTCACGATCACCAGCCCGGTGGCCCGGTCGGCGAAGGGCACTTGAGTCAGGTTGGCGGTAACGGCATTTGACGAGACATCCAGGTCGGGGGCTACCACGATGGTTTCGAAACTTTCACCGGCGGCGGCATCTACGGCGTACGAACTCGTCGACGCCTCGACAATCGGAGTACTCAGCCCGGCGCGCGCCAACTCCCGAACGACCACCACCAGGTCGGCCAGGCTCCCGCCGGAACCGCCTTTGTCTTCGGGCATGCCGATTCCGGCGAGGCCCAGTTCGCAGACCTGACCCCACACTGACCCCGTATCGCCGGCGTCGGCTGCGAGGTTCCTGATGAGGTCCGTCAATTCGCGGGCGAATTCACTCATGGCCTGGTCTCGCTTTTCGTGACGATCGAAAGCAGAACATCCGATGCGCCTCCCCGGAGGGTGAACCCGGGTGAGGCCAAAAGCGCTTCCGCCAGTGCGTCGGTGCGCGAGGTCGGCAGCCCTACTCGGCGGGCGAATTCGATGACGTCGTTCTCAAACTCCGTACCCAAGTACTTGAGACTCGCCGCCTCCACGACCGGCGCGCGACCGGCGTCGAGGGCGTTGGCGATCTCCCAGCATTGCCGCCGTAGCGTGGCCAGGCGGGCGACCAGCGCGCCAAGTTCCACATCGTGACAGTCATCAGAAGTGCGGCGCAGGTGTTCGAGCGTCTCGACCAAGAGCGGGTACGTGCTCAGCACCCGCTCCGGACCGCCGCGTTCGAACGACAGCTGCTCGATCACCTGCCGCCAGCCGTTTCCCTCCGTCCCGAGCAATCGATGCTCCGGAATGAAGACATCGGTGAAGGTGACCTCGTTGAAATGGTGCTCCCCCGACATGTCAACTATCGGCGAAACCTCGATCCCGGGCGCGGACATGTCCACGACAAACTCCGACAGGCCTTCGTGCTTTTTCCCGGTTGAATCCGTGCGCGCCAATAGATAGGCGTGCGTCGCGCGATGCGCACCACTGGTCCATATCTTGCGGCCGCTGACCGACCAGCCCCCCTCAACCTTCTTCGCCGCCGTACGCACGGCGGCCAGGTCCGATCCCGCCTCCGGCTCGCTCATCCCCAGGCAGAAGATGTACTCGGCGCTGATGATGCCGGGCAGCAACTCCTTCTGGAGCTCATGGCTGCCGTGGCGCAAAATGGCCGGACCGATCTGACGGTCAGCGATCCAGTGGGCCGCGACCGGCGCTCCGGCGCGCAGCAGCTCTTCGGTGACAACCAAACGCGACCGTGCGTCCAGGCCGCCGCCGCCGAATTCCACCGGCCACGTGATACCGATCAGTCCCCGAGCCGCCAGCTCGCGGGAGAACGCAAGATCGAAGGAGCGCAACCAGCAGTCGCTCCGCGGGGTGTAGCGGCCCGCGGCCAGCCACGAGGCGGTCAGCTCCCGGACTTGTTCACGCAGCGCACCGAGCCGCTGAGCCGTCTCCGTCATACCTGCAGGCCCGTCCCGGAGTGGCACACGACGCAACGATAACATTTTGAGTTTTAACGTCTCAAATCAGTCGATGCCTGGGACTTGCGTCCAGTCCGGAGCACGGTTGCAGCCTAATGCTATTAGGCTGTTCGCCGTGTGCAGTACCGGCAGCGAAGAACCGTCGACGGTGGGACCGTCATCGCAGACGACACGCGGATCACTACGACAGAAATGGTTGTGGTGCCGATCGTGAGCCCGCCCAACAGGTTTCCGCTTCCGAACGCCTCGACAGAGCTCACCGGTCAAGTCGCGTTGGTAACAGGCGCCACAGCCGGACTCGGCCGCCGCTTCGCGGCAGTACTCGCTGCTGCCGGAGCGGCTGTGGTGGTGGCCGGCCGACGGCTCGAGCGGTTGCAGCAGGTCGCTGATGAGATCAGCGAGCGCGGAGATCGTTGCGCACCGGTCGCAATGGACGTGTCACGAACCGCTGGGCTGAGCGACGCGTTGGACCGCGCCGAGGGGGCATTCGGGACCATAACGATTCTCGTCAACAATGCCGCGATCCCGGATGCTCAACGGGCGCATCGGATGTCGCTGGAGCTGATCGACGCGGTCATCGACACAAACCTGCGAGGGCCGTTCGTGCTGACGTGCGAGGTGGCCCGGCGGCTGATCGCCGCAAGGCTGCCCGGCCGTATCATCAACCTCTCGTCGATGGGCGCATACCACTACCAAGGCGACGGAGCTGCGCTGTACTCGGTGACAAAAGCGGCCATCAACCGGATGACCGAAGCCCTCGCGGTCGAGTGGGTCCGCTATGGCATCAACGTCAATGCGATCGCGCCAGGTGCGTTTATGACCGAGATGATGGAAGGTCGGATCGCGCGCGTTGGCGACTTCACAGACGACCTGCCTCGCAAGCGAATCGGAGACGCGGCCCAACTCGACAGCACACTGCTCTACCTCGCCGCACCCGCATCGGAGTTCGTCACCGGCACCATCGTCAAAGTCGACGACGGGCAATTCCCCCGCTGAGCCGATTCCGTCTCGGTCCGATTTGAGCAGGGGCACCAGAACCGTGCCACAGTCAGCCCTTTCGGCGCTGGGAGGTAGGGAACGCGCCGAAAGTTACTGGGCCAGCTGACGTCCGACAAGTCCTGACCATACATTGATATTGCAAAACTCAAAATCATGAAGGGCGGAACCAAGAGCCAGTCGCCCGTGCAGGCGTGGGCGCTCAGGGCTGCGACCAGGTCAGCGCTGGGCAGCGCCGTCAGGGCGCCGTCAAACCACCGCCGGGCTCGTCGGGCCGCTGGGTGACCCCGTAGAGCACCAAGGCGATAATCTCCTCGATGATCGTCGCCGTATCCGGCCGGCGGCCCGCCGGGAAGATCCAGTCGTCGAACAACACGATCGCCAGGATCATCCCCGTCGCGCCCGCGATCGTGGCATCCGATGCCTGCAGACCTGGGTAGCCGTGGATCTCGCTTTCGGCCACGACGATGTTCCTCATCACCACGAGGCCCTCCGTGAACTGCCGACTGACCCGATCGGCGATCACCCCCAGCACGCCGTCGTCAGCTGAGGCCGTGACCAGTAGCCGCATCGTGTCGCGGTGCTCGTGCAGCATCGTGAAGAAGCCGGTCGCATAACGCCGCATCAGTTCGGCGGGGTCGACCTCCCCCAGCGGCTGCGAGGACCAGTACGCCGCGTGATCGTCGAGGAACTGCTTGAGCGGCCCCAGCATTGTGGACTCGAAGAGGTCGGCCTTGGACTCGAAGTGTCGGTAGAGGGTCGCCGCGTCGACGCCCGCCTTGTCGACTATCTGCTGGGTCGTAGTCGCCCGGTAGCCCTGCGCCTCGAACAGCGTGCCCGCCGCATCGAGGAGCTGCTGGTGGATCTCCCCGGACGTTCGCCTCGGTGCGCGACGTTTCCGCTGGGGGAAGGTCGCCACGCAGCTCATCCTACCTCTCGACGACCCCGGCGGACCTGCAACAAGTGGCACTTGACAAGTGCCACTTGTTTCAGCAATGTTGGCGATATGATATCCGCCACAGGCCGCCTCCAAGGCAAGACTGCGATCGTCACGGGCTCGACCAGGGGCTTCGGCAGCGCGATCGTGCGCCGCTTCGCCCAAGAGGGCGCCAATGTCGTCATCACCGGCCGTAGCGAGGCCGATGGCAAGGCCGTGGAAGCGGACATCGCCGCCGGCGGCGGCGCGGCGATCTTCGTGGCCGCTGACATCGGCGATGAGGACGCCGTCGAGGCGCTCGTCGCGCGAACCGTGGCAGAGTTCGGCGGCGTCGACGTCCTGGTCAACAACGCGATGGCGATGGACCACATCGGCGACAGCGAGGGCCCAGTTGCCGACCTCGACACCGCGGGCTTCGAAAGGATGATCCGGGTCGGCATCTACGGTGTGGTCTTCGCCTGCAAGTACGCACTGCGCGAGATGGTCAAGTCCGGCCGGGGGTCGATCATCAACGTGTCCTCGATCGCCGCTGTCGGCGGCGTGCCGCACATGCCGGGCTACACGGCCAGCAAGGGGGCGGTGCAGGCACTCACCCGCCAGATGGCCACCGACTACGGTCCGCAGGGCATCCGGATCAACACCCTCGTCAGCGGGTTCGTCTTCTCCTCCGAGCTGGCAGCCGCGGTGGACGCGCACCCCGTCGCCGGGCCGCTGATGCGGGAGGGCCAGCTGACTCGCTGGGGGACGCTCGAGGACGTGTCGGGCTTCGCGACCTTCCTCGCCAGCGACGAGTCGGAGTTCATCAACGGCGCCGAGCTGCGGATGGACGGCGGCTGGTCGGCGACGGCGCGCATCCCCAACCTCGCCGAGATGGTCTTCGCGCCGATGGCCGCCGCCGCGGCGGCCGCCCAGAACGCCGGCTGACCCCACGCGATGAACCCACAGCCCAACCCGCTGCACGCCGAATGCGGCCCGGGTACGACGTGGACGACGGTGAACTTCGGCGAGGCCAATCCCGGTGTGCAGACGCCGCTGGGCCTGACGTTCTGGATCGAGGCCTCGGAGGCATCGCTGGTGGAGATAGGGCACGCCCTCGGCGCATACTCGCGGCGCGAGGCGCGCGTCAGCCAGGTCACCGATCGCCGGCACATGGCGGGCTTCCACGCACGAATGGCCGGCAACGTCAACCGGTTCCGTGAGCTCGCCGACCGCATGCCCGGCACGTCCGGCGACGCGTTCGAGGAGCAGGTACTGGGCGTCGTGCAGTCAGGGCAGCGCAACAACCCGATGCGCCGCCGCTACCCGGTGACCGCGGTGAAGATGCCCTACGCCGCCTGGCGGGTGTCGGCGGAGCTGCTGCGTGCGCGCAGTGACAACGAGGTCTGGTGGCGCGCGTCGGTCGCCGCGCCCGGTGACGACGTCGCCACCGCGGTGGCGACCTATCGCGAGGCCTACCACCGGTTCGCGCGGATGATGTATGTGCACGGGCTCGTCACGATGCTGGCGCAGGCCTGCTTCGAGCGGGTGACATCGCTGGCGACGGACGCCGGCATGCCGGGCGCCCAGTCCGAGCTGGTCACCGGCTACGGCGGCCTCGAGGAGACCCGCCTGCTCGGCGACCTGTGGGCGGTCGCCCGCGAGGGAGCGTCGCTCGAGCGGTTCGTGGCGAACTACGGGTGCCACGGGCCCGCCTCCGGCGACCTGTCCAGTCCGTCGTGGCGGGAGGATCCCTCCGCTGTCGTGCAGCTACTGGACTCGTATGCGGCCATGCGCGCCAGCGACGGCCCGCTGGAGCGGCAGGCCCGCCAGGTCGCACGGCGCACTGACGTCGAGAGCCAACTCCTGGCCGCGTTGCCGTGGCACAAGCGGGCAGCCGCCCGACTGGTGCTGAAGCTCACCGCGAAGTTCGTCCTGCAGCGCGAGATCGGCAAGACCTCCTACGTGCAGCTGCTGGATGTCGCACGTGCCGGTGCCCGCGCCGCCGGGAGCGCGCTCGCCCGCGAGGGGAAACTGGCGTCGGGCGACGACGTCTTCTTCCTGACCTCGGCCGAGCTGATGGGAGAGCTGCCGCCGAATGTGCGCGAGGTGATCGCCGAGCGCCGGGTCTTCTACGATGCGTGCCGGCGCCTGCGGCTGCCCGACACCTGGCGCGGAATGCCTGCGCCCGAGCCCCAGGACGCGAAGGACGGATTCGAGCCGGAGCCGGGCAAGGTTCAGGGCATCGGCGTCGCGCCGGGCGTCGTCACCGGCCGGGTGCGGGTGGTGACCGACCCGCTGGCCGACACGTTGCTCGAAGACGGCGAGATCCTCGTCTGCGAAACCACCAACCCGAGCTGGGTGACGCTCTTCGTGGTGGCGGGGGCGCTCGTCATCGACATCGGCGGTGCGCTGAGCCACGGTGCGATCGCGGCACGCGAGCTGGGCATCCCTTGCGTCATCAACACGCGTGACGGCAGTCGGCGGCTGCGCACCGGCGACACGGTCGTCGTCGACGGCTCGACCGGGGCGGTCGAATTGGTCGGCGCCGCTGGACTTTCCGAGTCCGAGGATGTGGCACTGGCATGACGACAGCAACGACCCCCGACTGCTACGGCATCGTGCCGGCGGACGATCTGCTGCACGATCTGCCCAATGTGCCCGGCTGGAGCGAGAACCTGCAGCTGGTCGTCAACGACAGCAGCGCGGGTGTGGCGTTCTACGTGCACTTCAGCCGGATGGTCGACGACCCGGGCATCTGGGAGGGCATCCTCATCTGTTACCTGCCCGACGGGCAGCTGCGGGTGAGCCGCTCGTTCGCGCGCGACGCCGGCACCGGGTCCGCCTCCGACGGGCAGCTCACGTTCCGACCGGTCGAGCCGCTGCGCCACTGGGAGCTGCGGTTCGACGGTATGGCCCGCATCCTGAGCCGTGCGGAAGGCGCGGCCGGTCCGGTCACCCAGGGCCCGGTCGAGCCGCTGCAGGTCGTGCTCGACGTCACCGGCACGACGCCCCCGTGGGGAGTCGGCTCGCGGCATCCAGGTGGCGAGACCGCCGAGGCGATGCACGGGCAGAGCTGGGCGCGCATGCATCTCGAGCAGGCCTGCCACGTCGCTGGCGAGCTGCGCCTGGGCGGCCGCACGACCCTCATCGAGGGCATGGGCATGCGCGACCACTCAACCGGACCGCGGGACTACAGCGCAATGCGGCGCGAGGCGTGGGCCAACGCCGTCTTCCCGAGCGGTCGCGCGTTCTGTGGGCTGTGGGTCGAGATGGAGGGCGCACCACCGTTCACCCACGGCTTCGTCTACGACGGCGGTCAGCTGCAGAGCATGAGCTCGTTCGAGGGGCCGCCGCTGACGAGCGCGCTCGGCGAACCGAGCTTGTACACCGTGCGCTTCACCAGCCCCGCGGGCGCGGCGCAGGTGCAGGGTCAGTTGACGCACTCGATGGCGTTCACGCTGGAATCCCCGTGCCGGATGCCGCTGGGTCCGCGGGCGACGGGAGCGATCCCCGTCGAAGGTCCGGCCAGGTACACGTGGGACGGCGAGCAGGGCGACGGCTGGATCGAACGGATCTATGTCCGCGAGGAGGATGAGCAGTGAGCGCGAGCGACTGTGAAGTAATGAAGGAATTCTTCGAATGCTTCGCCACCGGGGACATCCCCGGCTGCATGGCGCGCATGCACGACGATTGCGTGCTGGTCGAGGGCGAAGGTCTGCCGCATAGCGGCACGTTTGTCGGCGGCGAGGGCTTCCTGCAGCTCGTCACCAAGATCGGTCAGATCTACTCTGGCGCGATGCTCTCGGAGGTTGTGGTCTACGACGCCGGCGAGTACGTCGTGGCGCGGATGATCGGCACGTTCACCTCACGGTCCAACGGACTAACGGTGTCGCAGCCCATCACCGAGCACTACTGGCTCACCGGCGGCAAGGTCACTCGCGCCGACGTCTATTACAAGGACCCGTCCGCCTTCGACGCGCTCACCGCCGACGCGGAGGTGTCCGCATGAGCTCTGACGGTGTGCGGACGGTCTCCGACTTCTACCGGGCGTTTGCCAGGGCCGACTTGCCGGCCTGCCTTGCTCTGCTGGCCGACGACGTCGTCCTCGAACCGGCGGGCAGCCTTCCCTACAGCGGCACCGCGGTCGGGCACGCTGGCTTCAGCGCGACGGCCACGACGATGCTCAGCCTGCTGTCGCGGGCCGAGCCGGTGGATTGGGTCATCGACGACGCGGGAGAGATCGTCGTCGCCACCAGCACAGGGACGTTCACGTCGCGCGCGACCGGGCAGACGCTGACGACACCGGTCGTGGAGCACTTCTGGGTCACCGACGGGCAGATCCACAGAATCGACGCCTACTACAAGGACCCCAAGTCGCTAGCTCCGCTGTTCGACGGGTCGGCGGAATGAAGTTCGGGGTCATGCTCGGCCTCGGTGAACGCGGCGGGCTCGCGCACCCCGACTACGCCGCCGAGGCCGTGGTACGCGCCGAGGAGCTGGGGTATGAGTCCGTGTGGGCCGGCGAGCACGTGGTGATGCCCGACTACCGGTCGCGCTACCCGTACTCGCCGGACGGCAGGCTACCCCAGTCGGCGCAAACCGACGTTCCTGACCCGATCGTCTGGTTGTCCTATGTCGCCGGCATCACCACTCGGATCCGGCTGGCCACCGGCGTCGTCGTGCTGCCGCTGCGCAACCCGGTGGTCCTGGCCAAGCAGGTCGCCTCCCTTGACCTGCTGTCCCGCGGTCGCGCCGTGCTCGGTATCGGAGCGGGGTGGATGCGCGAAGAGTCAGACGCGGTGGGGGTCCCGTTCGACGCTCGCGGACAACGCATGGAGGAGTTTGTCGGCGCGTTGCGCGCATTGTGGCGCGACGACGTGGCCACCTTCCATGGCGAGCATGTGAGCTTTGCCGGCGCCCGCTCGTATCCGAAGCCGGTGCAGGACCGGGCGGTACCCATCGTCGTCGGGGGCAGCGGGATCGTGGCAGCCAAGCGGGCCGGTCGGCTCGGCGACGGGTACTACCCGATCGCGGGCACCGTCGAGGACCTCGGCGAGCTGATAGGCGTCATGCGCAGGGCCGCTCGTGAGGCCGGGCGGGACCCTGCGGACGTCGAGATCAGCACGATGTCGTTCGCGCTCGTCGGACACGACCCCGTCACCTCAGGGCTGCTCGACACCTTCCGCCGGATGGAGGACCTCGGCGTCGGGCGCATCGTGGTCCCCCGGCTGCTCGACGCTGACCTGCGGCAGGCCCTCGACTCGTTGGAGCGCCTCGCGGACCAGTTGCTCGGTGCCTATGTGTGAGCATCAGGTTCTGGCACTTGGAAATTGGGGTCGCACCCGTTCGTGCGCTCGCCCAGGCACTCGGCCCGGGACCAGCCAGACGGCTCTCACGGCAGCGGAATACGCTTAACAGCAATGTAGTTCGACAAATTCGACGGATGCTACCAGCGTCGCTCGCCTGGCACGCACAGCGCAGCAGTCGCTGAGCTTCTGTTCGCATGCCTGGGTATGGCGGTTCGATCGATGATGGCCGGTTATACAAACAGTGCTTGATTAACCATGTCCGGCGTCAGTACGCTCCGCACATGACCATCCGGCACGGCGATCTTCGGCTGGAGCGCGACGGCGACGTAGCCGAGATCGTATGGGCGGCGCCCAAGCTCAACCTGTTCACCCCTGAGGTCGCCGACGCGTACGACGCTGTGTTGGATGATCTTCCAAATGACGTGCGTGCGCTGATCGTTCGGGCTGAAGGCAAGGTTTTCTGCGCCGGGGTCCAGGCGCAGCAGTTCACCATCATGGACGCCGCGGCCGGCACCGCGTTCAGTCGTCGCCTGCTGGAACTTGTTCACCGGATCGAGCGACTCCCACTGCCGACGCTTGCCGTGGTCCACGCGTTGAACCTGACCATCGGCCTCGAACTGACTTTGGCATGCGACTTCATTTGGGCGGCAAGGGAGGCGAGCATGGGGCTCATCGAGGCCCGGGTGGGCATCACGCCCGCTGCCGGCGGCACCCAGCGTCTGGTTGCGCGTGCAGGGGTGGCACACGCCACCGAAATGGTTATCACCGGGCGAACCTACGAGTCGTCTTTGCTGCATGACTGGGGTGTCGTCGACAGGGTTCTACCGGGGCCGGAGTTGCTGGCGAGGGCCCGCGAATTCGCCGCCGAACTCGCGGCCGGACCTACCGCGGCGACCGGAATCGCCAAGCAAATCATCACGCTCACCCGCGATCGTGGCGTCGCGGCCGCCGACGCGGCGACCCCCGAACTGGCCGGACCGGTACTCAGCAGCGAGGATGCGGCGATCGGCGTCGAGGCGCTGCTGACACACGGACCGGGCGCTAAGCCCGCGTTCAGGGGCCGTTAAAGGCCGTTAGCGCCGGGTCCACCGTCGACCTGGGCGCCCGGCAACCACCTTGCCTGGCGCACCTTCACCTCCGCTTCGATCGCATCCAGGATGCTCGACGTGACGAGGTCGAAGATCTCCTCGGAGGACAATCCGCTCTCCGACATCGCCTTGGCCAGCGCCGGGTACTTGTCGGTGTCGATATCGTGCTGATCCTCGGGTGAATAGCCCTGTGTGTCATGCAAGGCGCTGCCGATGGCGAACAACTCGAGCGCGTCGAGCAGGGGCATGACGGCCGCACTCGGCACGCCCTCGGCCATCAACCGTTCCGCCGATGTGTCCAGCATGCGAACGCCCATTCCGAGCGAACGCTTGGACACGATCAGGGGTACCAGTCCCGGGTGCTCGAGCAGTGCGTTGCGCAGGTTGCGCGCGTTCTGGGACATCCAGTGCCGCCAGTTGTCTCCCGACTCGTCGGGTGTGCGGACTTTGCTGAGCGCCAATTCCGCTGCACCCACAAGGATTTCGTCCTTGTTTTCGAAGTGATGGTACAGCGACGCACCGTTGACGCCGAGCGCGTCGGCCAGTCGGCGGATGCTAAGGGCCGCCAGGCCGTCCTGGTCGATGATGGTGAGCGCCGTCTCGAGTACCTTGCGCCGCGAGATCAACGCAACCTTGGGCCGTACCATGCCGTTCGCCTCCCAGGAATATGTCGTCCCAGGTTAACCAAACACCGCGCTGAAAGCGGGCCGACACTCATTGCGCAGAGACCGTTGGGGCCGCCGAACCGTAGCGCCTCTTCAACTCGGCCTTGGGCAGCTTGCCGGTCACGTTGCGCTCGAAGGGGTCCACCGCCAAGAAGTCCGCCGGCACCTTATACCTGGCCAGGTGTTCGCGGCAGTACTCCGCGAGCGCTTCACGGTCCAGCTCGCTTCCCGGATTCAGCACGATCAGCGCGCGGCCGACTTCACCCCAACGCTCGTCGGCGATGGGGACGACGGCGGCGTCGGCAACATCGGGATGGGCGTGCAGCACCCGCTCGACCTCGGCCGGATAGACGTTTTCGCCACCGGACTTATACATGTCCTTGAAGCGGTCGACCATCGTCAAGAAACCGTCTTCATCGCGCCTGACCGCGTCACCGGTGCGGAACCAGTCCCCGGCGAATGACGGGTCGTCAGCCCTCTCCCGGCGCCAGTAGCCGACCGTCACCGCCGGTCCATTGGCCCACAGCTCCCCCGCCTCGCCGACCTCGACGTCCTGGCCGGCCGGCCCAACGATGCGAATGTTGGTGTACTGCACAGGATCACCGCACGAACCGAATTTCCGAAGCGTGTCCGACGGCCTTACCACGCTGACGATCGGGCCCATCTCGGTGGCGCCGTATCCGGGGCTCAACGGCCAACCGCGGTCGTAAAACGCCTTGGTCACCTCGTAGTTCAAGAAGCCACCACCGACCTGGCCGTGACGCATGTGGCTGAAGTCGGCTTGGGCGAACGCCGGAAGCCGCGCCATCACCTGGTACATGACGGGCGCTCCGGAGAAGTGGGTGAATCCCTGTGCGGGGTCGGAGAGCAGCCCGACGACCTCGGCGGGGTCGAACGCCGGCACGACCGCCACCGTGCCGCCCAGCGCCAGGATCGGGTTCGTCATGCTGTTGAGCCCCGCAGCATGAAAAAACGGCAGGACGGCCAGATAGCGGCTGCGTGAGGTCAGTTCGTACGGGTCGAGCGAGTTCAGCATCTGGTAGTGCAGCATCCGGTGGGTGCAGATCGCCGCCTTGGGACGTCCGGTGGTCCCTGAGGTATAGATCAACTGAACCGGATCGGTGACCTCGACGATCGGCAGCGCGCCGCGGGGAGCCGCACGGCCGGCCGCGGCAACGATGTCATCGGCGGCATTCTCGACATCAAAAGACGCCAGCCGACGCACCCGCGCGCCGGCGCCGACGCGGGCCGCCATGTCAGCCCAGACCGCGTCGTGGACCAGCACGACGGGTTCGCAGTCGGCACAGCAAAACTCCAGCTCAGGCTGCGTGAGACGGAAGTTCAGCGGAACCAACATCGCCCCGATCCGCATGCATGCGAACTGCAGAATCAATACCCACGGGTGGTTGGCGGCCAGCACCGCGACCCTGTCCCCGCGGCGGACGCCGAGGTCGACGGCGAGTGCCCCCGCGAGGCCGGCGACCCGGTCCTCGAGCTCACGCCACGTATTCACCTCACCGGTACGGACATCCTCGATTGCGGGCCGATCCGGCCGACGGTGCGCGTGATAGTTCACGACGTCGGTCGCATAATGCGCACTGCTCATCGCCGATCCCCTTCAACGTTTCACCTGTGGCGACGGTGATCAGCCGGGTCGGCCGATCAGATCGGCGCAGTTGGTGCGTCCATCATAACCATATGATGTTTGGTTGCACTGTCAACGCGTTTCCAGCAGCCAAAATCCAACCTCGGGCTCGCCCGGCGATTTTTCAGCCAGGCCACGCGACCTTGCTATACCAAACGATGTTTGGTACCGTGACGGCCGTCGCCGTCCGGATCGGGAGAGCCGCTGTGGATCAGTTCGACCATCATTCGCAGGACTTCGCCCAGCACTGGCGGGACGTCTATGCCGGTATGCGGAAGCAGTGCCCCGTGGCGCACAGTGATCGGCACGGAGGCTTCTCAATACTGACCCGTTACGACGACATCAAGAAGGTGCTGGCCGACCCGGACACGTTCGTGAGCGGCCGCGAACTGTCGCTCGGTGGCAGCGTCGTGAGTGGCGGTGCGACGGTGCCGACCAACCCGGTCCGCATGGGCATGATGGAGATGGACCCGCCGGTATCCCAGGCCTACCGCAAGCTGCTGGCACCGTTGCTGTCGCGCAAGGCGATCGATGCCTACCGGCCTCGGATGCAGGAGATCGTGTCCTGGACAATCGACCGCGTAATCGAGTCCGGCAGCATCGATTTCGTCGACGAGATCGCAAACCCGCTGCCCGCGATGGTGTCGCTCGACTACTTTGGCCTGTCGCTGGACAAGTGGGAACAGTACGCGACGACGCTGCACAAGGCCGTGTACCGGGAGAAGGGTTCGGTGCGCGATCTGGTGGCGCTCGTCGACGACGTGCGGTGCACCGTTGTCGAGCGGCGAGCGACGGCCGGCCAGCGCGGTGATCTTGTCGACGCGCTGCTGACCGGCGAGGTCGATGGCGAACCGCTCAACGACGACATGGTCACCGAGCTGTTGTTCATGTTGCTCAACGGCGGTATCGACACCTCGACCGCGCTGATCGCCCACATGTGCGGTTACCTGGGCGAGCATCCGGCCGACCGCGAGACGCTGATCGCCGACCCGACCCTGATCCCTTCCGCCATCGACGAGATGCTGCGGTATTTTGCGCCCGGCACCGGGGTTGCCCGCACCATCGCCAAACCCGTCGAGATCGAGGGGCACCGATTTGCGCCGGGTGACCGGGTGTATTGCGCGATCGGTGGGGCCAACCTCGACCCCGCGGTCTTTGCCGACCCCGACGAGGTGCGCTTGGCCCGTGAGAACAGCGGCAAGCACCTGTCATTCGGGTTCGGTGTGCATCGCTGCCTCGGGTCGTTCTTGGCGCCGATGGAGTTGACGGTGCTGCTCGGCGAGGTACTTCGTCGGATGCCCGACTACGTCATCGACCGCGGGGGGGTCCGGCAATATCCGACGATCCCGCTGGTCAACGGCTATCTCGCGATGCCGGCCACGTTCACCCCAGGCCCGCGCGTGCTGACCGGATTCGCCAGCGCGCTACCGGTCCGGCTGGAACCGGCGACCGCGGGCTGACGCCGCGTCGATCAACCGCCATCCAAGTAGCCCGCGCGAGCCTGATCGAGGAAGGTCTGCCTGGCCGCGGCGGCGTCTCCGAGCATGTTGAGCTCGAAGGTGTAGCTGAGCTCCTGTCGATAGAGCGTGCGTAGGTCGCGGGCGGCGGTGTTGTTCAGCGACTGTTTCATCGCTCGCACCACCCGCGGTGTCTTGGCCGCGATCGTCGCAGCGATCTGCATTGCCCGGTCGACCGTTGCTTGCACGCTCGGCTCCACGTGGTAGACGCTGCCGTAGCCGTGCAGCTCGGCAATGTCGAACGGTTCGCAGGTGAACATCGCGGTCCGCATCCGCTTCTCCGGCAGCAGGCCGAGCGCCTGAACCCCACCGGTCGTGGCTCCGTTGTCGACCTCGGCGAGGACGAATTTCGTTGCGGCACAACCGACTAACACGTCGCAGGTGCCCGCTAGCAGCACCCCTACGCCCACGCAGTAGCCGTGCAGACAACCGATCACCGGAACGGCGCACTCGGCAATCGCCAAGCTGGAGTCCTGAGACCCCCTGGCCTGTCCCAGGATCCCCTCGAACCCGGGCAGGGCCTGAACCTCCTTGAGATCACCCCCGGCGCAGAACCCGTTGCCGTCGGCACGCAGCACCGCGACCCGTACCTCGTCGCGGTTCTCATAGCTGCGCAACAGCGCGCTCAGCCGAGCCAGGTCGGCGATGGTGTAGGCGTTGGCGGGCGGGTGGTGCACCACCAGTTCGGCGACCCCGTTGGCGTGCACCGTCTCCGTTACGGACACGCCGGCTCCTTCAACACAGCGGCCGAAGCGGCCAGCAGCTCACGTGCCTGGTTGACGATGCGCGTAACCAGCTCGGCGACGGTGGGAATGTCGTGGATCGCCGCGGACACCTGCCCGGCGACCAGCAGGCCGCGCTCGACGTCGCCATCGCGCTGGGCGACACGGATCTGCTCCTCTTCCCAAGCCTGGAATTCCTCGGGCGCCAATGTCTCGCGCGCCTTGTCCAGGGCGGCGATGGCGTCGTTGCGCAGCCCGCGGATCGGGGCGTAGATGCCGCCGTAGACGACGTCCTCCCACTCCTTGGCGTCGACGATGCGCTGTTTGTAGGCGTGGTGCCATTGATGCTCCCGGGTGGCGATGAAGCGGGTTCCCATCGCCGCGGCGGCACCCCCCATCGCCAGTACCGCGGCCAGCCCGCGCCCGTCACAAATGCCACCGGAGACCACCACCGGGATATCGAGGGCGGCAATCACCTGCGGCGCCAACACCATCGTGTGCACACCTTTGGCGTGCGTATGCCCGCCCATCTCGTAGCCGGAGGCGATGATGACGTTCGCGCCGTACTCGGCGGCCTTCAAAGCGTGTCGCATCGAACCCACCTTGGCCATGTGCACCAGGCCGGATTCGCGGATGGCAGCACCGAACTCGCCGGCGAAGCCCGCTGAGGTCACGATCGCGCGCAGCTGCGCGCCCGCCTTACCACCGTCGCGCTTGACCGATATCGCCTCGTCGATGCAGGTCCGGCTCACCAACAACAACTCCCCGTCAGGGGTGCGACCGACCGGCACAT
This sequence comes from Mycobacterium sp., assembly GCF_035570115.1. Lineage (GTDB taxonomy): Bacteria > Actinomycetota > Actinomycetes > Mycobacteriales > Mycobacteriaceae > Mycobacterium. Next base: position 33,837 of record NZ_DATMLH010000227.1, read on the forward strand.
TGACAGCAAACGGCCGGTCGGTGCTCGATGCGACGTACTCGATCGCGCTGCGAAAGCCCTTGCGCAGAAATTCTTCTGAGGTATTGGTGATGCTCGGGCAGCTGACCGTACCCAGCCCGCCGGCGGCCGACACCGCGGCGGCCAGATGCGTCGTGGGCGACGGGCCCATGCCATCCTGCATGACCGGGTAGTCGACACCAACCAGGTCCTGGAATCGATGCCACATTCGGCTCACAAATGCCTCCCGGTCACGAGAATCAACGGCCGCCTTCATCGCGACCGACCGACACGGTCTTGGGATGCGGCATCGGATGCCGCACATCGGGCGCCTGGTCGGGAGCCTGCTCACGCACCCACTCCACCACCCGGCGATAGGTATCGATGAGCCGGTCCTCGGCGTCATACTCAAATCGTGCCGGATACAGCGGATAATCTGCGGGTGTCACCGGGTTGACGGTAAGCCATTCGACCGCCTCGACCATTGCGACGTGTGCGGGAACCACCTGTTCATAACCGAGCTCGCGCTTGGCCTTGTTGTTGTTCAGCAGAACGTGCGGATCACCCCCCGGCGGCAGCAGCTCGATGAGCGCCGATGGCGCCATCTCCCGTGGGATCCCGACGAATTCCAGTTCGGCGCCCATGATGTCGACGACGGCCTCGGCCCACTGCCGCACGGTGAACTGGTCGTCGTCGGCGGCATTGTAGGCCTGCCCGTTAGCCACGTCGGGATGGTCGACCGCGCCGAGCACCACCTCAGCGGCATTACGGCACGCACACCGCGAGATGATCCACAATCCGTTGTCCGGCAGGATCATTCGGCGTCTGCCGTCGCGCACCCGACGCATTACCGACCACTCCCAGGGCACCAGGTTACGTGGGCCGTAGATCGCCGGGTAACGGATCACCGTCCCCCGGTAAGCACCGGCTGCGGCCCGGTCGAGCACCGCGCGCTCCGCGGCTCGAATCAGCCTGGCGAACTTGGGCACCGGCTCAGTGCCGTCGGACAGCGGCCCGTCTTCGCGGGCGTTGATCGCCATCCCGAAGGGGTGGACCGTGGCCGCCTGCAGGCAACCGCGGTAGGCGGGCACGCCACCGATGCTGATCAGGTGCCCGCACCGCCCCGCGAACACCTCGGCTATGGTGGCGACCCGACCGTACATCGCCAGCACCAGGTCGTACTGGTTGTCCCCGATCGCCTCGGTCAGGGGGTCCGGGAAGTGCGGGTCGGCGTGGATGTGTGGGACGTCGGGCAAGCCGTCTGGCTCGTGCACGCCGCGATGCAGCATCGTCACGTCGTGCCCCCGGAGCAGCAGGCCCTCCAGCACCGGCACACCCGTCGATCCGCTGCCACCGATGACCAGCGTCTTCATCGCCTCACCACTCGCCATCCAATTAACCAAACAGTAATTGGTTCTCGCTATCAAACCACATCATGGGCCCGCTCAGCCAGCGGACCGATCGGCCGCCGCGTGGCCGTCACCGCGGGGAACCGCGTCCCAATGCGTTCGACGACCAACCGGGCCGATTCCACGCAACCGCTCTGCCCAGCCGTTGCCCATTCGCGCACTCCGTCGCCGACGTTGAAGAGGTTCGGAATCGGTGTGGTCTGCGGAAGGTCGCGGCCCGCGATTGCCCGCTGGGCCGGCCAGTCCTCACCGGCACAGACTTGCACCGACAAGATCTTTGCCGTCTCGAAACCTGGAAAGTGCTCGGCCAGATCGGCTTTCAGCATCTCGATCTCGGTGACCTCATCGAATGGGCCAGTAGCCGGGTGCGGCGTACTGGCGCCGGCGTACAGATGCCATCCCGCTGGTGCCATCTCGGGGCACGTCTCGGTCAGATTGGCTGCGTAGGCCAGTCGGCGGGTCGGACCGAAGAACACCACTCCCGGCACCGTGGTCAGCGGCCACCTGCTGGCAAAGTTCACCGTGATCAGTGTGCTCGGTGCCGATTGTGCCCGGATCCGTTCGGCATAGCCTGCGGGCAGGTGCTCCTCGCCGCACATTCGCACGGTCGATACCGGTCCGGCGTTGCTGACCACGACGCCTACCCGAACGGACACATCCCGGCCGTCTCGGCGCACGATCGCGCCCTCGACGCGACCGCCGTCGTCGAATGTCAGCCGGACGACCTCGCTATTCAGCCACAGCACGCCACCGGTGCGCTCGAACTGGTCGGCCAGCGCCCGCCACGGCCCAATGCTGCCCTCGGGATGCATGGCATAGGTGTCCAGCGCCTTCGGTTTGGTGAGGTAGTCGAACAGCAATGCGGCTTCCACGTCAGCGGGCTCCGCCGCGAAGAGGGCGCTGGTCAGGTTGCGCAGCAGGCCACGCACGAAGGGTCCGCGGTGCATGGTCACGTCGGCGAGCGTTCGTTCCGGCGAAGGCCGCAGCCCGGGAAACCGCCGAGCGGTGATCCCCAGCAGCGCTACCGATGTTTTCAATACCGCGCCGATCACCCCGTTCATCACCGGCACGTCGCGCTTGCCCAAGCGCAGCACCAGCGGTCGCGCGGGCAACCTGGTCCCCATCGATATGCCCAGATCGTCGAAGAGCCTGCCGTTCTCGCCACCGGTCTCGATGATCAACGCACCGGTGTTGACCCGGAATCCGTCGATCTCGACCGTCGAGGCGCGTCCGCCGACGCGATCGCGGCTTTCCGCGAGCAACGTCCGGTATCCGAGGTGGTTCAGGCGCGCTGCCGCGGCCATGCCACCGGCACCCGCACCGATCACCAATACGTCGAACATCTCGTCACCGGTTTGAGACACCCTGACCCCCAAATACTTTGAAATCGGATCGATCAACGTCCAGCGCCGTCGAATTCGGCATAAGGCATGTGATGTGTTGGGCACCAAGGGCTTCGGGAGTGGAATTTACCGTCACTTGATCGCCGCGCCCGCGTCGATCGGCAGCGAGATCCCGGTGACGTAGCGGGCCTCGTCGCTGGCCAGGAACAACACCGCATTGCTCACATCGCCGGGTTCGATCCATGACACCGGCAGCGCGTTCATCTCCCCGGCGGGCACCGCGAACATCTCTCTGGTCGGATGCGGATCGTCCGGCAGGAACACGCGATAGGTCGCCTCATTCATGATCATCGGTGTGTCGACGTTCGTCGGGTGGATGCTGTTGACTCGGATGTTCAGCGGTGCCAACTCGAGGGCCAGCGTCTTCATCAACCCGACTACCCCGTGCTTGGCGGCGACGTAGTGCCCAATCCCCGGCTGACCGATGAGCCCCGCGACGCTGCTGGTGAGTACGATCGATCCGCCATTGCCCCCGGCGATCAGGTGCGGTACCGCGGCTTTCGTGGTGCGCCACACCCCGGACAGATTGACGTCGATAATCTGCGACCAGGCTTGCTCGGAGAGCTCGAAGGATGCACCCACCGAAAGGATTCCGGCGTTGGCTATCACGATGTCGAGTCGTCCAAGCTGAGCCACCCCGTCGTTAACCGCGGAAACGAGTGCCTCACCGTCGCGGACGTCGACCTCGCGAGTCATGACGCTCTGACCGAGCTCCTTGACCTGGCGGGCGGTTTCCTCGAGATCCTCGGGAGTCGACAGCGGATAAGGCACCGACTCGATCTGACGGCAGATGTCGAGCGCAATGATGTCGGCGCCCTCCTCGGCAAGCCGCAGCGCATGGCTGCGACCCTGGCCGCGCGCGGCACCAGTGATCAACGCGACCTTGCCTGCTACCCGTCCGGTCATGCGCGTCTCCCATCGATGGAACGAAAGCAGTTGGTATTTAGGCTTTTTCGAAAGTCAGCGGGACGCGGTCGGGGCAGTTGGCAAGCCCCGGCGCCCACTTGAGTTCGGTCGGATCTCCGTCGAATTTCAGATTGGTAATCCGGGCCAGCAGCTCTTCGAACGCGATGGTGATCTCCACGCGGGCCAGGTGCATGCCCACGCAGCGGTGGATGCCCAGACCGAAGCCGGCGTTGCCGCCGCGTGGTGGGTCGAACTGCAGCTGGTCGGCGTTGGGAAACTTCTCTTCGTCGCGGTTAGCCGAGTCGAAACGCACCATTACCCGGTCGCCCTTGCGCATTGGGCACCCGCCGACCTCGGTGTCGCGGGTAACCGTGCGGCCGAATGTGGCTACCGGGGATACGTGCCGGATGAACTCGTCCATGTCGTTGCGCACCCAGCGCGGATCTCGCACGCGGGCTTCGAGCTCGGGCCGCAAGGCAATGTTCATGGCGATGGTGCCGATCGCCGAGCGAGTGGTGTCGAGCCCGCCGAGAAACAGCACACAGATGGCGCCGAGCGCTTGCTGCGGATCGAGCGGCTTGCCGTCAACGGTGCCGGTGACCAGGGACCGCAGGATGCCCTCTTCCTCCGGCGGATTCGCGGTGGCCGCGGCCAGGTATTCGGCGGCCAGCATCCCGAGCTTCATGAAGTTTTCTTCGGTGCCGTCTTCGGTGACGGCGAAGACGACCTCTTTGGCCCGCTCCATCTTGGCCATGTCGGTTTCCTTGAACACCACAGAGGCCAGCACCCGGGACACGAACGGTCCGGCGAACTCACCGAGGAGTTCAACCTTCCCGTTGTCGACGAACCCGTCGATGAGTTCGCGCGCGATGCCGCGCATCTCGTCTTCGAACGTCAGCGAGTATTTGCGCGACAGAAACGGGTTGAGCAGCTGGCGAAACCCGGTGTGCAGCGGCGGATCGGAGTCCAGCGGACCGAGGCCGACTGGGGTGGGTGCGGGTGAGCCTCCCTGCGACGAGAACGTTTCCGGATCCTCGAGCACTCTTCGAGCGTCGGCGTAGCGGGTGACCATCCACATCGGACCGGTCAGTTCGGCCTCGGTGCGCACCACCGGGCAGTGCTCGCGGGCGTAGGCGAAAGCGTCGTACTTCCAGTTCTCGTGTTCGGCGTCGAACAGGTCGAACGTGGGAAGCAGCGCGGCGAGATGGCGATCAATGGCGGAAGAGGTCATCGATACGGCTCCGTACCTTGAGCAACCGAATTCAAACGGCGTTCGATATTTAATTGGCCAGCATGCCATATGAAGCGCATCACGTTCAACTAGGGACGCGACCTGCCCCGAGGGTTAGCGCCGTCGTCGTCAGCCCTGCATGACGGGGTCCAACTTGAGCGGTCGAGCGGCCTCGACCATGATGATCTCCCACTCGAGTCGCGGGTGTTCTTCCCATTCGCGGCGAGACTTGATGCGAGCGCGATCCGGAAAGCCATGGTGGATGCCCTGCGGATCGTGGCTGACCAGGCCGGCTTTCAGCGAGCGACCCAGCGATTTTCCGCCGTGGATCAGCGCGATCTCGTCGTAGTCGGCGTTGCGGTGGAACCACGGGATGCGCTCGACGCCTTTGATTGACTCGAACGGACGCGGGAGCAGATTGATGATGTTGATGCCCTCGGCGACCAGGAAGCAATGCATCGACGGCGGCAGGTGCAGGCTGTCGGACATGATCACGTTCCAGTCGCGGATGTTGAACGCAAAAGGAAAGTAATCACCTTTCCAGCCCTGGACGTCGCAGGGGTGATGGTCGACGTAGATCGATGAGTACTCGTTGTCGTACTTGACCCTGATCTCGTATTCGTCTTGAGGAGAAGGCATGGCGGCAGGCTCGGGCACGCGGATGACGTCGGGGTCGAAGGGGGCCTGGCGGCCCAGCCCCACATAGGTAGGTGCCCGCAGTTCACCGACCGTCTCGATACCGAACAGCGTGGTCACACCGCTGTCGACCACGAAGCGGTGCGTGATTGCCTTGGGGATGACGACGTAGTCGCCTCTCCCGTAGCTGATCGGGCCGAATTCCGTCTCGACTGTGCCGGATCCGTCATGGACGAACCAACATTCGTCGCCGTCGACGTTGCGGCGGTAGAACGGCATCGGCTCGGCACGCCGTGACAACCAGATGGTGACGTCGGCGTTGTAGTAAAGCCGTTGCGCGTCTCCGCGCGGATCGGTCAGGTCCCCCGGTTTGATGTCATCAAGCATCACGCTGGTCGACCTGAACCGGCCCTCGGTGCGGAAAATCGTCGGGTCATGAGAGCGGTACAACACGGCCTCGCGGCCGTCGAAGCCCCGCCGGGTGAGTTCGTCGTCCTTGAGGAGCTCGCCGTTGGTGCCGGCGCTGGGCAGATCGCGATGGGCCTGCCTGCTCGTCGTGCCCTTGTTGAACTGGATCAAGGTACGCATAGTCATGGCGTCAGCATATGACATCGTCAAGCATTTGACGATCGTCATTTGGTTTAATCTTGGCGGGTCAAGCCACGCGAGTCTCCTCGTCGGGGCGCCGATACCTTCCGATGCTGCGATGGCGGCGTGCCCGCAAACAAACTTTGTTTGGTATCTTGACCGGGTGGTCGAGCTTCCAGCAGGCACCCCACGGACCGGTCTGCCGCCATTGACCGGGGTGCGCGTGCTGGACCTGAGCGCATTGGGTCCCGGCCCGTTCTGTTCGATGCTGCTTGCCGATTTCGGCGCCGAGGTGCTGGCGGTCGTGCGGCCCGGCGCCGCGCACCCCTTCGATCCGGCCGGGTCCCTGGCACGGGGTAAACGCTCGGCCGTAGTGGACATGCGCGCGCCGCGCGGTCCCGAGGTTATCGCCCGGCTCGCCGACACCGCCGATGTCCTGCTGGAGAGCAATCGTCCCGGCACGATGGAACGCCGTGGGCTGGGCCCGGACGTGTTGTGCGTGCGCAATCCGAAGCTGATCTACACGCGGCTGACCGGCTGGGGGCAAGACGGGCCTTACCGCGACAGAGCCGGACACGACATCAACTACGCCGCGATCGCGGGCACACTCGGCGTGATCGGCGACGAACGGCCAGTACCCCCATTGGCAATGCTGGGCGACCTGGCGGGTGGCTCGCTCTTCGCGGCGCTGGGCATAGTGATGGCGCTCTACGAACGCACCGTCACGGGCCGGGGCCAAGTGATCGATGCGGCGATCGCCGACGGCTCGGCGCTGCTCAACCTCACCAACCTCGCCGAGTTCAACGCAGGGATCTGGGCCGGCCGCGGCCGGCACATCCTGTCTGGCAACGCGCCGTTCTACGGTCCCTACGCGTGCGCCGACGGTCGGTTCTTCGCCGTCGGCGCCATCGAACCGAAGTTCTACGCCGACTTCCTCGGCGCTCTCGGCATCGAAGACGTCGACATCTCCGAGCAGCTCAACCCGGCGCACTGGCCCGAATTGCGCGAGAGGATCGCGGCCGTTTTCGCAACCAAACCGCGCGCGCACTGGACCGCGGCGTTCGCCGATGTCGACGGTTGCGGTGCACCGGTTCTCGAACTCGATGAACTCGCGGACGACCCGCATTTGCGGGCACGCTCCACGCTCGTCACCGAACCGGACGGCTCGGTGACCGCCAGCCCTGCGCCGCGGCTATCCCGCACCCCGGGCCGTATCGGCCCGGTGCCGAGCGCGATCGGTGCCGATACCCGGGTTGTACTGCGCGAGTGGGGTTTCGCCGACGACGAAGTCAGTTCCTTGATCGCCGACGCGACAGTCGCGTCGGCCGAGTGACACCGCGACCGTCGCCTTCACTCGACGGCGATGGCGTGCTCCGGGCAGCTCAGCACTGCCTCGTCGATATCGGCCCTATCCGCGTCATCGACACGATCACGCAGCACCACTCCGAAACCGGTGTCGTCCATGTCGAAGTACGTCGGCGCGATGAGCACGCACCGGCCGTGCCCCTGGCACTTAGCTGAGTCGATGGCCACACGAGGCAACGTATTTCACCCCTCGCAATTCTCGCCTTTGCGG
>NZ_DATMLH010000228.1:0-9134 GCF_035570115.1 Mycobacterium sp.
TCCGACATCAACTGCCGGTCGGTCGAGGGGGTGCTCGGCGACGCCGACCGCGACCACATCGACACCATGGTGCTGTATCCCAGCATGGGGCTGTGCACGCCCAGCCTCGAGGATCCGGAATTCGCCGCCGGGTTCGCGCGCCACTACAACCAGTGGATCGCGGATTTCTGCGCCCCGGCGGTCGGCCGACTGCGCGGCGTCGCGGTGACCCCGATCGAGCACGGGCCGGTGGCGGTCGACGTGATGCGGGAAGCCAAAGACCTCGGGCTGGTGGCCACCCTTGTCCCGCCGGCGCTCAAGACGCGCAACCTCGACCACCCAGACCTCGATCCGTTTTACGCGGCCGCGGTCGAGCTCGACATGCCACTCGGCATTCATGGCGCGCCGGGCATTCACCTGCCGAAGATCGGTGTCGATCGCTTCACCAACTACATCCAGGTGCACTGCATCAGCTTTCCGTTCGACCAGATGACGGCGATGACCGCGCTGGTATCCGGCGGTGTTTTCGATCGGCATCCGGGATTGCGAGTGGCCTTCCTCGAAGCGGGTGTGGGATGGGTGCCGTTCTTCATCGACCGGCTGCACGAGCATTTCGAAAAGCGCGGCGATTGGATCGACCGTGGTTGGCAACGCGATCCGCAGGAGTACGTGCGGGCCGGCAACATCTTCGTGACCTGCGAGCCGGAGGAGCCGATCCTGCCCGGCGTCATCGACGTGCTCGGTGATGACTTCATCATGTTCGCCAGCGACTATCCGCACTGGGACGGCGAGTGGCCCGAAAGCACCAAGCACCTGCGGACGCGCCCGGACATCAGCGAAGCCGCGCGTGCAAAAATCGGCGGGCGCAACGCGCAGCGCTTCTACGGCCTCAACTGAGCCGACCGGCACGGGCCGAGCATTGGGGAGCCGGGTCCGGCTACTGAACGCATGCGCACTACCCCTATAGCGGGTCGACGCTGTTACCGATACCCTCGTCCATGCAGCCGTCGGGACGGAAGTTCGGTAACGGCCGCCGAACCTGGGCTGAACACCACCACAGAATTGAGGGGCCATGGGCGAATTCGATCCACATGAAGGCGAAGCGCAAACCATTGTGAATCTCGCCGAGGCGGCGATGCACATGTACCGCGCTGCCATCGATTCGTTGCCATTTCCTGAGGACAAGAAATTCCAGAAACGGGCCGAGGTGGTTCTGACCGGTATGCGCAAATTGCGCGCGGCACTGACGGAAGCGGCCAGTCACGGCAGGTCGACCCCCACGGTCATGATGGCGCTCAGCGATTGCCGGCGACGCTACGACGATCTGATGGAGCGCGCGGCATCGGCTCCCGGATCGACTCTCGGACAACAGCTTTACACCGCACGCGTCTACGCCAAGCTGTCGCCTCAGGAGGCGGCACATGGACTGGGACTTCGGCCGGAGCTGCCCGAAGAGCTCGAGTTCGGCGGAACTCCCTCCGACAACGAGACGCCGCTGATCCAACAGCTGATTTCCGCGATACGCGCGGTGGCTGGTCTAGAGGACCCCGAACACTCGGAGCACCATCAGCAGCCCGCCGACGAGCATCTCAACGGCTGGGAAGACGCGCTGGTCGTGAACGGCGCCGGCGACGAGGCCAACGCGGCAGCTCACTAGTGGCCCGCGCCCGCGGGTCTCATCGAATGGTGAGGCCGGTGAGCGCCCTCGCGATGACGAGTCGCTGAATTTCGCTCGTGCCTTCAAAGATGGTGAAGATCTTGGCATCCCGGTGCATCCGCTCGACCGGGTAATCGCGGGTGTAGCCATTGCCGCCGAGGATTTGGATCGCTTCATCGGTGACGTACACCGCGGTCTCACTGGCGAACAACTTGGCCATCGACCCTTCCGCTGAGGTGAACGGCTTGTCGTTTCGTTGCATCCAGCTGGCCCGCCAGACCAGCATTCGCGACGCGTCGATGCGGCTTTTCATGTCGGCCAGCTTGAACGCGATGGCCTGGAATTCGGCGATTTTGCGCCCGAACTGTTCGCGCTGGCGAGAGTAATCCAGCGCGTACTCGTAGGCAGCGCGCGCGATTCCCAATGCCATCGCACCAACGATCGGACGGGTGCGCTCAAACGTCATCATCGCCGCCTGACTCGATGTGCGATGCCCTTCCTTGATTTTGGCGACCCGGCGCTCGAAACGCTCTCTGCCGCCAAGGATCAACTCACCGGGGATGCGCACATCGTCAAGCACCACCTCGGCCGTGTGGGACGCCCGAATACCGTGCTTTTTGAACTTCTGCCCCTGAGATAGACCCGCTGTGCCGGGAGGCACGATGAACGTCGCCTGCCCCCGAGTGCCCAGGTCGGGCTCCACCGATGCCACCACCACATGGACATTGGCGATCCCACCGTTGGTCGCCCACGTCTTGGTGCCGTTGAGCACCCACTCGTCGGCGGCTTCGTCATACTTCGCCCTGGTGCGGACGGCTCCGACGTCAGAACCGGCACCGGGTTCGGAGGAACAGAACGCGGCAAGCTTCGGATCTCCCGGGCTGCCGAACATCTGCGGCAGCCACTCACCGAGTTGCTGCGGGGTTCCGTTGGCGGCCAGGGCGGCCGCGGCAAGCCCGGTGGCCATGATCGACAAGGCAATCCCGGCGTCACCCCAGAACATTTCCTCGAACACCGTCGGCATGCCCAGACCGCTGGATTCGACCGCCATTTGGCCGAAGAGGTCGGGGGTGTACAGCCCGACCTTCGCGGCTTCTTGGATGATCGGCCATGGGGTTTCCTCCCGCTCATCCCACTCCGCGGCGGCCGGCCGGATAACCGACTCGGCGAATTCATGCACCCAGTCACGGACGTGCACCACTTCCTCCGACAGGTCCATCGAAAAGGTGGCGTCCATCAGCGCTCCTATCAGCGGTCTGTGCCGCAAAGTCTTGGCGTAGGCAGCTGACCCATACAGTAAACGCTTGTATACTCAACCGCCAAACCGGCAGCTCAGCCAAAGGGGGCTACATGCAGCGCAGTGATATCCGGGCGGTTGGCGCCCTGGCGGGGGAGGCGTCGTCGTTGGTGACGACGCTGGTGCGGGGGATGCACGCGGGAATTGCCGGCCGCGTTTTCGGCTCCATCGGACCGTCGGCGGCACCGACGAGGACGATCCATGACGGGCTGACGCGCGCGATCTACAGCAGCGTGGACCGAGGCCTGCGCGGTGTAACGCGCGCCGTGGGCACGGTGGCCGCTGAAATCTGGGGTGACGACGGCCACGAGGCTCTCGAATCACGCATCGGGCCCGCCGCGGCCATCGCCGCAGTGAATGGCATCTATGGCGATGAGCTGACCGAGCGCGACAACCCGCTAGCCGTCGCGATGGCGATCCGACAGCACGGCAAACCGGTTTCCCCGACGGCCGACTCGCTCGCAGCCGCATTTCCGACGGCCACCGACCGGGTCGTGGTGTTTCTGCACGGCTGGTGTCTTACCGAACGGTCCTGGTCTCGGCGACCGCGCCAGGACCCGGAAAACCAAGAAAGCCGCAGCTATGGCGAACGGCTACGCGAAGACCTGGCATTTAGCCCGGTTCATCTGCGGTACAACACCGGACTGCACGTGTCGGTCAACGGCCGAACACTCGCCGAAATACTGGACCGGTTGCACGCCCACTGGCCAGTGCCCGTCACCGAGCTGGTGCTGGTGGGCCATTCGATGGGCGGACTGGTGGCACGCAGCGCTTGCCATTACGGCGCCCAGCTGCAGTATCGATGGACCGACGCGGTCAGTCACGTCGTGTGCCTCGGCTCGCCGCATCTGGGAGCCGATCTGGAAAAGGGCGTAAGCATCGCGTCGTGGGCGTTGGCCCGGTTGCCCGAGACCCGGGCCATCGCAGCCTTTTTGAACGTCCGCAGCGACGGAGTCAAGGATCTGCGCTTCGGTGCCTGTCTTGACGAGGACTGGTGCGACGCCGATCCGGACGAGTTCTTGCGCGATCGTTGCCAAGAGGCGCCGTTCCTGCCGCACGCCATCTACCACTTCGTGGCTGCGACCGTCACGCCGCCGCTGCTCGGAATCGTCGCCGGCGATCACCTCGTGCGATCGCACAGCGCTGCGGGCCGCGGTAGGTCGCGGCGCGTTCCGTTTGACAGTGAGCAAGGTCTGACGCTGACCGGGTTGAACCACCTCGATTTGCTGAACCATCCGCTGATCTATGCGAAGCTGCGCGACTGGCTTGCACAGTCCCCGGCCAGCTCTGCGGGCCAGCTTTAAGACGTCACGGCGTCGGCGTGGGGGGTGGGGATGGCTGTGCTCCGCCGATGAGCGAGTTGAGGATGTTCAACGGCAAGGTGACGTCCGCCGGCGATTTGCCCGGGTCGGGGGTCGCCGCGTCGTTCTTCTGCCACGGCTGGCAACCGTCGGTCTTGAACGCCTTGTCGGTCGGGTCGATCCGCACCACCTGCGGCTTTTTGCTCATCGCGTTGTCGACCAGCTGTTTGCCGTCGTCGCCGGGGCCGAGCCTCTTCCAGTAGCAAACGCCCTTATCGAGCGGCCCGGCCGAGGTGTAGGTCCCGGGCACGATGTCGGTTCCCACCGCAAAGGTGCCGTCGTGGTCGATGGTCGTCTTAGGTCCGGGCGCCTGCGGTCCGGGTGGCGGCGCGGGAGCCGGTCCGGGCGGCGGCGCAGGTGGATCGGCACTGGCGAGACCGGCAGCCGCACCCCAGCTCAGCGCAATCAGCGCCGCCGCGGCGACAGCGGTTGACTTCGACCTCACGATTAGCAGCATACGGGGTTTGCGCAGCACACGCCGGAGCGCGATCGCGCTGCTAGGCGGATTTGGTGAGCAACGGCAGCAGCAACCGGCGGCGTGCAGAGTTGGCGTCGGCCAAGTGGTGCAATGCCTCGTGTACCGAGCCGAAGACGGGAAAGCTGGATTCCTCATGGGTGACCAACAGCGCCGTGGTCACTGCCTGATTGGGGATCACCGACCACTCCAGCCCGGCGGCGCTGCAGACGGCATCGACACGGTGGAGAAGTCGAACAGCTTGTGTGGCAAAAAAATCCAGGCCGGACAAGTCCAGGACAAATGCCTTGTCGGGCAGGATGAAGCGCTCGGAGTACGCACTCACCTGATCGACATTGGTCGCGTCGATCGCGCCGCTGATCGTCACGACGGTCGCCAGGTGGCGGCACTGGGCCCGCACCGCGGCACCGTTGCAGTCGACTGGAAGATGCGCGTGACGCGACGTCGAGTACGAAGCCGCCGAAGCAATCGAATCGGTCATGAGCGCCCCCAGTTCCCCTACATGTTTCTGCCATATGAGTCGAGGAATTACCTCAACCTGTTTGAGACGCTAATTGGTTACTCTAAGGTCACCGGGCGGGGCTCTTAATACTTTGCTAAGAAACAATTTTCAGGTACCGACCGAATGGCTGCATAACCTGCCGACAGCCTACTGGCGGGTACCGCCGCCTAGGTCAGCCGTTTGACCGGCCCGGCATAGCTGAGGGCGTGCTCGTAGATCTCGAGGTTGTCGCGAGAAATCTTCGCGTGCACCGGGCGTTCGAGAAGGAATCGCAGCACGGGATTGAAGGCGTGATAAGTCTCATGGAAGGTGAGCACGGTGGTCCCGTCGGGCTGTTCCTCGAGTTCGTGGTAGCCCTCGGCGCGCGACCACAGTGGTTTGCCGATCGCCACATAGCGCGAGAACTTGTTGATCTTCGCCTCGGTGACCGTCTCCCAGGACCGCCCCTTGCCACCCGACAACAGGTAGCCGGGCACGGGGAAGACACAGGTGCGGACCAAGCCCTCACCGGCTTCGTCACCTTCGTTCAGAATCTCCATGCTGCCGGTCGCCCACTTGAGCACCCGCGGCTTGGGCGAGTCCGGCGGTATCGGTGGATGCAGCACTCGCCACACCTTTTTCGGGGGTGCGTCGACATGAAATCGCACGGTGTAGGACTGCATCAGCTTTCTCCGACAGGCTGTTCCCAGGTATCCCAGTAAGTGATGCGCTCGGCGGGCGGACGGACGGCTGGCCGAAAGTCGGTGCCGATCGTGTATGCCACCGGAAACAGCGCAGCCTGGGTGACCGTGGCCGGGATTCCCAGCAGTTCGGCCACCTCCTGCTCCCTAGCCAAATGCATTGTCGTCCAGACTGATCCGAGTCCGCGCGAACGGAGTGCAAGCAAAAAACTCCAGCCGGCGGGGATGATCGACGCCCAAGCCGATGCGGCCGTCAGTGCATTGGAGTTGTCGATCCGGTTCTCCAGGCAGGGGATGACGTGCACGGGAACTTGGCCCAGTGTGTCAGTCAGGCTAAACGCGCTGGCGTATACGCGCTGGGTTTGCGGGTCGGACGTGTCCTTGGCGGCGAGTGCAAGGTACTCAGCACCGATGCCGCGGTAGATGTCGGCGATCGCGGCGCGCTTGTCGGCGTCGGTGATGACCAGCCACCGCCAGTCCTGTGCGTTGCTCGCCGTGGGCGCCTGCATCGCAAGTTGTATGCACTCGAGGATCACGTCGCGACCAACCGGTCGGGTCAGGTCAAGGCGTTTGCGTACCGACCGGGTGGTGGTGAGCAATTCGTCGACCGATGCGATGTCCACTCTTCTCGACCGTTCCTCTCAAACCGTGATGTCCACTCGCTCAGAGATCGATTGCGCACGACTGATCGACGCCGAGCACGGTCAACGAACGTCCCAGACCAAGGAAAACCGCGACACACAGTGTGAGATCGAGGATTTCCTCGTCGGTGAAGATTTCACGCAGCCGTCCGAAGAACGCGTCGTCGATCGATGCATGGTCATTCGCGAATCGCTCGGCGTATTCGATGGCAAGACGTTGCCGCGCCGTGTAGCCGGGGTAGGTGGCGTAGGCCGCGACGTTTTCATACAGCTCCGGCGCGACGCCCGCCTCGAGCACCGAATCCGCGCGGAAGTCCGCGCACGCGACGCAGTCGTTGATCTGCGCGATGCGCATCCTGGCCAGTTCGCGCTCCTCCGGCGGCAGGATGCTCTGCTGGTAGGCCCCGCGAATCATCCGTTCAACCATGTCGCCCAGCGGCGGCCGCAGTGTCCAAATCATCGCGGCCTCACCACCCGGGCCGTCCGGCACATCTAGCCTGGCCATGGATGCGAGCAAACCAGATGTGTGGCTCGACTGTCCAGGTTGCGGACCGTGGACAGGACAGGACGCCGGGATTACCGTCCATTGAGCGAAGGCGCGGTGCAGCGCTCGCGCAGGAGGTCCCGCGGCATGCTCTTCATGCACGAGGTACACAAGGTGCGGGGGCGCGCCGAGGACGAGTTCGAGGCCGCATTCCGAGACGGCTGGATGGCCATGCTCGGTGCCGGTGACGAAGCCCGGTTGCTCTGGTACGCAAACCAGGCCCACGGCAGCGGGCCCGCCTACACCGTGGTTACCGTGACGGCCATTCGCGACGGAGCAGCATGGGAGCGCTTGGCTCTACGGATCCAGAAAGGCGCTCTGCGGCAATGGATGCGCGAGCTCGACGACCTTCGCCACGACGTCGACGCCAAACTCCTGGTTGCGCTTCCGTGGTCGCCCCTTCTGGACGTTTCATTCGACGAGGTCCCCGTCGATGGACGCGAACACGAGCTGACTCTCTACATGGAGGACACCATGTGGCCCTACGAGGACAAGTTCGCCGAATACATCGACCGGTGTGGTGAGGTGTACGCCAAGGGCCTAGAACGGCCGGCGTCGATGTTGGCGATCCAGGCTGCGTTTCAGCCGGCTTTGGGCAGTCACCTGCGCCGAGAAGTGGTGCTGATGCAGCGCATTTGCCAGCCGGAAGCACTGCTCAACCTCCTTCGGACCGAGATCCCATCGGATTACCGCGCACCGGGAACCTGGATGTACGACGCATTGGACCTGCGCGACCAATGGACCAGCCGGCTGCTGCGCACCTCCTCGTGGTCACCCCTGTATTGAGCCGCGGATGAACATCGGGATGATCATCGACGCCGCCGCTACCGGTGATCCCGACCGGGTCGCGCTTATTATCGGCGAGCGCGTCATCGGCTACGGCCAGTTGGCGGCGGCTGTCGAACGCTGCGCCGCCGGTCTGGCTGCCAATGGTGTGGCACCTGGAACCCGCGTCGCCGTCGTCGACGGCGGCAGCCTGCTTTCCATCGCATCGGTTCTCGGCGCGGCGCGCATCGGTGCGGCGGCAGCGCTGATGAACCCAGCGCTCACAACGTCAGAGCTCCGGGCCCTGTTGCAGAATGCGGGGTGCACCGACGTCGCAGTTGGGGGAGAGGCACACTCGGACCGGCTCCGTGAAGCGGGCGCGAGCAAGACATTGACAGCGGCTGATCTATTGTGCGACGGCCCGATTCCCGCCGCGAAGACGGTGGAGGAGATCGACGACCGCGACGCCCTGGTGCTGTTCACCAGCGGTACCACCGGGCTGCCGAAGGCGGTCGGAATCACCAGCGGGCAGCTGAGCACCCGGATTCGCGGAATGGGGCAACCGTTCCGCGCGGACTCAGCGCCCATGGTGTCGATGATGTGTGTTCCGTTCTTCCACGTCGGCGGCTCCCTGGGCATGCTCGGCAGCCTGTACTCGGGCAATACCTCAGTCGTGCAGGAGCGGTTCGACGCTGCAGAGTGGTTGCGGCTGGTGCAGGAGCATCGGGTACGCACCGCATTCCTGGTGCCGACCATGCTCCAGCGGATCCTCGACCATCGCGACTTCGCCGGCACCGACCTAACCGCGCTGATCGCCATCGCCTACGGAGCGGCGGCCGCGCCCGTCGCATTGGTGCGCCGTGCAATGGCCGCCCTGCCGCATGTCGCGTTTGCCAACGTGTTTGGCCAGACCGAAACGCTCGGTGCCTACACAACCTTAATGCCGGAGGATCACCGGGATCCCAACCGCGTGGGCTCGGTAGGAAAGCCGCTGCCCGGGGTTGAAGTCCGCGTAGTGGATCCCGACACGGCGGCCGACGTCGAGGCGGGAGTTGTCGGCGAATTGTGGGTCAACACCATCCAGAACGTCAGCGAAGGCTGGCTGCATACCGGTGACCTCGCACGGCGGGATGCCGACGGCTACATCTACCCCAGCGGCCGGCTCAGCGACACGATCAACCGCGGGGGAGAGAAGTTCGGGCCGATCGAGGTCGAGGAAGCACTGCGTACCCA
>NZ_DATMLH010000229.1:0-10242 GCF_035570115.1 Mycobacterium sp.
GGTTATCGTCGGCACCGCCGCGAGCTCAATAGCGGCGTCCATCGGACTCTCCGTGCTCATCTGGCAGGACCTCTTCGGTATCAGGCTCCACTTTTCCGTCATGCTTTTCGCGGTCATCATCTTGTTAGCTGTCGGATCCGACTACAACTTGCTGCTGGTCCATCGAATCGGGCATGAGATCCACGCTGGACTCAAGACAGGAATCATCCGGTCGATGGCCGGCACGGGCACGGTCGTCACGTCTGCCGGCCTGGTGTTTGCCTTCACCATGGCTGCCATGCTCGGCAGCGACGATCGGATTGTCGCCCAGATGGGTGCCACCATCGCTTTGGGTCTACTACTCGACACACTGATTGTGCGTACGTTATTCATGCCCTCGATCGCCACGTTGCTGGGCCGCTGGTTCTGGTGGCCGCAAATTGTCCATCCCCGCGGCGCCGACAACGTGCGCCGAACCGACGCATTGTTCAAGGACGCCGAAAAGCTGCCGCTGCCGTTGCGGCAGTGAGCATTTCGAAGCGTCACGCCGGCGGAGAGCCGGGGCGGCGACCGGCTCATCACGGCGCGTAGAGGGTGCCTCGCCACATGGAGACCAACACGTCGACGGCGGCCTCCTCATCGGCGAGACTCGGTTCGACACCCAGCCCGGCGATGTAGAGCACCCGTTCTGTGCCCCAGAACAGGGTTGACGCGAGCGTTCTGCCCGGCACTGGCGAGGTGATCATCCCCGCAGTGCGTTCGCGTTCGATCTCGACAGCGCCGGCGGCGATGAAGCGTTCGGCGATGGCCAACCACAGATCGCGCAGCTCTGGCTCGGAGTGCCAGTGATGATTGGCCGCCTGTAACACCGGTCGGTGACGATGCCAGGCCTGCGTGACAGCCCGGATGCTGCGCTGCAGGGCAACCGTCGGCGAGTCCTCGCCGGACCGGGCCAGGAACGGTTGCACCGTCTCGAAGATGTCGTCCATGGCGCGCTCGAGCAGCCCACTGAGCACGGAAAACTTCGATGCGAAATAGAAGTAGAAGGTTGCCCTGGACACTTTGGCCTCGGTGAGGATCTGCGCGACGCTGATCTCAGCGAACGATTGCCGCGCCAACAAGCGCGCGGTGGCCGCGAAGATGCTATCCGCTGCCGATGCGCTGTCGGTGTCCACCACGCGCCGCCGACCGACCGCTTGTCGCCGACCGACTGCTCGCCGCGTCATGTCGGTCATCGCCGAAACCTTACCTGCGATCTGCGCATGTCACCGTATCCCATCAGAAGAATCTAACCACTCTTCAAAAAGGGGTATACATGTTGTCTGAACATGATGTTAGGGTGAGCTGTCCACGCCTGCCGGAGGGGGTTGCCGTCGTCACTGGCACCGGCAAACCGCACTTCAACACCGCTACGAGGCATCAACAGTCAGAAAGGTCCTCAACCGATGAGTTCGATGCAGAGTCTGAGTTGGTGGCCGCTGGTCGGCCACGAGGGTTGGCCGCCCAACATCAAGCCCAGCCCCGGTGACTTCATCGCCAGCGCGCCAGCCCAGATCACGTTCTTCTTTGTTGCCGGCGCAGCCGCGGTGATCTTTGCGCTGCCCTGGGCAATCAGGGCGGCGATGCGGAGCAAGAACTACACGCCTCTGCTGGTGATTGCCAGCGGATTTATCTGTAGCCAGTGCGAACCCATGCTCGACATGCTCGGACACTTGCACTGGGCCAAGAACCTGGTGCCGGCCTTCACCAACTTCGGCATCACCGTGCCCGCGCTCATCCCGCTGTGCTACGTGGCGTTTCTCGGCCTTGAGTCCTACTTCTGCTATTTCGTTATCCGCAACGGAGCGCATGCCCGGCATTTCGTCATGATGCTGGGATTGGGCATCGTCACCGATGCGGTAATGGAGACGATCGGCATCAACTTGCGGACCTACGAGTACTACGGCGTGCAGCCGTACAAGTTCCTCAACTTCCCCTACTGGTGGGGCTTCATCAATGGCGGCTCATTCGTCACCATCGGCGCGATGTTGGCCTTCGCGGTGCCGCGCCTGAAGGGGGCGCACAAATTGTGGTTGTTGCTCGTCGCGCCGACCGGCATGATGATGAACTACTTCGGGATAGGCTGGATTCACCTTCTCGCACACAACTCGACGCTGCCGGTGGCGGCGCGCTGGGTGGCCACCACCATCATGATGGCGATGATGGTCGGCTGGATGTTCGTCCTGCACAAGCTCGTCGGGCGACCGCAGTCTCTGCCGGCGCCGAACTGGACTCTGTGGCGGATCTTCGCGTACGGAAAGCTGACGCCGAAGCGCTCGACGCGCATGTCGATGTGGCAGAAGATGTGCGAGGAAGGCGGCGTGAAACCCGGCGACGGAATCGCCACCAACCCCGAGGACCCGACACAGGCGCTGCTTGTCGGCCCGACCGTTGTCTTCTCCAACGGCGCAACCTCGGCTCCTCGTTCGGACAAAGCCGCGGTCTAAACCATCGTCGTCGTGGGTCGTCCGGGCAGCCCCGGGCGATTTGAGCCTCGGGAAGAAGGGATTCTGCGATGACGCAGGGTATTCAGAAGACGATGGCGGTCAGCGGCGCAGTGTTCGTGCTGCTGTTGTTCCCAGCGATCATCATGACCGGTCTGCTTCCGCCGATATCACCGATGCGGACCGCCGTTGAGATAGCTCGGTTTTGGTCGACCAACACCGGGCTGAAACGACTGGGGCTTGTCATTTTGCTGGCGGCCGCGGGCCTACAGGCGCCATTTGGTGCGCTTATGGCGATTCGCATCAGGCAGATGGAAGGCGGACGGTATTCCCCGCTTGCCTACACGCAGCTTGTCGGGACGGGGCTGGCGGTGGTTGCGATCATTATGCCGACTTTTGCCTTCGCCGCGGCCTCCTACCGTCCCGAGCGCGATCCCCAGATCACCCAGGCCCTCAACGACCTCGGATGGCTGCCGTTTGTCATGAACTGGCCGGCCGCCACGATCCAGTGCTTGGCCATTGGATTTGCGATCCTCGGTGCGACACATGCGATTTGGCCTCGGTGGCTGGGCTACTTCAACCTCTGGTGTGCGTTTATCTTCGCCGCGGGCGGTTTGGTGGTGTTGTTCAAGGACGGCGTGTTCGCGTGGAATGGCCTGCTGGCGTTCTGGATGGTGGCGGTGTTCTTCGGACTGTGGTTCCTGATCATGGCGTGGCAACTGTGGGTGAGCGTTGCGGCCTCAGAAGGCGACTCCATCGCGCTGGCGATGTCCGAGAACGAACCTGCGCGGAGTCCGCTGCAACGATGACCCTGCTCCGGCGATCGGGCGCGCCCGGCACGTCCGCCGACCCAGGCCGGAGAGTGCCCGGCGAAGAAGGTATCTGGGTTTTCGTACTGGGCGACATGACGGTGTTCGCTTTGTTCTTTGCGACGTTTATGTACTCCCGCGGCAAGAACCCTGCAGTGTTCGCACGCGACCACGCCGAGCTGCACGTTTCGCTCGGTACCGTCAATACCGTTCTGCTGCTGTCTAGTTCGCTGCTGGTGGTGCTGGCCGTGCAGCGGGTCCTCGGCGGAAGGCACGCGGGCGCGTGGCAGCTTATCGCGGGCGCGTTGTGCTGCGGAGCGGGCTTCGTCGCCGTCAAGGCTGTCGAATGGACCCAGCTGTTCGCGGCTGGTAAAGGGGTTGGCAGCGGCGAATTCTTCTCCTACTACTTCATGTTCACCGGCATTCACCTCATGCACGTGCTGATTGGTCTCGCCGTTTTGAGCCGGCTGATCGTGGTTATCCGGCGAGCGGAGTTGACCGACAAGCAGGCGCGGCTTTGTGAGACCGGCGGGATCTTCTGGCACATGGTCGACCTGCTGTGGGTGGTCCTGTTCGCACTGTTCTATCTGGTGAGGTGACGATGACCGCAACGCGTCGGGTAACCCTGGTGTGGGTGCTGCTGCTGGCCTTGACCTTCGGATCGTTTCTGGTCGGGGTCGAGCAAGGGGCGGGATTTGCTTCGGTCGGCGCCGCGATCATTGTGGGTATCGCAATGCTCAAGGTGCGGCTGATCGGCATCCACTTCATGGATCTGCGGGCCGCCCCGCGCGCCCTGCGGGCGTTGTTCGAAGGCTACGTGCTGGCCGTCTTCGTGGTTCTGGTGGCTCTCGATATCTTCGTCAAGCCTTAGCCGCCAACGGCGGACCCTCCTCGGGTGTCAACCGGGGAGGCCATGTGCGAGCTGGTCGAAGGCCTCGGCAAGGTAGTTGGCGAGGCCATGTCCTGGGTTTGCGAGATGCGAGCGGAAGGCAACGCGGAACGCGGTGACGGCGGCGCCGGCGATGAGCCGGCCGTGGAAGTCTGACTCGGGGTCGGTGTCGCGTTCCTGGGCGAACAGTGCGGCGACGGCGTCTTCCCAGGTGAGGCAGTACTCGAGGTAGCGGGCGATCAGCGCGGGTTCGGTGTGGAAGAGGCGGACACGTCGCAGGGTGGTGGGGTCTTCAGTCTCCCAGCGGGTGGCGTTGCTGATGAACGCGGCGCGGATCGTCTGCCAGGCGGTGGCGTGGTCGGGGCGTGCGAACTCGGCCTTCATCGCTTCGAGGCGTTCGTCAAGGTCGTAGAAGATCGGGTCCTCCTTGCGCGCGAAGTGGCGGAAGAAGGTGCTCTGCGAGATGTCGGCGGCGTCGGCGATTTCCTCCGTCGTGGTCGCGCTGAAGCCCTTGGCCTCGAACAGCTCGACGGCGGCTTGCGCGATGTCGCGTCGCGCGCGGGCTCGTCGGCGTTCTTTGGCGGGCGTGGTCGCACTCATGCGTCGATGGTAGCGATTATCTTCTTGACAGTCACTGTCATTCTGAAGATGATTATCACAAATCACAAGTGGATCGATGGACGAGCCCGGACGACAGAATCGAGAGGTAGGTCGGCGGATGTCGGTGAAGTTTGGTCTGATCGGCGCGATGTATCCGCCGATGGACAAGGCGCTTGAGTCGATCCCGCGCGCGGAGAAGCTGGGTTGGAGGTTCATCGACTTCCCGGATCAGATGACCTCGACCAACCCGTCGGGGATGCTCAAGCCGCCGGTCTCGGCGTCGGATCCGGGCGCGCCGACGAGCTTCTTCTCGGACGTGTTCTTCGGGTCGATGGAGATGTGTGCTGCAGCGGCTGTGCTGACGCGCGAGATGGAGATCCTGTTGGCGGTGATCGATCCGCTGCGCCGGTCACCGGCGGTGATGGCGCAGGAGATGATGACGTTGCAGCACATGTCGAACGGGCGGATGACCTTTGCGATCGGCGCGGGGGAGAACAAGCAGTTCGAGCCGTATGGCGAGGTGCGCTCCAAACCGTTCACGCGGCTTGAGGAGGCGGTCCACACATGGATCGCGCTGTGGGAGTCGGAGGGCAAGCCGATCAATCGCGAGTCGGAGTTCTGGCCGTTGAAGGAGGCGGTGTTCCCGATCCCGATGCACGCTGCCGGCGCTCCGGAGCTGTTGTTCGTCGGCGCTGGCGAGCGGATCCAACGGCTCGCTGCCACTGTTGGGAACGGCTGGCTGACCTATCTGCCGGGCGGGTCGGGGAACGACAACGTCATGATGAAGGCCCTGATCGACAACATCAAAGAGCGCGCGCACGACGTTGGCCGCGATCCCCAGAAGCTCCGGTTCAACGCGCAGGTGTGCACGATCCTGGCCGACGATGACGACACGGCGTGGAAGATGGCGCGGCATCCGAACAATGGGTGGATCGCGATCGCGGCGGCGTCGATCGATTCGTCGAAAACGTGGGAGAAGTGGGGATACGAGCACCCGCTCGGCGATTTCAACTGGTCGCGCGATGTCAACGTGAACATCGTTACAAAGGAGAAGGCTGAGGAGCTCACTGCCGGCATTCCGGACGAGGTGACTGACTTCGCGCTGGTGTGGGGCGGCCCGGAGCGGGTCGCGCAGCGCGTGCAGGAGATGATCGACGCCGGGATCAACGAGGTCAGTTTCTTCAACATGGCAGCCTCAGCCGACCCCGAGTACGCCGTGCACTGGGATCGGCAGATCTCCGATGTGATCCAGCGCCTCGGCGGTGAGCCGCTGAACATCGAGCGGCCGGTCGAAGTGGCGTGACGGCCCCAGCAATCCCAAACATTCGCTCCTACAAGAGGCCACGACCATGAACCGACTCAAAGACAAGGTCGCCGTGATCACCGGTGCCGGCTCCGGCATCGGCCGCGCCACCGCACAGCTCTTCCACGCGCAGGCCGCACAACTCGTCCTCGCCGACATCACCGGAGCGCAGAACGATGTCGCTGCCGGGCTCGGTGATGGCGTGCTTGCCGTCCAGGCAGACGTCTCGTCGACGTCGGACGTGGAGGCGCTAATCGACGCGGCGATGGAGCGGTTCGGTCGAGTGGACGTCCTCTTCAACAACGCTGGGATCGACGGCGTGCTCGGCCCGGTCGAGGAGTGCACGCTGGAGAACTTCGAGCACGTCGTGGCGGTGAACCTCCGCGGCGTGTTTCTCGGCATCAAGTTCGCGCTGCCGATCATGAAACGTCAGGAGTCGGGGTCGATCATCAACACCGCTTCGGTCGCAGGGATCGTCGGGATGCCGATGCTCAGCGCGTACTGCGCGAGCAAGGGCGGCGTCGTTCAGCTGACGAAGGCGGTCGCCGGCGAGGTCGCGTCCGCCGGCATCCGCGTGAACGCGATCTGCCCGGGCATCATCGACACGCCGCTGCTGCAGAAGCTGACCGAGACGCACCGGGACCTCACCGCCGGCGCCGAGATGATGACCCCAATGGCCCGGCGTGGGCAGCCCGAGGAGATTGCCCAAGTCGCGTTGTTCCTTGCCAGCGATGAGTCCTCGTTCGTAACCGGCACCGCCTACCCCGCCGACGGCGGGCTGACCTCATGGTGAAGGACACGGCGACACCGGACACCGCGAACGCAATCGACGTGCTCGTCCAGACGATGACGGCCTTCCAGAACGGCAACGTTGATGCCGCCGCGGCGCTGATGCACCCCGACATCCGCTGGCACAGCCCCGGTCGCAGTCAGCCGGCCGCCGGCACCCACGTCGGGCGCGGGAATGTCCTTTCCGCGTTCGGGATCATCGCCGGCCAGCCCGGCACACTCAGCCTCGAATTGCTGGACACTCTCGAGGGCCAGCACCACGCCGGAGTCCTCTACATCCACCGCCGCGAGCGGCATGGCACGACACTCGAAGCGCGAATCTGTCTCATAGCGACGGCCAGCAACGGACAACTCACCGAAGCGTGGGAGCACATCTACGACCAAAACGCTTTCGACGCCTTTTACGGGCCGCGCCAATAGCTCTGGCGAACCGCTCGCCGCGGTGCTGGCTGAAAACGTCTCGGCCCGTGTCATCGTGCTCCAAGTTGTGGGCGAGGATCAATGCGAACGATCGTTCTTTTCGGCGTTGACTGGATCCTCTTTACATGTATTCTGATACAGGTCGTCGCAAAAACGAGCGCACAGAGATCGAGTGATGGTCAGGGACCGTGATAATGCGGAGTTCGAAGCACCGGCGCCCGTGGTTGCGCAGACGCCGCCGGGCGAGCACAGACATCGCGCAATGGGAGCGTGCTGACCGCGAGTGGGCGGGAATCGACTGGACCCCGTACACACACGACGCGGCCGTGCGCGCGCGACGCATACGGTACGTGGACGTCGGAACCGGTCGTCCGGTGGTGCTGGTGCACGGCCAGGGAGGGGCGTGGCAATGGTGGCTGCGCATCTTGCCGGCCGTCGCGCGCCACGCCCGTGTGATCGCGCTTGACCTCGCCGGGTTCGGCGCATCAGAACCCGTGGCCGCCGGTGATGTCTTCGCGGAACAGGTCGCGACGGTAATAGGACTACTCGATGAGCTGCGCCTGGCGAGGGCGACCATCGTGGGGCACTCGATGGGCGGCCTCGTCTCACTCAAGGTGGCGTGCGACCATCCCGGCCGGGTCGACGGTTTGATGTTGATCGACTCCGGCAGCGACAACATCGGTGCACTGCGATTGCGGGCGATCTTGTTGGGCTTCCGGTTATTCGACAAGGTGTTTGGATTCCACACCGTGCCGCGGGCTATCGCGCGGTGGCGGTACTTGCGGACCGCACTGTTTGCACTCGCCGTATCAGAGCCGCGCTGCATCACGCGATCGCTCGCCGACGAGTTGGTGCCGAGGATGGCGGCTCCGGGATTCATCGCCGGCGCGCAAGCCGCCGGAAGAGCGGTGGCGGAGGCTACCCCCGGGGCGGTACGCGCGCCCGCATTGGTGCTGTGGGGCCGCGGAGACCGAATCGTTCCACTCTCCTCGGGGCGTCAGCTGGCAGACGCCATTCCTCATGCGCGGCTGGTAGTCCTCGATGACGTGGCACACTGCGCGATGCTCGAGAAGCCCGCCGAGACCGCGGCTCTCATCATCGATTTCGCCCGCAATCCGATGGCTGACAGCGCCTCGGCCGAATCCGCTACGGATCCGCTGGATAAAGGTGATGGTCAGCTCGATCTCCGGACTCAGACATGGGAGCCGGGTTCCGGACGGGAGAAGTCAGGATGACAACAGAGCAAGAGCAACTGTGGTCTGACTTAGAAGGCTGGGGACGCGATCCCGCGTTGTCCGAACTGGATGCGTTGATGTGGCGCACAGATCGGCACCCGCAGGGTGCGTGGTCTGGGGTGGTACTTCAGCTGCTTGACACGGTTCCCGACTGGGAGCGGCTCCGGGCCGCCCATGAATGGTTCGTCGAGATCGTTCCCCGGTTCGCGCAGCGCGTGGTGGATCCGCTGGTCCCGGTTGGGCCGCCGATGTGGGCGGACGATCCGTCATTTGACCTGGACTTCCACCTGCGGCGGGTGTCACTGCCTGCGCCGGGTGGGCACCGTCAGCTGCTCGAACTCGCGCAAACGATCGGACTAACGCCGCTGGACCGGTCCCGACCACCCTGGGAGGGCTATCTCGTAGAAGGGCTCGAGGATGGCCGCGCGGCCTACGTCATGCACGCTCACCACGTCTTCATGGATGGGCTGGCGCTGGCGCGGCTGCATGAGCGTGTCCTGAACACGAGCCGGAAGCATCAGACCGACAAACCCACGCCGGCGCGCAAACCTGTGCGGCGCAGTCCTATCGGTGTCGCGGCTCAGCAGCTCAGCCAACAGATTACCGGCACCCCGAAGGCTATTGTCGGAGGCGGACGCGCCCTCATCAAAGCGGTTGGCGACCTTCGCTCCACCGCTGATTACGTGTCGTCGCTGGCCCGGGTGGCGGGGCCGCCGCCGAAGAATCCGTCGAAGATCCTTCGTGGCGGGTCGCGAAGGATGTGGCGATTCGGGACCATGGAATGTGAATTCGACGACCTACGACGTGCGGCAAAGGCCGCCGGCGGCACGCTTAACGACGCATTCGTCAGCGCGCTGCTCGGAGGGCTGCGGCGTTACTGCGCCGCCAACGGCGAAGATTTGGGCGACGTGCCGATATCGATGCCCGTGGCGATGCGCGCTGCTGATAACGCCACGGGCGGAAACGATTTCGCGGCAGCGTACTTTCTTGTGCCCTCCGGTGTAGAAGACCCTGCCGAACGAATCCGCGCGATGCGCGAGCGGGTCCATCACGTGCGGTCTGAACCCGCGCTGGGATTCCTCGGCGCCATCACCCCCATTCTCAACCGCACCCCCTCGGGTGTGGCCGCGGCGATCCTTGGTTCTGTCGGTGGAGCGGTGCTCACGACCAGCTCGTGGCCAGGGATAACCGAGGACCGCTACATCGCCGGTGCGCGCTTCGACCGGATGTACGTCTTTGCGCCTTTGCCCGGCACCGTTTTGACGTCGGCGATGTGCACTCACTGCGGCGTGTGTTGTATCGCGATGAACGCCGACGGAGAGGTATTCAAAGACCTGGATCTGCTATGGCTCTCGATGCAGGAGAGTCTCGACGAGATCCTCGCTCTGGGCTCGTCGCCATAACGTCGAGACCGTCCGGCGCCGGTGTTCACCGCGGTGCCGTGGCGTCCAAAGCCACGGTCGATGCCAGGGTGTCGCAAGGATTGGAGTAGGCCGCGGCCATCACCTGCAGGAAGCGAGCGTCTGCGAACGCATGCGAGATTGGGTATTCGCGCATGTAGCCGTATCCACCATGCAGTTGCAGGGACTGGTCAACCGCCTGGCCACAGACCCTGTTTGCGGTCAGGCGAGCGGCCGCCGCGTCGGCGACATCGAGCGCGCCGATGCTGCGCGCGTGCACGCAGGAATCGACGAATACAGTCACGCTGGCCAGCTCAGCCCAGAGTTCGGCCAAG
>NZ_DATMLH010000230.1:0-7350 GCF_035570115.1 Mycobacterium sp.
AAAATCTGACCTAACAAATAACAACACCAAAAACTGGCATCAAAAAAACATCACACCCTGACACGGGGTATCAGAACATGACAAAAAACAACAACAAAAACAAAACCACCAAACACACTATTGAGTTCTCAAACAACACCCCTTCGGCCGCGCAACAAGTCCCGCGGCTCTTGTGGCCGGTTACTCGCTTGCGGACGACGAGGGAGCCACCGAAGTGGATCTTCCCTCTGGGACATCGTCGCGCTCTACGGACTGGCCGCGTCGCGACGACTCGCCTAAGTTACGCGACAGGAAACGCGGAGTCAAACAACCCGCTAGACCGCGTGTTTCGCCTCCGCAAGGTCAGTCAACGCGCTCGACCCCGGCGATATTCCGCTTGCCGCGGCGCAGGACCAGCCAGCGCCCATGCAGGAAGTCGGAAGGTCGGGGCACCCAGTCCTCGTCGTCGATGTTGGTGTTGTTGACCGAGACGCCGCCCTCAGCGATCGTGCGTCGCGCGGCGCCCTTGCTCTGCGACAACCCGCTGGCAACCAGCAGGTCGACGATTCCGTCCGGCGCCCCTGGCTTCAACTCGGCTATCGAGGTCTCGCGGAGCGCGGCCGTCAGCGTGGACTCATCCAACCGGGTGAGTTCCCCGCGGCCGAACAACGCCTGGCTTGCATGTTCGACGGACTCGGTGGCGTGCTCACCATGCACGAGCGTGGTGAGTTCGCGGGCCAGGCGCCGTTGTGCCGCGCGCTCGTGTGGCCGTGACGCGGTGGCCTCGTCCAGTTCGGCCAACTCGTCGGCCGACAGGAAGGTGAACCAGCGCAAGTACCGGATGACGTCGGCATCGCCGGTGTTGATGAAGTACTGGTACCAGGCGTACGGAGTCGTCATCTCCGGGTCCAACCACACGTTGCCGCCGCCCGTGGATTTACCGAACTTGGTCCCGTCGGCCGCGGTCACCAGCGGAACTGTGAGGGCATGCACGGAGGCTGAGAGCTTCTGGCGCACCAAACGCACCCCGGCGATGATGTTGCCCCACTGATCGGATCCGCCGATCTGCAGCAGACAGTGATGGCGTTGGTGAAGCTCGACGTAGTCGTTGGCCTGCAACAGCATGTAGCTGAACTCCGTGTAGGAGATCCCCTCGCCCTCCAGACGCCGCCGCACCGTGTCGCGATCCAGCATGACGTTGACCGAGAAGTGCTTGCCGACGTCACGGAGCAACTCGATCGCCGACATCGCGCGGGTCCACTCGAGGTTGTTTTCGACGATCGCACCGGTCGGGGACCCGTCGAAATCGACGAAACGTTCCAACTGTCCACGGATCCGCTCGGTCCACCCCTGGACGGTGTCGACGGCGTTCAGCACCCGTTCACCAGTCTCGCGAGGGTCGCCGATCAAGCCGGTTGCGCCGCCGGCGAGAACGATAGGGCGGTGCCCGGCGCGCTGAAACCGCCGCAACGCCAGCAGAGGTACCAGGTGTCCGGCGTGCAGGCTAGGCGCGGTGGGATCGAATCCCGCGTATAGCGTGATCGGACCCCGGGCCGCCTCGGCGGCCAGCGCGTCAAGGTCGGTGGACTGTGCAATCAGTCCACGCCAGCGCAGCTCGTCGAGGATGCCAGACGAGCCGGAAGATTCAGCGTCCACAGTCAAAGATCTTCTCGCATCGACACGGCGCCGCGGCGGGCGACCTGACGGCGCGACGGTCGCCCCTAGTCGCTGGCACCAGGCGCCAGCGCTCCTGGGCTGCGCCGGTAGGCCGAAACCTCCGCCCGGCCCGGTAACCACAGCCGCCACGGCCGGTCGGAGGCTTGGCTGATGCCGACCCGCGGCCCGGACACCGAGTCGAGGCTGTCGTTGAGCCGCAGCCGCACTGGGCCGTCGCCGTCAAAGAGGTCGATGCCATTGTCGGCCATGGTGATTCCCAATGCCGAGCAGAGGTTCCCCGGCCCGCGCGCCAATGCGGCGGCGCGGATGGACGCACCGCGGCGGGACCGGGCGACGTCGAGCCCGGTCTCGATCGCAGCTGCCCTGAGCAGGACCGCGGCCGCAACGCCGTCAGGCCCGCACACCACGTTTGCGCACACATGGATGCCGTGGCTGCGGTAGGCGTAGAGCCGGCCCGGCGGTCCGAACATCACCGTGCTGCGACCGCTAGGACCGCGATACGAGTGCGCCGCGGGGTCCGGCCACGGACCGTCCGGCACCCCGCCGTAGGCCTCTACCTCGACGATCGTGGCGGTGACGTCGCGACCGGTCAGCGTGGCGCCGACTAGTCGATGCGCCGCCCGAACCGGGTCGACCGCGAGTAGGTCAGCGCCCATCGGACAGATTCTGCCCGCGACCCTTGACAGCCCGGCAGCAGGGGCGGATATTCATCGTATGATGACTTCATCGCGTGATGAATTATCCTCGATGGGCGACGAAGTAGCCGTCGACATCAGCCACTTACGGGTGGTCCGCGGTAAACGCCCTGCGCTGCATGACTTCTCGGTTCGCATCGCCCGCGGGAGTATCACCGGACTGCTGGGCCCGTCAGGCTGCGGGAAGACCACGCTGATTCGTTGCATCGTCGGCACCCAACTCATCGCTGCCGGCACGGTGCGGGTGCTCGGATTACCGGCGGGTTCGGCGCCGCTGCGTCGCCGGATCGGATACCTGCCTCAGGACCCCACGATCTACAACGACTTGCGGCTCGTCGACAACGTCCGTTATTTCGCTTCCCTCTACGGTTTTGACAGTCGCGCGGCCGACTCGGCGATTGATCGGGTGGGGCTCAGCGATCACAGCACTGCCTATTGCGCCAATCTCTCCGGTGGTCAGCGCACCAGGGTGTCGCTGGCGTGTGCGCTGGTCTGCCAGCCCGAGTTGCTCGTTCTCGACGAACCGACGGTGGGATTGGACCCCGTGCTGCGAGCAGATCTCTGGGAGCAGTTCACCGACCTCGCCCGCGCCGGGACCACCCTGCTGGTTTCCAGCCATGTGATGGACGAAGCCGACCACTGCGGTGCCCTGTTGCTGATGCGCGAAGGTCACCTGGTCACGCACACCACTCCGACCCGACTACGAGAGGACACCGGATGCACGTCACTGGAGGACGCGTTTCTGTCCATCATCAAGCGCAGCACCAAGCGCCTAGCCGGTTAGGACTGAAGGGATATTTGAAACCGTATAGCGCGACCACGTTGCGGATCCTGCGCCAGCTGGCCGCCGATCACCGCAGCATCGCGATGATTCTGGCGGTGCCGGTCCTGGTTATCACGTTGATGTACTTCATGTTCGAGAACGCCCCGCATCGTCCGGGCGTGCCGACGCCGTTCGACAATGCGTGCCTGATCCTGCTCGGTCTGTTCCCGCTGTTCGTGATGTTCATCATCACGGCGATCACGATGCAGCGAGAACGGGCCTCGGGGACATTGGAGCGCATCCTGACCACTCCGCTGCGCCGGCTCGACCTGCTGCTCGCTTATGGGACGGCCTTTTCGATCGCCGCAGCGGTGCAAGCCACCTTGGCTTGCGCCGTGGCGTTTTGGCTTCTCGGCTTCGACACCGCCGGCAGTCCGTTCTGGGTTTTCCTGATCGCGATCGTCAACGCGATGCTCGGCGTCGGACTCGGATTGTTGTGTAGTGCGTTCGCGCGCACAGAATTTCAGGCCGTGCAGTTCATTCCGCTGGTGATGGTGCCGCAGCTGTTGCTGGCCGGCATCATCGTTCCGCGAGCGTTGATGGCAACCTGGCTGGAATGGATCAGCAACGCGATGCCGGCCAGCTATGCGCTGGAGGCTCTCCAACAGGTGGGCGCGCATACCGAGCTGACCGGGGTCGCGGTACGAGACATTCTGGTCGTGTTGGGGTTTGCGATCGCGGCGCTATGCCTGGCCGCCGCCACCCTGCGCCGGCGGACACCGTAGCGTGACCGCCAGCAACACCGGGCGCAAGCGGCCCGGACGCCCGGCGGGGAGTTCAGACACCCGTGATCGAATTCTAGCCAATGCTCGAGTCATGTTTGCCCGCAACGGAATTGCGAATACGTCGATACGCGCGGTGGCGGCGGCGGCGGACGTCGATTCAGCGTTGGTGCATCACTACTTCGGCACCAAGGAAAAGCTGTTCGCCGCGGCGGTTCACGTCCAGATAGACCCGATGGACGTCATCGGCCCATTGCGCCAAGTGCCCCTCGAGGAACTCGGCCACGCCATTCCGTCGATGCTGTTGCCGCTGTGGGACTCCGAAATCGGTGCCGGGTTCGTCGCCACGCTGCGGTCGGTTATCGCCGGGTCGGAGGTCAATTTGTTTCGTTCGTTCATCCAGGACGTGATCGCCGTCGAAGTCGGGGGCCGCGTCGATAATCCACCGGGCTCCGGCATCATTCGGGTTCAATTCGTCGCATCCCAACTGGTGGGCGTCCTGATGGCGCGCTACATCCTGGACCTGGAGCCGTTCAAGTCACTGCCCGCCGCCCAGATCATCGAGACGATCGCTCCGAACCTGCAGCGTTACCTCACTGGGGATTTGCCGGAGTGGCCCGCGCCATGAGCTCGGCATGCTCGTCGTCGCCAACCTCGATCGCCTCGTCGACCAGCAGCACCGGGATGCCGTCTTCGATGCGGTAAGCACGCCGCAGCCGCGGGTTGTAGAGCAACTCCCGGTCATCTTTGCCGACCAACAGCAGTGGGCCGCGGTCGGCCGGGCAGACCAGGATGCTCAGCAGGGTCTCGTCAACCATGTCTGCCTCGATTGTCAGTGCGCACCCGACAGCTCCGTCCGTGCCGAGCCCGTCAATCGCCGGAACTGGTTGGCGTCAGCATCGAAATACCAGGAGTGCCGCCCCGCCTTGGGAATCCCCGCTGCCCGCAAGGGACTGACCGTCGGACGGTAACTGGCGCTGAGCGTCATCTCTGCCACCACATGCACGATGTCGGGTCCCGACCCGAACGGCATCGCCGCCACCGCTTCGGTGAGATCCGCCGCCGTGATGGTCGCACCCGGCCGTAACGTCACCGCGGTCACCGCGACTTGGTGGCCGGCCTTCGGCACTCCGTAGGTCACCGCGAGGTCGACCGCCGGAATGAGCCCGAGCGCGTCGGTGATCGGTTCGCAGAACACGATCCCGCGTTCGGTGCGGATCGTCGAACTGCGACTGCCCACTAGCCAAAAGTCGCCATCGGCGTCGCGGCGGAACAGATATTCAGTCGAGATCCAGGTGTCAGCGGGAGCGAAGACACCGCGTTTGACCGATGCGGTCGGATCGATCGGCCCGCGCGGCTCGGCGAGCAGTACACCGACTTCGTTGGTTTCCGGTACCCGGACCAACCCGCGCTCGGTTTCCAGAATCAGGTCGTGCTCGGCGTCGTAGGCGCCCAGTTCTATGTGGCCGGCGCCGGGCAACGGCCGGCCCTGGCTGCCGATCTTGGCGCCGGACACGTTGGCCAGCACCGCGTGTCCGTCGGTGGTGGCGAAGAACTCGACCACATGCGCGGGCGCGAACACGTCGACGACGCGTTGCCACAGCCCGGTCGGCATACCCGAGCCGATGAACAACCGCACCGGGTGATTGCCGTGCAGCGCGAAGCTCGGGTCGTCGATGACCTCGCGGAGCATGGCCCAGGTGTAGGAGACGACGGTGACGCCGTACTGGCGCACTTCGGCGACGAATCGGTCCGCGCGCAACCCGCGGGACAAGGCGATGCGGGTGCCGCCGACCACTGCGCCGCCCAAGCTGACCAGCAGCGCGGACTCGTGATGCAGCGGCGTCAGGCAGTACACGGTGTCGTTTCGGTCCAGCGCCGCAGTCGAGGCGGTTCCGAACGCCGACAGCGCCCAGCGGTAGTTGGTGATCTGCTTGGCGACCAACTGTCCGCCCGCGGTGCTGAACGCGATGAACGCCAGGTCCCGCGCATACCCCGGGTTGGCCCGATACCAGGCCGGGAGCTCGACGGCATCGGGATCGATCTGTTCCATGTCGATGACACCGGCGTCCTCGGGCAGATGCAGATCCCGGGACTCACCACCGCCGAGAACCAGAATCTGTCCGGGCAATTGCCGCGCGGTCTCGAGGTTCGGCGGGTCGGTGACGATTTCGGTCACTCCCCCGAGCCGGACCGCAGCGGCCAGGTCGACGTCGGGCTTCAACAGCACGGCGACGGCACCCAACCGCGACAGCGCGGCGATGGCCACCAGCGCGCTTGGCCGGGTTTCCATCAAGACCCCGACGTGTTCGCCCTGGCGTACCCCGACCTCGATGAGACCGCGCACGACGTTGTCGATGCGCCGGTTTACCGCCTCGTAGGTGTGCACCCGTCCGTCGAAGAGCAGGAATTCGCCGTTCGGCGCGTCGTGGGCCTGTTCGCCGATGATCCGGCCGAGCGAGATCCGGGTGTGATCGTTGATCTGGCCCAACCGGGTCAGTCGGGGCAAGGTTCGCGCGGTTTCGACGGCCAACGTGCGCATCGATTTGTTCGCTGCGACGACCGCGTCGGCCGCTCCACGGGCGAGTGTGACTGCCACCTCGGATGCCTCGCCCAGGCCGTGCATCAGCCGGGAACTGAGCGCGACGCCGCGGTCGGTGCGTTCGGCCGGCTGGTCGGCCATCGGGAAGATGTCGGTGGGCTTGTCTCCGTGTCCGGAAATCCACAGCACCCAATCGGCAACAGTTGGCCAAGTCTCGTGTGCGGCTTTGGATCCGACGACCAGACCGAAGTGACCCGCGCGCAGGCTGTACTCGTATACCTCGGCGTTGGGCGCTGCGCGCCGGATACCGCGCACCGCGGCCGGCTGACCGATGTCGTCCACCTCGCCGATGAAAGCCAGTACCGGACAGGTGATATCGGTCAGCGTCACCAGCTGACCGTTGATGGCGAAACCGCCTGTCATCATCCGGTTATGCGCGACGAACTGCTTGAGCAGCTCGGAGACTGCCGGGCCGGACCAGGCGATCCAGCCTTCCGACTCCAGGAATCTCCGTTGGGCTTCCCTCGGCAGCAGTGCCTCGCGATCGTGGAGCTGGCGCACGAAGTCGAGCCGTGCTTTGGCAGTCTTGAGCGGGTCGAGCATTTGAAAACCGGCGCGCGCCAACCAGCTTGGGATATCCAGCCGGTTGAAGACATGGTCGGCCATGAAATTGGCGATACCCGGGGCCAAGTTGGGCGGCAGCCCCATCGGCAGCGCCGCCAGGGTGTCGACCGGAGCGCCGAATGTCACAATGCTGGCGATGCTTTTCGAGCGCCGGTAGGCCGCCGCCTGATAGGTGAACATTCCGCCCTGCGAATAGCCGGCCAGGTGCACATCCTGGCCAGTGACGTCTGCGGTCAGGTCAATCGCCTCGCTCAGCGCAACGATGTGGTCGGCCAGATTCCGGCGCAT
>NZ_DATMLH010000231.1:0-2987 GCF_035570115.1 Mycobacterium sp.
GATTTCACGTCGTCATGCCTGCTAACAGGGAATATCGTTACCTTTGCTAACGTAGTAGTCATTAGGCGCAGCGTTGCGCCACCAAAATTTCCTGATTCAACAAGTTCCGAGGTTTCCTTATGTCGATTGACACCCAAGAACGCCTAGAACGTCGCATCGAAGAGTTGGCCGCCAACGACCCGCAGTTCGCCGCCGCGCGGCCCGATGAGGCCGTCAGCGCCGCCATCCAGGACGCCGGGCCGCGACTCCCGCAGGTCGTGAAGGCGGCGCTGGAGGGCTATTCCGACCGGCCGGCGCTGGCTCAACGCGCCGTCGAGCTGGTCAAGGACCCGCAGACCGGTCGCACGTCGGCCAAGCTGCTCCCCTGGTTCGACACCGTCAGCTATCGCGAGCTCGCCGACCGGGTCGACGTAGTGTCGCGCACATTGACTGACGGCGCCGATGGCACTGTGGCAGCCGGTGACCGGGTCTGCGTGCTCGGCTTCACCAGCGTCGACTACACCACCATCGACATCGCGCTGGGCCTGATCGGCGCGGTGTCAGTCCCGCTGCAGACCAGCGCGGCGATCGCCCAGCTGCTCCCGATCATCACCGAGACCGAACCCAGCGTCGTCGCCGCCAGTGTCGACTACTTGTCCGATGCGGTCGACCTGATCCTCGCCGGTTCTGAGGCAGGCCACACGCCTCGACGGCTCGTCATCTTCGACTACCGCACCGAGGTGGACGACCACCGCGCGGCCCTGCAAACCGCCCACGAGCGGCTGGCCGAAACAGGCATTTGCATTGCGACGCTGAACGAGGTCCGCGAGCACGGCGCAGCACTGCCGGCGGCGCCCCGCATCGCCCAAGACGCAGAAAACACACCCGACCCGCTGGCGCTGCTGATCTACACCTCGGGCAGCACCGGTGCGCCCAAGGGCGCGATGTACCCGCAGAGCAACGTCGCCAAGATGTGGAACCGGTCGACCAAGAACTGGTTCGGGCCCAGCGCCGCGTCGATCAGCCTGAACTTCATGCCGATGAGCCACGTCATGGGCCGCGGCACGCTGTACGGCACGCTCGGCAACGGTGGCACCGCCTACTTCGCCGCCAAGAGCGACCTCTCGACGCTGCTCGAGGACCTGCGGCTGGTGCGGCCGACCGAGCTGAACTTCGTCCCGCGCATTTGGGAGATGCTCTACAGCGAATACCAGAGTGAGGTCGGGCGACGGACCGCCGAAGGCGCCGACCGTCAAACCGCCGAATCCCAGGTGCTGAACGAGCTGCGCCAGGAGCTGCTCGGCGGGCGCTACATCGTGGCGATGACGGGCTCGGCACCGATCTCTCCTGAATTGAGGACCTGGGTCGAGTCGCTGCTCGAGATGCATCTGTTGGACGGCTACGGCTCCACCGAGGCCGGCATGGTGTTGTTCGATGGCGTAGTGCAACGGCCGCCGGTCATTGACTACAAGCTGGTCGACGTTCCGGATCTGGGCTACTTCGCCACCGACCGGCCATACCCGCGGGGTGAGCTGCTGCTGAAGACCGGCAACATGTTCCCCGGCTACTACAAGCGGGCCGAAACCACCGCCAACGTGTTCGATGCCGACGAGTACTACCGGACCGGTGACGTCTTCGCGGAGGTAGGTCCCGACCGGCTGGTCTATGTCGATCGCCGCAATAACGTCTTGAAGCTTGCGCAGGGCGAGTTCGTCACGCTGGCAAAGCTGGAGGCGGTGTTCGGCAACAGCCCGCTGGTCCGGCAGATCTACGTCTACGGCAACAGCGCGCAGCCCTACCTGCTCGCGGTTGTGGTGCCGACCGAGGATGCGTTGGCCGGCAACGATATTCAGGCTCTCAAGCCGCGGATCGCCGAGTCGCTGCAGAACGTCGCGAAAGAGACCGGCCTGCAGTCCTACGAGGTGCCACGCGACTTCATCGTCGAGACCACGCCGTTCAGCCTGGAGAACGGTCTGCTGACCGGGATCCGCAAGCTGGCGTGGCCGAAGCTGAAGCAGCACTACGGCGAGCGTCTGGAGCGGCTCTACGCCGACTTGGCGCAAGGTCAGGCCGACGAGTTGTCCGAACTGCGCCGCAGCGGTGCGCAGGCGCCGGTGCTGCAAACGGTCAGCCGGGCCGCGGCCGCCATGCTGGGTTCCGCCAACTCCGATCTGACGCCCGATGCCCACTTCACCTATCTGGGTGGAGACTCGTTGTCCGCGTTGACATTCGGCAACCTGCTGCACGAGATCTTCGACGTCGACGTGCCGGTGGGTGTGATCGTCAGCCCGGCCAACGACCTGCAGGCCATCGCCGACTACATCGAGGGCGAGCGACAGGGCACCAAGCGGCCCACTTTCGCGGCGGTGCATGGCCGCGACGCGGTCGAGGTGCATGCTGCCGACCTGACGCTGGACAAGTTCATCGACGAGGCCACCCTGGCCGCCGCGCCTGGACTGCCCGGGCCTGCCAGTGAGGTGCGCACCGTATTGCTCACCGGCGCAACCGGATTCCTTGGCCGCTACCTGGCGCTGGAGTGGCTGGAGCGGATGGACTTCGTCGACGGCAAGGTGATCGCCCTGGTGCGGGCCAAGTCCGACGAGGACGCGCGCGCCCGGCTGGACAAGACCTTCGACAGCGGCGACCCGAAGCTGCGGGCGCACTACCAGCAGCTTGCGGCCGACCACCTCGAAGTCATCGCCGGCGACAAGGGCGAGGCCAACCTCGGCCTCGACCCGCAGACCTGGCAGCGGCTGGCCGACACCGTCGACCTGATCGTCGATCCTGCCGCCCTGGTGAACCACGTGCTGCCCTACAGCGAGCTGTTCGGGCCGAACGCGCTGGGCACCGCTGAGCTGATCAAGATCGCGCTGACCACCAAGATCAAGCCGTACACGTACGTGTCGACGATCGGCGTGGGCGATCAGATCGAGCCGTCAAAGTTCCTCGAGGACGCCGACATCCGGGTCATCAGCCCGACTCGCAAGATCAACGACAGCTATGCCAAC
>NZ_DATMLH010000232.1:0-8077 GCF_035570115.1 Mycobacterium sp.
GAAAGCTGAATCCTCACCCTGCCGCGCTGAGAATGCCGCGCTGAGAATGCCGCGCTGAGAACCGTTGGCACATTCTTGGCAGAGCGCGGGTTACTTGCCAAGCCCGATTGGATCGCGATATGGCGCTGACCTCGACAAAAAATGGTGGGCGCGGACGGTATCGAACCGCCGACCGCTGGTGTGTAAAACCAGAGCTCTACCACTGAGCTACGCGCCCGTGCGGCGCAAAGATACCGCCCCGACCACGCCGCACCCAAAACGGCGAGTGACCGTTCAGTCCTTGCAGACGGCCAGAGCATCGGTCCAAAGTTGCTGATCGCGAACTTCACCGGGCTGCTTCATCTCGGCGAACCGGATGACCCCGGATCGGTCGACGACGAAGGTGCCGCGGTTGGCAATACCGGCGTCGTCGTTGAAAACGCCGTAGGCCTGGCTGACCGCGCCGTGCGGCCAGAAGTCGGAGAGCACCGGGAACAGGAAGCCGCTCTCGGCGGCCCACACTTTGTGAGTGGGCGGCGGCCCCACCGAAATGGCCAGCGCCGCGCTGTCGTCGTTCTCGAAGTCGGGCAGATGATCCCGCAACTGATCAAGCTCGCCTTGGCAGATGCCGGTGAAGGCCAGCGGGAAGAACACCAGCAGCACGTTTTTGGCGCCCCGGTAATCGCTCAGGGTGACCGGCTGTCGGTTCTGGTCGCGCAGCGTGAAGTCCGGTGCGGAAGAACCGACCGTCAGCATCAGCGGCGACCGGCGCGCGACTTCGGCTGCACCAACCGACTCGCGCTCCAGTCCCCCAGATTCACCGATGACGTCGGCATCAGTCCGGCGGTCGGTGCAGACTCCGCGATCTCCGCGGGTAGCACGTGACCGGGCCGGCCGGTCTTGGGGGTGAGCACCCAGATCACTCCGTCGTCGGCCAGCGCCGCGATCGCGTCCATCAGGGTGTCCACCAGGTCGCCGTCGCCGTCACGCCACCACAGCATCACGACGTCTATGACTTCATCGGTGTCTTCGTCGAGTAACTCGCCACCGCACGCATCCTCCACGTCGCCGCG
Source organism: Mycobacterium sp. (assembly GCF_035570115.1). GTDB lineage: Bacteria > Actinomycetota > Actinomycetes > Mycobacteriales > Mycobacteriaceae > Mycobacterium. The sequence continues at coordinate 1,053 of NZ_DATMLH010000232.1, forward strand.
GATATCGTCGTCGGTGTCTTCGTCCCAACCCCACTCTTGGACAACCTGCCCTCGTTGGATGCCCAGTTTGCGGGCATAGCTCGGGGCGTCATCCGCCGCCACCACCGTGCGACCTCCTTGTCAGTTCCAGAGCCTCTCGAGCGTCAGCACGCCGCGCGATGGCATTCATCGTCGCATAGCACGTAGCGTTGCACATCCGGCGATCTCATAGGGACGCCCGGCAGAGCTTGACGGCTTCGGTCTTGGTGTCGTTTAACTGATTCACGCGCTGATTGAACTCTGCCATCTGCCCATGGGCACGGATGGCGCTCGCCAGGTCGCGCGCCGCGTCGGCATACGCGTTCAGCGCCTGGTGCAGATCCTGCGACAGCGGGCCGCCGGAGTTGCCTTCGACCAGTTCGGCGCTGTGGTTGAGGGCCTCGATGGCGGGACCTTCGCTGGATGTAGTGTCTTGGCCCTGGTTGTACGCGGCGACAAAGTCATTCACCTTGTCGACGGCGTCTTTGCTGGTGGCGGCAAACGACTCGCACGCGCGGACCACGGCCTGGGTTGTCAGCGACAGCTGACGTTGGGTTTCCCGCAGACTTGACGTCGCGGCCGACGCGGACACCGACGCGGATACCGACGCCCGGTACGCCGGGGCAATTGCGGTGTCGACGGTCGGCGCGCCATCCGTGACACTGGTACACCCGACGATGCCCATCAGGATTGTCGCCACGCAGCCGATCGCCCGCGCTCCGACCCGCAGTCGGCCCGAGGCCGGCGGGACAGACGCCGGTCTCACAGATCCGGGCTGTATGCCGCGACGCCATCCGATCAGCACGGTTCGTGAGGTTACCGGGTCATGATTCGGTCCGCCCTCGGCCGCCGACCCGATAACACCTTGGGCCAGCTTCGACGGGGACTACGCGGCGCGATCGAAGGTGCGGCACGATAGGGGTGGCCCGACCGGGCCACAAGACCGATCGAGCACCGACCCAGGACCGAGGACGTCAATCGGCGACGGCGAGATCAGCCAAAAGCGGACGACCCGTCAAACAAGGAGTAGTAAGTTGACTACCGAGTTCGTACGCCACGATCTGGCGGAAAACCCAACCGGCGCAAGCGAACCCGATCGGGTGCGGGTAATCCGCGAAGGTGTGGCGTCCTACCTGCCTGACATCGACCCGGAGGAGACCGCTGAGTGGCTGGAGTCCTTCGACGACCTGCTGGAGCGCTCGGGGCCGTCGCGGGCGCGCTACCTGATGTTGCGCCTGCTGGAGCGTGCCAGTGAGCAGCGGGTCGCGATCCCGGCGCTGACGTCCACCGACTACGTCAACACCATCCCGACCGAGCTGGAGCCGTGGTTCCCTGGCGACGAGGACGTCGAACGCCGCTACCGGACGTGGATCAGATGGAACGCCGCCATCATGGTGCATCGCGCCCAGCGTCCGGGAGTCGGCGTGGGCGGCCACATTTCGACCTACGCGTCGTCTGCGGCGCTCTATGAAGTCGGCTTCAACCACTTCTTCCGCGGAAAATCGCATCCCGGTGGCGGCGACCACGTCTTCATCCAGGGCCACGCCTCCCCCGGTATCTATGCACGCGCCTTCCTGGAAGGCCGGCTGTCCGCCGACCAAATGGACGGTTTCCGTCAGGAGCACAGCCATCCCGGCGGTGGCCTGCCGTCCTACCCGCATCCGCGCCTGATGCCCGACTTCTGGGAATTCCCGACGGTGTCGATGGGCCTGGGTCCGATGAACGCGATCTACCAGGCCCGATTCAACCACTATCTGCATGACCGGGGCATCAAGGACACCACCGACCAGCACGTGTGGGCTTTCCTCGGCGACGGCGAGATGGACGAGCCGGAGAGCCGCGGTCTGGCCCACGTCGCCGCGCTCGAGGCGTTGGACAACTTGACCTTCGTCGTCAACTGCAACCTGCAGCGCCTGGATGGCCCGGTTCGCGGTAACGGCAAGATCATCCAGGAGCTGGAGTCATTCTTCCGCGGGGCCGGCTGGAACGTCATCAAAGTGGTCTGGGGACGCGAGTGGGACGCCCTGCTGCACGCCGACCGCGACGGCGCCCTGGTGAATCTGATGAACACCACCCCCGACGGCGACTACCAGACGTATAAGGCCAACGACGGGGCCTACGTACGCGACCACTTCTTCGGACGCGACCCGCGCACCAAGGCGCTCGTCGAGCAGATGACCGATTCGGAGATCTGGAACCTCAAGCGCGGTGGCCACGACTACCGCAAGGTGTACGCCGCCTACCGCGCCGCCGTCGACCACAAAGGGCAGCCGACGGTGATCCTGGCCAAAACCATCAAGGGCTACTCGCTGGGCGCCCACTTCCAGGGCCGCAATGCCACGCACCAGATGAAAAAGCTTGCCCTGCAAGACCTCAAGGACTTCCGCGACGCCATCCGGATCCCGCTCAGCGACACCGAGCTGGAGGCCGATCCCTACCTGCCGCCGTACTACCACCCCGGTCCGGAGGCCCCGGAGATCCGTTATCTGCTCGACCGGCGCCGCGCATTGGGCGGCTTCCTGCCCGAGCGGCGCACCAAGTCCAAGGCGCTGACGCTGCCGACCCGCGATGTCTACAAAGCGCTGAAGCGCGGTTCGGGCCACCAGGAAGTGGCCACCACTATGGCAACGGTGCGCACCTTCAAGGAACTGTTGCGCGACAAGGAGATTGGGCCGCGCATCGTGCCGATCATCCCCGACGAGGCGCGCACCTTCGGCATGGACTCGTGGTTCCCCTCGTTGAAGATCTACAACCGCAACGGCCAGCTCTACACCGCCGTCGACGCCGAGCTGATGCTGGCATACAAGGAGAGCGAAATCGGCCAGATCCTGCACGAGGGCATCAACGAGGCCGGATCCGTCGCTTCGTTCACCGCGGTCGGCACGTCATATGCGACGCACAACGAGCCGATGATCCCGATCTACATCTTCTATTCCATGTTCGGGTTCCAGCGCACCGGCGACGGCCTATGGGCCGCGGCCGACCAAATGACACGTGGCTTCCTGCTCGGGGCCACCGCCGGGCGCACCACGCTGACCGGCGAGGGCCTGCAGCACGCCGACGGCCAGTCGCTGCTGCTGGCGGCCACCAATCCTGCGGTGGTCGCCTACGATCCCGCCTTCGCCTTCGAGATCGCCTACATCATCGAAAGCGGGCTGGCCCGCATGTTCGGGGAAAACCCGGAGAACGTCTTCTTCTACCTGACCATCTACAACGAGCCGTATGTGCAACCGGCCGAGCCGGAGAACTTCGACCCCGAAGGCCTGCTGCGCGGCATCTACCGATATCAGCCCGCCAACCAAAGCCGTGCCAACACCGCCCACATCCTGGCTTCCGGGGTGGCTATGCCCTCGGCGTTGCAAGCCGCGCAGATGCTGGCCGCCGAATGGGATGTCGCCGCCGACGTGTGGTCGGTGACCAGCTGGGGCGAGCTGAACCGCGACGGCGTTGCCATCGAAAAGCAGAAGCTGCGCCACCCGGACCGTCCGACGGGCCAGGCCTACGTCACAAAAGCGCTTTCGGGATGCTCTGGGCCGATCATCGCGGTGTCGGACTGGATGCGCGCGGTCCCCGAACAGATCCGGCCCTGGGTCCCGGGCACCTACGTCACGCTGGGCACCGACGGGTTCGGCTTCTCCGACACCCGGCCGGCCGCCCGCCGCTACTTCAACACCGACGCGGAATCTCAGGTGGTCGCGGTGCTGGAAGCGCTGGCGCGCGGCGGCCAGATCGACCCGTCGGTACCGGTCGCGGCTGCGCGCCAATACCGCATCGACGACGTCCAGGCCGCGCCGGTACAGACTTCCGATCCCGGTCCAGGCGCGTGACACGCAGGTTCCGATTGCGCGCCTTTTGGCGGAATCATCCAGTAAACGGGCGTAGATTTTAGGAGTGGACGACAAACAGTTTGCGACGCCGCGGTCGACGCTCGAGCTGCTGGACGGCGTTCCGGAGTCGCTGCTGCGCCGGTTGAAGCAGTATTCCGGTCGGTTCTCCACTCAGGCGGTGTCGGCGATGCAGGAAAGGTTGCCGTTCTTCGCCGAGCTGGAAGCCTCCCAGCGAGCCAGCGTGGCGCTGGTGGTGCAGACCGCCGTCGCGAACTTCGTGGAGTGGATGACCGACCCGAGCAGCAACGTCAACTACACCGCCAGGGCCTTCGAACTGATGCCGCAGGATCTGACCCGGCGGATCGCGTTGCGCCACTCGGTGGACATGATGCGGGTGACCATGGAGTTCTTCGAAGAGGTCGCTCCGCTGCTGACCCGCTCTGACGAACAGTTGACCGCACTGACGGTGGGCATTCTCAAGTACAGCCGCGACCTGGCCTTCAGTGCCGCCACCGCCTACGCCGACGCCGCCGAGGCCCGGGGCACGTGGGACAGCCGAATGGAGGCCAGCGTGGTGGACGCGGTGGTGCGCGGCGACACCGGCCCCGAACTGTTGTCCCGCGCGGCCGCATTGAATTGGGACACCACCGCTCCGGCGACGGTGGTGGTGGGCATTCCGGCGCCGGGCCGGGCGAACCACGCCAGCCAGGATGTTCGGGATATCGCGATAAACCATGGCCGGGCCGCGCTCACCGACGTGCACGGCACCTGGCTGGTGGCGATCGTGTCCGGTCAGTTGACGCCGACCGAGAAGGTGTTCGGCGATCTGCTGGATGCCTTCTCCGACGGTCCGGTGGTGATCGGCCCGACCGCCCCAATGCTGACCGCGGCCTACCACAGCGCCAGCGAGGCTATCTCGGGGATGAACGCCGTGGCCGGCTGGCGGGGGGCGCCACGGCCCGTGTTGGCCCGGGAACTGCTGCCCGAGCGGGCCCTGATGGGCGACGCGTCGGCCATCGCGGCGTTGCACACCGATGTAATGCGGCCACTTGCCGACGCCGGTCCCACTCTCACCGAGACCCTGGACGCCTATCTCGACTGCGGCGGTGCGATCGAGGCCTGCGCCCGCAAGTTGTTCGTTCATCCAAACACCGTGCGCTACCGACTGCGGCGTATCGCAGACTTCACGGGCCGCGATCCCACGCAGCCGCGCGACGCCTACGTCCTTCGGGTGGCCGCGACCGTGGGCCACCTCGCGTACCAGGCCCAGCACTCCAGCGTGGCCAGCGACATTGTGACGCCTGTCACGCCGACGGTGGAAAAGGACCTGGTCGCGCCATCCAAGACGAGGGCAACCGGCTGACACATCGCGGCACGATATCGAATACGTCGCATCGCGGGCTTTTTTGTGGAGTTTCCACAAAAACCTAAGACAAGGTTCATAATCTGTTACACCGCGCAAAACCGTCTTCACAGTGTTCTCTTAAATACGTGATTGCATTGCTTGCGCCCGGACAGGGATCGCAGACCCCCGGCATGCTGTCGCCGTGGCTGGAACTACCCGGCGCCGCGGAGAAGATGGCGTCGTGGTCGACGGTCAGCGGTCTGGACCTCGCTCGCCTGGGCAGCACCGCGTCGGCCGAAGAGATCACCGACACTGCGGTCACCCAGCCACTGGTCGTCGCGGCCACGCTGCTGGCTCACCAGGAGCTGACCAGGCGCGGCGTGCTCGCAGGCGCCGGCGACGACCTGATCGTGGCGGGCCACTCGGTCGGTGAAATCGCCGCCTATGCGATCGCCGGTGTGATCTCGGCCGACGACGCCGTCGCTCTGGCCGCCACCCGCGGCGCGGAGATGGCCAAAGCGTGCGCCAATGAGCCCACTGGTATGTCCGCCGTGCTCGGTGGCGACGAAGCCGAGGTGCTGGCACGCCTCGAGCAGCTCGACCTGGTTCCCGCCAACCGCAACGCCGCCGGTCAGATTGTGGCCGCCGGTCGCCTGAGCGCGTTGGACAAGCTTGCCGAAGACCCACCGGCGAAGGCCCGGGTGCGTGCGCTGGGCGTCGCCGGAGCCTTCCACACCGAATTCATGGCGCCCGCTCTCGACGGGTATGCCGGGGCGGTAGAGAACGTCGCGACCGCGGAACCGACCGCCGTTCTGTTGTCCAACCGCGACGGCCAGCCAGTATCGTCGGGCGCCGACGCCATAGAAAAACTTGTCGCGCAGTTGACCCGCCCGGTGCGGTGGGACTTGTGCAGCGAGACTTTGCGTCAGCGCAATGTCAAGGCGATTGTCGAGTTCCCGCCTGCGGGGGCCCTGAGCGGCATCGCCAAGCGTGAACTTCGCGGGGTACCGACGCACGCCGTCAAGGCTCCCGCAGACCTGGATGGGTTGGCAGCACTGTAAACCCCTGGGTGCGTTGCCACCCAAAAGGCAAAGCCGAACCTGTCCGCCCCTACAACCGCATACCGCACGTCAAATCAGCAGTAACACAACATATTACGAAGGGAACTGAACGTGACTGTCAGTCAAGAAGAAATCATCGCCGGTATCGCCGAGATCATCGAAGAGGTCACCGGTATCGAGCCCTCGGAGATCACCCCGGAGAAGTCGTTCGTCGACGACCTCGACATCGACTCGCTGTCGATGGTCGAGATCGCGGTGCAGACCGAGGACAAGTACGGCGTCAAGATCCCCGACGAGGACCTCGCCGGTCTGCGTACCGTCGGTGACGTCGTCGCCTACATCCAGAAGCTCGAGGAAGAGGACCCCGAGGCCGCCGCCGCGCTGCGCGCCAAGCTCGAGTCTGAGAACCCCGAGGCGGTTGCCAACGTCAAGGCGAGGCTGGAAGCGGACAGCAAGTGACCAAGCCTTCCACTGCTAACGGCGGTTACCCCAGCGTTGTGGTAACCGCCGTCACGGCGACGACGTCGATCGCGCCTGACATTGAGAGCACGTGGAAGGGTTTGTTAGCCGGCGAAAGCGGCATCCACGTCCTCGAAGACGAGTTCATCACCAAGTGGGACCTGCCCGTCAAGATCGGTGGACACCTCAAGGAGTCGATCGACACCCACATGGGCAGGCTCGACCTGCGCCGCATGTCCTACGTCCAACGGATGAGCAAATTGCTGAGCGGTCAGCTGTGGGAGTCCGCAGGTAGTCCGGAGGTCGATCCGGACC
>NZ_DATMLH010000233.1:0-3494 GCF_035570115.1 Mycobacterium sp.
CCAGGGCATCTTCGACACCGATTTCGACAAGTACACCGAGGATGCGGTGGCGCTGTTCAGCGCGACCGGGATCACCACGGTGTTCACCAACCTCGAGGGATTCCCAGAGGACTGGAAAGAGAATCCAGACGCCTTCGTGAAATTCGTTCGTGAGCACCAGTGCTCCAGTTTCCTGGAGTATGGCGAGTACCCCTACGTCACCGCCGACGAGATCAAGAAGGCACTGCGGCTCAAAGCGGCGTTCTCCGACATGCTTGACCAAATGCAATGATCCGCAGCGAAACGTGCACCGATGCTTGAGTTGGAGGACATTCAGCATATTCTGCTGACCCGCACGCCGGCGATGACCGGGCGCTACGAGTTCCTGTCATTCGACGACCCGGCCGGCGGCCGGGCGTGGCTGTCCGAGCTGATCGACAGGGTCGACTCGGCGGCGACGGCGCAAGCCTCGATGGACAGCACGAAGCGGTGGATCACGCTGGCGTTCACGTGGAGCGGCCTGCGAGCACTCGGATTGCCCGAGGAATCCCTGGCAACTTTCCCGGAGGCGTTTCGCCAGGGCATGGCGGCTCGGGCAGACATCTTGGGCGATACCGGGGCTAACCACCCTGACAACTGGGTCGGCGGTCTGGCAGGCGGTGACTTGCACGCGATCGCGATCCTGTTCGCGCGCGATGACGCCGAACATGCGCGCGCCACGGGAGAACACGACAAGCTTGTGGCCCGGTGTGATGGTGTGCGTAGTCTGTCGATGTTGGATTTGAACGCGACGCCGCCGTTCAATTACGCACATGATCACTTCGGGTTCCGGGACAGGTTGTCGCAGCCGGTGATCGAGGGATCGGGCGAAGAGCCGACGCCGGGTTCGGGCGTGGCGCTCAAGCCCGGCGAGTTCATCCTCGGCTATCCCGACGAGCACGGGTCGCCCGATCTGCCGCAGCCAGAAGTCCTGTGCCGCAATGGAAGCTACATGGCCTACCGGCGGTTGCAGGAGCACGTTGGACTGTTCCGCGACTATCTGCAGGAGCACGCCGACACGCCGGACGATCAGGAATTGCTCGCCGCGAAATTCATGGGCCGCTGGCGCAGCGGCGCCCCGCTAGTGTTGGCACCGGACAAGGACGATCCCGAGCTGGGCGCGGACCCTATGCGCAACAACGACTTCAACTATAAAGAGATGGATCCGCACGGGTATGCCTGCCCGCTGGGATCGCACGCGCGACGCCTCAACCCACGCGACACCGCGCACAACATGAACCGGCACAGGATAATTCGCCGCGGTGCCACCTACGGTCCTGCATTGCCCGAGGACGCGCCCGACGACGGTGTGGATCGCGGCATCGCCGCGTTCATCATCTGCGCCAGCCTGGTCCGTCAGTTCGAGTTCGCCCAGAACGTGTGGATCAACGACCGCGCCTTCCACGAACTCGGCAACGAGCACGACCCCATCTGTGGAACGCAGGACGGGACACTGGACTTCAAGATTCCCAAGCGGCCGATCCGCAAAACCCTCAAAGGGTTGCCGGCGTTCACCACCCTGACGGGTGGGGCGTACTTCTTCCTGCCCGGCATCAACGCCATGCGATACCTCGCGGCGCTCGACTGATCACGTTAAGGATCCACCATGGGCGCACTTCCGCCGGCGCGGACCTACAACCAAAGCCACATCCCGCGTCCGCACACCGGCGGACGGCGCATCAGCATCTACTGGACCTGGAGTTACCCGTGGGAAGCCCAACGCGACCCCGCCGCGATGTACAACCGCTTCTCCACCATGACCGAAGTCCGCAACGCCTTATGGCCGGGCTACGAGACACCGGAATACGACGAGGCGCACTTCCTCCAGGGCATCGCCGGCACCCTGGAACTGTTCCACCGCTCGGCGCTGGCTTTCCAGGACCTGGCTGGCGAAGCCACCGGCCACCCAGTCGCCGTCTTCCAGCGCATAGACCAGGCCGGCTACAAACTCCGGATCGACGAGCGGATCCTCGCCGATACCGACACCCTGATGGTCTTCGGGCTTGACCACATCCTGTCGGAACAAGAAGCCGCACCGGAGGAGATCAGCGCCATCCGGGAATGGCTGCAACGAGAAGGCACGTGCTTGCTGCTGGCCCCGCATCACGACGTGGGCTTCACCGACGATTTCGCCCAGCGTCAGGTTGAATACCAGCATCACGGCGACCCGCTGGTGCCCCGCCAACAACGGTTCGGGCAGTACACCCGCTCCCTGATGACGGCCCTCGAGGTCCCGGTGCACAACACTTGGGGGCTGCGTCCTGCTGTTGTCGAGGGCACCAAGCAGATCGCACCCCTGACCGCGGCCCGCGACCTGGACGCCGCGAGGCTGCTCGACAACGTCACCACGTTCAACTTCCATCCCCACCTGCCGCACTACGAACTCACCGCTCCGGAGAGCGACTCGGTGCGGGTGTTGGGTCGTCAACGGATCGATCCCTCGAGGCCCCATCCCTTCACCGCGGCGGGCAACACCGAATTCAACGCGCTGATCTGGATGCCGGCGTCGGGCTGGCGTGCCGGCGACATCGTCCTCGTCGACTCCACGAACTTCACCACGCTTTTCGGCGGCACCGACAGCCTCAAGAATTTTTGGCACAACCTTGCCATCATGAAGTGATGTTTCGGCGTCACCGTGGGGTCGATGCCCAGGATTGCGGAGCGAGAGGAAGCTAGAGGTCACAATGCCCGGTATGGCAGCGATGGCCATGGGCGCAGCGCCCGTCCTCGGTGGTGCGCTGCTCGGCGCTGCGGTGGGGCAACTCAGGGGTCCAGACATGCGAGAGGGGATTAAACAAGACCTGGAGCTGCTCGAGCAGCTGCCTGAAATGGAGGCGGCCCGGCGGGAGGCGCTGCGGCGCAGCATCAACGACCGCATCGATGAATTGATCGTGGCGGAGGACAAGGCACGCCAGCTGCGCGCCACCGCCAGTTCCTATGCAGGAAGCTGGCGTGACATCGTCCTATTTGCCTGCACGGTGCTCTTCTCGATCGTCTGGTGGTCGGTCGACCACGACCGGGACAGCTGGCTGCCCGTGTTCATTACCACGATTGCGGCGTCAGTCGTGGCGGGCGGCTACGCAGTCCGGGGTATGCGCCGAAGCGCGCGCAGGATGCGTCGTCGCGCCGATCGTGGTCAGCAATCGTAAGCGGCGTCCGCCCGGTCGCACGCGCGTGGCAACACGGGTTGTGAGCGTCGTCGGTGGCTTCGCGCCACGCGGCTCGGCTGGCCCGTCGGGCAACCGGGGTATGCATCGACTGGGGGCGCCGCTACGTGCCGACTGCGGCATGCTCGCCGGGCCAGGGCCGCGACGCGCACGGGCGCTTTACCGGAAGCCGAAAGCCGACGCATGAGTGACAGCACCGAACCCGTACCCGTCCGCACGAGTTTCACCGCCGACGAGATCGACACGATCTACGACGACCTTTGGGCGGCGGGTTACGTCCTGCATTGCACGGACATTGAGGACGGGGAG
>NZ_DATMLH010000234.1:0-3901 GCF_035570115.1 Mycobacterium sp.
GCTTGGAGACCGTTGCGAAGTCCGGTGCCGGAGCCGCATCGGGCGCCGGCGACGCAGGCGCAGGCGCAGGCGCCGAATGTCGCGTCGGCGTCGGCGCGGGAACCGTAACTGCCGCCGGCGTTGCCTGCACGCGGTCCCTCACCGCTGTGTGCGCTGCATAGCCACACGAGGAAGCCGCCGCGAGGGCAAGCAAGACAATTCCAACAGCAATTGCTTTTCGCACAGATGGCACCGTCCCTTGCTTGTACTCCTCGATGCCACTCGACCCGCACCGGAACTCTGTTGCGGTCATGTCGTCGCCGTGAATATGGCCCTGCTGCAGTCATGAGCATCGCTCACGCCAACATCGTGTCACCACTAGCCAGCCAGCATGCGCCAAATCAACCAGTCCGCAGTCAGTCGGCAGCAGAGCTTGCCGCAACTTGAACCAACCACGACGTCCAACGTTCTGACCGGGGTGTTTGTCGAGCAACCAACGCAGCTTGAGGATGCAAACGCCCAAGTAGTCTCGTCAGCGTCGAGAAGGTCGACACCTTCAAGCCACCCGGTAGTCCGGCATAGGCTGGCGCTCGTGGACTTTCGGGTGTTCGTTGAACCGCAGCAGGGCGCCAGTTACTCCGACCAGCTTGCCGTCGCACAGACCGCCGAATCGTTGGGATTTTCCGCGTTCTTCCGCTCCGACCACTATGTGGCGATGAGCGGCGATGGACTGCCCGGGCCGACGGACTCCTGGGTGACGCTGGGCGGCATCGCCCGCGAGACGTCATCGATCCGGTTGGGCACGCTGGTCACGTCGGCAACATTCCGCCATCCTGGCCCGTTGGCCATTTCCGTCGCCCAGGTCGACGAGATGAGCGGCGGGCGAGTCGAATTCGGAATCGGTACCGGCTGGTTCGAGCGGGAGCATACGGCCTATGCCATCCCGTTCCCACCGCTGCGCGAGCGATTCGCCCGGCTCACCGAACAGCTCGAATTGATCACCGGGCTGTGGACCTCCCCGGTCGGAGAGACGTTCGACTATGCCGGCGCTCATTACGCGGTCAACGACTCGCCCGCTCTGCCGAAGCCAGTGCAGCGGCCCCATCCGCCGATCATCATCGGCGGGATGGGCGCCAACCGGACGCCATCGCTGGCCGCGACGTTCGCCGACGAGTTCAACGTGCCGTTCGCCTCGTTGGACACCATCAAAACCCAACTCGAGCGGGTCCACCAAGCGGTCGATGCCGTCGGCCGGCCCACCGACTCGATGACGTATTCCGCGGCATTTGTGGTGTGTGCCGGACGTGACGACGCGGAGATCGGCCGCCGCGCCGCCGCCATCGGGCGCGAGCTCGACGAGCTGCGGTCCAATTCGCCGCTGGTGGGCACACCGAACGAGATTGTGGAACAGCTCGGACCATTCGCGGACATCGGCGTGCAGCGGGTATATCTGCAACTGCTGGACCTGTCCGACCTCGAGCACCTGCAACTTTTCGCCGACGAGGTGAATCGCCAGCTCTGACGGCGCTGCAAACCGACTCGTCCGCCGGATGTCAGTAGCATCGGGGCGTGACAGGCGGCGGTCTTCATGGGCCTCCCGACGACCCGAGCAATCGGCCGACTCGGATGGCCAGTTACAGCGCGGACGACATGCAGCCGCCGGATTCCGACGACAACCCGGATTACTCCGAGTCACCCGAACCGGAATCACCGCCGGCTCCCTGGTATCGGAATCGGTTGTTGCTGGCCGTCTGGGCCACGATGGTCGCGATCCTGGTTGTCCTGATCATCTACGGGCTCATTCAGCTCTCCCACGGCAGCGGCGGCGGTCCGTCCACAACCACGCCGTCAACGACTCCCACGCGGTCGTCGACACCCACGCGATCATCGACACCCACCCCGTCCACGACGACCACCACTCCGCCACCACCGCCGTCTTCGACACCCGAAGAGGAGCAGCCGCCGGAGGGCAACTCCCCGCCACCCGCCGGGTCCCCGCCTCCTGCCGAACCGCCGCGGCATCACCACCATCTCCCACACATCCCGTCGACGATCACGTTGCCGCACACCGTGATTACCCTGCCGCCCGGTTTTTGAGGCGCGGTCGCTCCGGGCTCGGTGGCGAAGCCGCCAGCGTGCACCGCTAGGATCGGCGCCCGTGACCGGTTACGGACCTCCAGACGACCCAAGCGAAGCGCCGACCGGCCAGTACAGCTACGGGGACTACGGTGACGACGGGCAACAGCACCCCGAACCCGGGTCCACGCCGTGGCATCGCAAGCCCGCCGTTCTGATCGGTTTGGGCGCGGTGGCCGCGATCCTGATCGCATTGGTGATCTTTGGAATCGTCGAGCTGACCAAAGGCGGCAGCGGCTCCACCTCCCCCGCGACCTCGTCGACGACACCAGCGGTCACTACGACCACGACCACGCCGGCGACGACCACGCCGTCCTCCAGCAGCGCAACGACCACTGAGCCTGCCGCTCCCGCTCCGACGTCCACGCTGACCACCACACCGACGACAACGGCGCCCGCCACCACCGCACCGCCCAGCACGAGCATCGACGACGGGCACCATCATCACCATCACTTCTAAGACGGCGGTATGCCGTAACGGCGCCCATCGGTAGGATCTGACTACGTGGGGGGCAGCGGACCACCATTCGACGTCGACGGTTACTCAACGCGCGACTTGAGCCTCGGCGGGAGCCGTGGCGAGTCGTTCAGTACCGACGAGACACCCCGGCCCTGGTTCCTCAAACCGTGGGTACTGGCGCTGTGGGGCCTTACGGTGCTGCTGCTGATCGCCACGATCATCTACGGCCTGGTCATCCTGGCCACCGGCAACGGCGGCGGCCCACCAGTCACTACGCGGCCGTCGACCACTAGACCGTCGTCAAGCACCCCGGCCCGGACAACCGCGCCGTCGTCGACCCTGCCGACCACCATTGTTCCTACGCCGCCCGAGACGACGACACCGGAGCTCATACCGCCGGAGAGCACCCAACAGTGGACGCCGCAGCAACGTCGTCATCACCACTGGTGGAACGGCAACGTGCCGCAGATACCCGGATTACCCCCGATCAACGTCCCGGGGCTGACCCCCTAGCCGTCCGGGCACCCTGGTTGCGCAGCAAGGTTAGGGCAGCCTTCGTCGCGGTCAACCCCGCAAAGATGTCACTATGAGCAGGCCTACGCAGCTTGAGCAGGTGCGGTAGCTAAGTTACCCGCTAGTAACATGGACTTAGTTACCGCTCAGTAGCAAGCAGAATTGGGGAGACGCTCCGTGCAGACGCAGACGCTGATCAGACTGGTAGTGGGCTTAGGCATGACCGCCATCGTCGGCGTGTTCGCCCTGCGCCGCGTGGGTTGGCTGGTCAAACTCACGCTCTCGGGCCAACAGGTCAGCGGTCGCACCGACGACATCGGCACGCGGGTGTGGACGCAGATCACCGAGGTGCTTGGCCAACGCAAGCTGCTGAAATGGTCGATCCCCGGTGTGGCGCACTTCTTCACGATGTGGGGCTTCATCATCCTGCTCACGGTCTACATCGAGGCCTACGGATTGCTGTTCCAGCCGAACTTTCACATCCCGATCATCGGGCGCTGGGACGCGCTGGGCTTCCTACAGGACTTCTTCGCGACCGCCGTATTCCTGGGCATCGCCACCTTCGCGATCATCCGTCTCACGCGCAGCCCACGGGAGATCGGACGTTCCTCACGGTTCTACGGCTCACACAGCGGCGGGGCGTGGCTGATCCTGTTCATGATCTTCAACGTGATCTGGACCTACGTGCTGGTTCGCGGGTCCGCGGTCAACAACGGCACCCTTCCTTACGGCAAGGGCGCGTTCCTCTCCCAGCTATTCGGCGCGATCCTCAAGCCGCTCGGCCACACCGGCAACGAAGTTCTGGAAACGGTG
>NZ_DATMLH010000235.1:0-29064 GCF_035570115.1 Mycobacterium sp.
ACCGTTGGCGCGTTGCCGAAGAGCCCGTCGAGGTGCTCTACACCGACTACTCCCAATCCAAGGGCCAGCCGCTTCTCAACGGCGTCAACATCATTTTCGACGGATTCCTGCGAGGAAGGATGTCGCGTTGAACTGGATTCAGGGTCTGCTGATCACCTCGATCGTCGCGTTGCTGGTTTATCTGCTGTGGTCTCGTCGCAGCGCCCAGTCGAAGGCGTGGGTCAAAGTCGGCTATCTGGTCTTCGTGCTCGGCGGTGTGTACGCCGTGCTGCGGCCGAACGACACCACCGTGGTGGCGCACTGGCTCGGCGTGGACCGCGGCACCGACCTGATGCTCTACGCGCTGATCATCGCGTTCAGCTTCACCACGCTGAGCACCTATCTGCGGTTCAAGGACCTGGAGCTGCGTTATGCGCGATTGGCCCGCGCGGTCGCGCTGGAAGGCGCGCAAGTACCCGACTTGGGTTAGGCAGCAGAAGCAGCTGCCCCGATACCCCAGCCGAATACTCGTGAGGTAAGCAGCACAAGCCCCAGCGAAACGGCCGCGACGACGACGAGGCCGACGACCGCCACCAGCAGGGGGCGCCAGCCCGTGCGGACCAGTTCCCGAATGTTGGTGTTCAACCCGACGCCGGCAAAGGTCAAGAGAAATGCCCACTTCGACACGTTGGCGATGTTGGCGCTCTGGCCCTTGCTCAACCAGCCCGCTGTCGCGATCGCCGACACCGCCAGGAAACCCAGGACGAACTTGGGGAATTTCTCCCAGATGAACGACGCCCGCGCCCGCAGCCCCGGTGCGATTTGGTCTGCCTGACCGCGCGAAGCCCAGTAAAGAGCGAACCCCAGTACCACGAAACCAATGAGAGCGTTGCGTGTGGACTTCACCAGCACCGCAATCTTCCCCGCTTGCTCGGAATACAGGTAGCCCGTGGCGGTGGTCTCGGCGGTGTTGTCGACCGCCAGACCGGCCCACAAGCCGAATTCGTGGTCGGTGAGCCCGATTCCGTGTCCCAGTAGCGGCAAGGTGAACAATGCGACGGCCCCAAGCGCCAGGATCGCCGCGATCGCATAGCCGACGTCGGAGTTGCGGGCGCGGATGGCGCCCTTGGCGGCCACGATGGCCGAGACACCGCAGATCGAGGTCCCGATGGCGAGCAGCGAACCAAGCTTTCCCGACAATCCGAACAGGTGCGCAGCCGCGAGAATGATCGCGCCGGCGACAACCATGTCCACCAGGATCTGAACCAGTGAGACGCCGCCGAGTTTGACGATATCGCCAAGTACGAAACGCACTCCGAGTGCCACAATCCCGACCTTCAACCAGAATTCGTAAGTCTGGACTCCGGGCCGGAAGACGCGATGCAGACCGACGGTGTTTGTGACGAGCAAACCGAACACGATCGCCCACAACACATATTCGATGTCGGGCACTGTCCAATGCTCTTGCCGAGCAAGCGATTTCCATTCAATTTGCGCGTATTTGCCGAGCAACCCGACTGCGATCAACAGCAAGACGCCCGGCACGTACACCAGCAGGTTACGGCTGCTGAAGATGGCCTCCTCGGAAGGCTCCGCCGTATCAACGAGTTGGGTGCTCACTGCGTCACCACGGAATCTTGGGCAGCAGCCCGGCCACGGCCAACAGCACCACAACGCCGGCCACAATCGTGGCCCACCAGTCAACGCCGATCCGACCCAGCCGTTCGCCCCAGTTTGGCGCACGCTGGGCGGCTGTGTGATCGGCTCGATCTTCCTCGGTCACCGCAATCTCCTTAACGCCGATTCCTTTGCAGATGCTGACTGCAGCCCGGCGCACGGGACAAGAGATTGGCTCCGCTTGATTGATATCCGACGAGCCGCGCTAGTCGGCGTGCGTGCGCCGGAAGTACTCCACTGTGCGGCGGACACCGTCATCCAGCTTCACCTGCGGGCGCCAGCCCAAAACCCTTTCGGCTAAACCGATGTCGAGGCAAGACCGTTCGAGGTCGCCGAGCCGCGGTGGATAAAACTCCGGGTCATCGTGCGCGCCGACGGCAGCGGCCACCGCTGAATGCAGTTGGCGGTCCGAGGTTTCCACACCGGTGCCGACGTTGAACCGCTGCCCGCCGCCGGCCGGACCCGACGCCCTGATGAACGCCTCCACCACATCGTCGACGAACACGTAGTCGCGGGTGTGCGAGCCGTCGCCAAACACCTTGGTGGGCTTTCCCGACAGCAGCGCCTGGGCGAAGATCGCCACCACCCCGGCCTCACCGTGCGGATCCTGACGCGGGCCGTAAACATTGGCCGGCGCGATGTGCGAGCACTCCAGGCCGTATAGATGACGAAACGTGTTGAGGTAGATCTCCCCCGCAACCTTGCCCGCCGCATACGGCGACGCCGGGTCGGTGGGCACGTCCTCACCCGTCGGATACGACGGCGGGGTTCCGTAGATCGATCCACCCGACGAGGTGTGCACAACCTTGCGCACACCGGCGCGCCGGGCCGCGTCAGCGAGCCGCACGGTGCCGATCACATTGACCGACGCGTCGAATTGCGGGTCGGCCACCGAGTGCCGCACGTCGATCTGCGCGGCTAAATGAAACACCACCTCCGGGCGGTGCTCATCCAGGATGGCCTGCAGATCGGCCGAGACGATGTCGGCCTCGACGAAGACGAACTCGCCGACGTCGGCCAAGTGCTCGATGTTGGTGGCCCGCCCGGAAGCGAAGTTATCCAGACCTGCGACGCTGTGCCCGCCGCTCAGCAACCGGTCGACTAGCGTCGACCCGATGAACCCGGCTGCCCCGGTGACCAGTGCGCGCACCGGCCCACCATACCGACGGGCACCGCGGGTACCGAAGGTAGCGGTAGCAGCGGCCGCTCTGATCCTGGTTCAGCTGGTGATCCGCGCGGTGCTGGCGTTTCGGGGCTATTTCTATTGGGATGACCTGATCTTGATCGGCCGGGCCGGCACGCACGGGCTGCTGTCGCCGTCGTACTTGTTCGACGACCACGACGGCCACGTGATGCCGGCGGCATTCCTGGTCGCGGGCGCGATCACCCGGCTGGCGCCGCTGAATTGGGCCGGGCCAGCCATCAGCCTGGTGGTGCTGCAACTGCTGGCCTCGCTGGCCCTGTTGCGGGCGTTGCACGTGATTCTGGGCTGGCGGCCGGTGCTGCTCGTCCCGTTGACCTTTGCGCTTTTCACGCCGCTAGGTGTTCCGGGGTTCGCATGGTGGGCGGCGGCGCTGAACTCCCTGCCGATGCTGGCCGCGCTTGCCTGGGCGTGCGCCGATGCGATCATGCTGGTGCGGACCCGCAACCAGCGCTACGCGCTGACCGGCGCGCTGGTCTACCTCGGTGGGCTGTTGTTCTTCGAGAAGGCCGCGGTGATTCCTTTCGTCGCGTTCGCGCTCGCCGTGCTGCTCTGCGATGTGCAAGGTGACAGCGCGGCGCTTCCGACAGTGTGGCGGGCTGGGGCTCGATTGTGGACGGCGTCGCTGGCGCTGACCGCCGTCTGGATCGCGGTCTACGTCGTCGTGGTCAACCAGCAGCGGTGGAGTTCGGATCTGACGATGACGTGGGATCTGCTGCAGCGCTCGGTCACCCACGGGATCGTTCCCAGTCTGGCCGGGGGGCCGTGGGCCTGGGCCCGCTGGGCGCCGGCCTCGCCGTGGGCTACCCCGCCGCTGGCGGCCAGAGCGCTGGGCTGGGTGGTGCTCGCCGCGGCGCTGGGCGTCTCCCTGATCCGCAAACAACGCATCGTGCCGGTGTGGCTGACCGCGGCCGGCTACGTTGTCGCCTGCCAAGTGCCGATCTACCTGATGCGCTCATCGCGGTTCACCGCGCTGGAACTGGCCCAAACGTTGCGCTATTTCCCCGATCTCGTCGTGGTGCTGGCGCTGTTGGCCGCCGTCGGGTTCTGCGCGCCGAATCGTCCATCGTCGCACTGGCTGGACGCGTCGCCGGGGCGCGTGGTGGTGACGACGGCCGTGGCGGCGGCGTTCGTGGCGAGTAGCGGCTATTCGACGGCGACGTTTTTGACCTCATGGCAGGACAACCCCGCTCAGCCTTATCTGCAAAATGCGCGTCGCGGTTTGGCCGCAGCGCATACGGCCTCGAGTGCGCCGCTGCTGGATCAGGAGGTCGATCCGCTGGTGTTGGGTCGGGTGGCCTGGCCGGAGAACCTGGCCAGCCACATCTTCGCACTGCTGCGCGAACGTCCGGAATTCGCCTCGGCGACAACGCAACTGCGGGTGCTCGACAGCTCGGGCCGACTGGCCGACGCGCAAGTGACCTGGGTTCGCGCGATCCTGCCGGGGCCGGTGCCGCGGTGCGGCTACTTCGTGCAGCCGGACCGCCCGGTGCGCCTTGGTCTCGACGGCCCACTGCTGCCGACGGATTGGACGGCCGAGATCAACTACCTGGCCAACAGCGACGGCTCGATCACGCTGTCGCTGTCCGAGGGGCCGCGAACAAAGGTTCCGGTGCATCCAGGGCTCAACCGCGTCTACGTCCGGCTGCCCGGGGCGGGCAATGACATCACGGTGCGAGCCGACACAGCCGCGCTCGCGGTCTGCGTCGCGGCCGGGCCGGTCGGCTATGCCGCGCCGCGATAAGGCGACGTGGCGGATCCGCGAGTGGCGAGCCACCTAGGAGAATCGAACTCCTGACCTGCTCATTACGAGTGAGCCGCTCTACCGACTGAGCTAAGGTGGCGTGCCCTGCCGGGCGGCACGAGTCTACGACAGGCCCCTGGAACGGCCCAAGTTCAGCCCTGCGTCGTCAGTCGCGCAGTGCCTGGCCGATCGTGGCGACCATGGCGTCGACGGCGAACTTGGGCTTCACGTTGACCGCCAGCGCTTCGCGGCACTCCAGCACAGCTTCGATGCATCGCAGCAACCGGTCCGGCGGGACGTGCGCGGACATCGCCGCGATGGGCTCCGCCATGTCGGGGTGGTTGCGCCGCACAACTCCGGCGTTGGCGGCCACCAACAGCGCGTCGCGGAAGTAGGTCGCGAGATCGATCAGGGCACGGTCCAGGGCATCCCGCGATGCCCTGGTGTGACGCGACTTCTGCCGTCGCTCAAGGTCTTTGATCGCGCCGGTGGCGCCGCGCAACGCGCCGGCAGTGCCCTTGCCGGTGCCTCCTGCGCCCAGCGCGGTGCGCAGCTCCTCGGTTTCGGCCTCGTCGCGCCCGGCGGTCAGCACCGCCGCCTCGGCCTCGGACGCAGCCACCAGCGCCTCGGCGGCAGCGTAGGCCTTCGATCGGGTGGCCGCGTCCCGGGCCAGACTCAACGCCTGCAACCGCCGCTCGCGCGCCTCCGGATCGGTTGCCAGCCGCCGCGCCCGCCCGACGTGGCCGCCACTGACCGACGCCGCCCAGGTCGCGGTCTCGGCCGTCAGAGCGTCGCCGTCGACCAATACCGCAGCGATGGCCTCCGGCGAGGGAGTGACCAGCGCGATATGACGGCAGCGGGAGCGCAGCGTGAGCGCGATGTCCTCGGGATCAACCGACGGCGCGCAGAGCAGAAACACCGTGCGTGGCGGCGGCTCCTCGACCACTTTCAGCAAAGCATTGGCCGCGCCTTCGGTCAGCCGGTCCGCGTCCTCGATCAGCACGATCTGCCAGCGGCCGGTGCTCGGCCGGCGAGACGCGATCTGGACGATCGCACGCATCTCGTCGACGCCGATGGACAGCCCCTCGGGGATGACGCGGCGAACGTCGGCGTGCGTGCCGGCCATCGTCGTCGTGCAGGCACGACATTCTCCGCAGCCGGGCACGCCGGCCGATCCGCACTGCAACGCAGCGGCAAAGCACAGCGCCGCCACCGAGCGCCCCGAGCCGGGAGGGCCGGTGATCAGCCAGGCATGCGTCATCGCGGCGGTGTGAGCCGAATCACCGCGGGCCGCCTCGGCGGCGGCCACCAGGTCGGCTTCGACCGACTCCTGGCCAACCAGCCGTGTGAATACCCGCGACATCACCGGCAACAGTACTGGTCACCGCTGACGTCTCCGCAACACAATCGGCTGTACACGGAATGTTTTGGCTACTTTTTCGTCCCCGCCGACCGATACGGTGGTTTGGTGAGCACGGCAGCAGCACTCCCCGGGCGGATCAGCGCATTCGTCCAATGGTTTGTGCGCACACCGTGGCCGGTTTTCATGCTGAGCCAGCTGCAGGCCGACATCATCGGCGCACTGCTGGTGGTGGGCTTCCTGCGTTACGGGCTGCCACCCGAAGACCGCATCGAACTGCAAGAACTGCCGGCCCTCAACCTGGCTGCCTTCACCGGATCGATCGTCCTGCTGTTCGTACTCGGAACCGCGATCAGCGCGCGGCTGCTGGTGCCGGTGTTCCGGTGGCAGCGCCGCGATGCTCTGCTCACCGACACCGACACCGACCCCACCGCCACCGAGCTGGCCCGCAGCCGCGCGCTGAGGTCACCGTTCTACCGCACGCTGATCAACTTGGCGTCCTGGTTGGTCGGTGGCGTGGTCTTCATCATCGCCAGCTGGCCGGTGGCCAAGCACGCCGCGCCGGTGGTGGCCGTCGCCACCGCCCTAGGTGCCACCGCCACCGCGATCATCGGTTACCTGCAGTCCGAGCGAGTGCTACGTCCGGTGGCCGTTGCCGCCCTGCGCGGCGGGCTGACGGAGAACATCCGGGCATCGGGTGTCATCGGGCGCCAGATGCTCACCTGGGCGCTCTCCACCGGGGTGCCGCTGCTGGCGATCGTGCTGACCGTGGTGGCCGACAAGGCCGCGTACCTTCATGGGCCGCCGGAGAAGCTGCTGAACCCGATCCTGCTGCTGGCGCTGCTGGCGCTGGGCATCGGGCTGGCCAGCACACTGCTGGTAGCCATGTCGATCGCCGACCCGCTGCGCCAGCTGCGCTGGGCCCTCGGCGAGGTACAGCGCGGTAACTACAACGCGCACATGCAGATTTACGACGCCAGCGAGTTGGGGCTGCTGCAGGCCGGCTTCAACGACATGGTGCGCGACCTGTCCGAGCGGCAGCGGCTCCGCGACCTGTTCGGCCGCTACGTGGGCGAGGACGTCGCTCGCCGGGCATTAGAGCGCGGCACCGAATTGGGCGGCCAGGAGCGCGATGTCGCGGTGCTGTTTGTCGACCTGGTCGGCTCGACCAAGCTCGCGGCGACGCGACCGCCCGCAGAGGTGGTCCTGCTGCTCAACGAGTTCTTCCGGGTGGTGGTCGACACCGTCGGCCGGCACGGTGGCTTCGTCAACAAATTCCAGGGCGATGCCGCACTGGCCATCTTCGGCGCACCGATCGAGCACCCCGACGCGTCCGGCGGCGCACTGGCAGCGGCGCGTGAGCTGCACGACGAGCTGCTCCCGGTGATCGGCTCCGCGGAGTTCGGCATCGGGGTGTCCTCCGGGCGCGCCATCGCGGGCCACATCGGCGCACAGGCCCGTTTCGAGTACACGGTGATCGGTGATCCGGTCAACGAGGCCGCGCGGCTCACCGAGCTCGCCAAGCTTGAAGACGGCCACGTGCTGGCCTCGGCCGTCGCGGTCAGCGGCGCGCTTGACGCCGAAGCCTTGTGCTGGGACGTTGCCGAAGTCGTCGCGCTGCGCGGACGCAACGCTCCCACTCAACTGGCGCGGCCGCTCAACCTTGCCGCACCGCAGGAGGTGTCCAGCGAAATCGGCTAGCTGCCCGGCGGCGGGCTAGTCGGCGCTGCAGTGAGGTCGCCCGGTGTCAGCGGGCCGGTGTCGACAGTCGTCTTCCCGGGCTGCCCGGCGGGGTCGGTACCGAGGTTCAACAGGTCGCTGAGGCCTGGCACGCTGGACGGCTGATCGCTGTTCGGCGCTTCGGGCTCGGTGATGTTCTGCACCACCACCGGGGTCTCCAACCCGTACATGACCTGCAACAAGTCGGCGACGGACGGGCTGTTCGCATCCGGGTTGTCGTGCGTGTTCCCGGAGAGTTGGACCGCGGGCACCTCGATGTCACGCAGCGGCGGCGCCGCTGGCGCTGCGATGATGATGCTGACGCCACCGAGCGCAATACCTGCGGTTAAGCAGTATCGTGCAGCGGATCGCATGACTCTCCTAGGCGCCACCGTGACCGGTTCACAGCGGACGTAGGGTTACTGTACCTGAGAACAGGCTGAGAATCACCAGTTTTTAAGCAAATAGCTGGAAAAAAGAAACCTAAGGAGACGCTATGCCGCGACGCGCTCGCCTGTTCGGCGCGCTCCAAGCCCCGGAGCAGCGGTTTCAGCCGCCCGACGACGATGCGGGCCGTGCCAGCGGCCCGAGGTGAGGGTACCGGGAAAGCCGGGCCATCAGGTGCGCTTGGCCGCCTTTTTCGCCGGGCTCTTGCGCGCGGTCTTCTTGGCCGCCCGTTTCACCGGGCCCCGGGCCCGCCGGTCGGCCAGTAGTTCCGCCGCGCGCTCATCGGTGATCGACAACACGTCGTCGCCTTTGCGCAGACTGGCGTTGGTCTCCCCGTCGGTGACGTACGGGCCGAACCGGCCGTCCTTGATCACCATCTGCTTGCCCGACGCCGGGTCGTTGCCGAGCTCACGTAGCGGCGGTGCCGCGGCGCCCTGCCGACCACGGCGTTTCGGCTCCGCGTAGAGCTTCAGCGCTTCCTCGAGAGTGATCTCGAACATCTGGTCTTCGGTAGCCAGCGAGCGAGAGTCGTTGCCGCGCTTCAAGTATGGGCCATAACGCCCGTTCTGCGCGGTGATCTCCTCTTTAGACTCGGGGTCGACGCCAACGACTCGCGGCAGCGACAGAAGTTTCAGCGCCTCGTCCAGCGTGACGGTCTGCAAATCCATGCTGCGTAACAGCGAACCCGTGCGCGGCTTGGGTCCGGTGGGTTTCTTGCCCTTCTTGGCCCCCTGATCAGCGGGGCCGTCGGGATCATCGGGCGGCTCCGGCAGGATCTCGGTGACATATGGCCCATAGCGACCGTCTTTGGCGACGATCTCGTGGCCGGTCTCCGGATCCACCCCAAGCGTGCGGCCCTCCTGCGGTGTGGCGAAAAGCTGCTCGGCCACCTCTAAGGTCAGCTCATCGGGGGTGAGCGTGTCGTTGAGGTTGGCCCGCTGCGGTTTAAGCTCCCCGTCGTCGCCAAGCACCATGCGTTCCAAGTAGGGCCCGTTCTTGCCCACCCGCACCGAGATTGCGCGTCCTTCGGCATCGTCAAAAAGCCTGATGGAGTTGACTTCCCGAGCGTCGATCCCTTCGAGATTGACCCCGACCAGCTTTTTCAGCCCACCGGATCGGGCTATCGAGTCGGGTACGCCGTGGTCGCCGCCGAAATAGAAGTTGTTGAGCCAGTTGGTGCGATGCTCGTTGCCCGAGGCGATCTCGTCGAGCTCGTCTTCCATCGCCGCGGTGAATCCGTAGTCGACCAGCCGCCCGAAATGCTGTTCCAGCAGCCCGGTGACGGCGAACGCCACCCACGACGGCACCAGGGCGCTGCCCTTCTTGTGCACGTAGCCGCGGTCCTGGATGGTCTTGATGATCGACGAATAGGTCGACGGGCGGCCAATGCCGAGCTCTTCGAGCGCCTTGACCAGAGAGGCCTCGGTGTAGCGCGCGGGCGGGTTGGTGGAGTGGCCGTCGGGGGTGAGCTTGGTGGCGTCCAGCCGCTGCCCCTCGGTGAGTTGCGGCAGCCGGCTCTCGGCATCGTCGGCTTCGCCGCCGGCGAGTTCGTCCACGGTTTCCACGTAGGCCTTCAGGAAGCCCGCGAAGGTGATCGTGCGCCCGCTCGCCGAGAACACCACCTGCTGGCCTCCGGGGCTCAGCGCGCCTTCCCGGCTTCCCGATTGACCGGCGATCCGCAGGCTCAGCGTCGTGCCGCGGGCATCGGCCATCTGAGAGGCGACCGTGCGTTGCCAGATCAGCTCGTAGAGCCGGAAGTCGTCGCCATTGAGTTCGCGGCGCACTGCGTCCGGAGTGGCGAAAGTGTCACCGGCCGGGCGGATCGCTTCGTGCGCTTCCTGGGCGTTTTTCACCTTGCGGGTGTACTGGCGCGGCGACGGGTAGACGTACTCCTCGCCGTAGAGCTGACGAGCCTGGGTGCGGGCGGCGTTGATCGCCGACTCCGACAGCGTCGTCGAGTCGGTCCGCATATAAGTGATGTAGCCGTTTTCGTAGAGGCGTTGCGCGATGCTCATCGTGCGCTCGGAGGAGAACCGCAGCTTCCGGCCGGCTTCCTGCTGCAGAGTCGAGGTCATGAACGGCGCGTACGGACGGCGGGTGTAGGGCTTTTCCTCCACCGAGGCCACGTTGAGCTGCGCGCCGCGTAAACCCGTGGCCAGGTCGTTGGCCCGCGACTCGTCGAGCACCACCACCTCGTGCGCCTTGCGCAGCTGGCCCAGCGAGTCGAAGTCGCGGCCGGTGGCCACCCGCAGCCCGTCGACGCTGGTGAGCCGCGCGGTGAAGGTCGGCGGCTGGGCTTTCGGGTCGGAGATGCTGGCGTCCAGCTCGGCGACCACGTCCCAGTAGGCGGCGCTGCGGAATGCCATGCGGTCGCGCTCGCGCTGGACGATGATGCGGGTGGCCACCGACTGGACCCGGCCCGCCGACAGTTTTGGTGCCACCTTCTTCCACAGCACCGGGCTCACTTCGTAGCCGTACAGCCGGTCCAGGATACGACGGGTCTCCTGGGCGTCGACCAGGTCAATATCCAGGTCACGCGGGTTTTCGGCGGCTTCCAGGATGGCCGGTTCGGTGATCTCGTGGAAGACCATCCGCTTGACCGGAATGTTGGGCTTCAGCGTCTCCAGCAGATGCCAGGCAATGGCCTCGCCCTCGCGGTCGCCGTCAGTGGCCAGATAGAGCTCGTCGACGTCTTTGAGCAGGCCTTTGAGTTCACTGACCGTGCTCTTCTTGTCCGGGCTGATGATGTAGAGCGGCTCGAAGTCGGCATCGACGTTCACCCCGAGCCGGGCCCACGGCTGTGACTTGTACTTCGCGGGCACGTCGGCCGCCGCCCGCGGCAGGTCGCGAATGTGACCTCGCGAGGACTCGACGATGTAGTTCGCGCCCAGGTAGCCGGCCAATTTGCGCGCCTTCGTCGGCGACTCGACGATAACGAGTCGCCGCGTGGTTCCATTGCCCCGCCCATTGACAGGGCCAGCCCGGTCGGCTTTAGCCACCTGCGGTTACGCTCACTTTCCACTTCTCCCCCGCCGGCGCAGGTCCAGCGACCGGCCGGCTCCTGAAATTCAGGTTCTGCGGTGCCCGTTCGACCCTGCAGACACCTGACAATGTGGCACCCGGGATGGGCCGACGCAAACCGACCCCCCGTTTATAGCCCGCCAAATTGCCGCTAAATGTGCGGCCAGTAGGGCAACGCCGCTGCGGTGTCAGGGGGTTCCCCAACGCTTTCTACCAGGCGCGATAGCCTGCGGCGGCCGCTGATCCGCAGCGCGGGCCGGGCTCCGCGAGTGCCGATCAGCGTCGGTGCTATCCCGACCCGCATCAGTGCCGACGCCAGTGGCGAGTGGGTGTCCGGTGCGTGCGGATCCAGTCCGAGCAGATAACGGTCGGCTTCCGGGTTGCCCGCCGCCAGGATCCAGGCCCGCAGCTCCCGCGGCCCCGGCAACCACAGCGGGGGGACGGTCTTCACCGCGCCGCGCGTCCAATCGCCGGCAATGGAACGCAACCGCACGTCGACCGTGGTCCGTACCAGCGGAGTGTGTTCGTCGGTCTGGGTGATTTCGGCTACCAAACCGGCCTCGTCGATCATCTCGGCGAGCGCCTCCGCCCGCCAAGGCTGATCGACGACCACCGACAGCCTGGCTCCATCGCCGACCGTCACAACCTGGCCGGCGGCGGCCAGCACCCCGGTGAGGTCGCCGACCGCCGGCGGCACCGACTCCGCCGAGAAGAAGGACAGCTGGCTCACGTCACCGACACTAAGCGTCCGGATGACGTTGTGCGCCGTGACACGGCGCGCGCTGGGGCAGGGCAATGGTGGCCGCCGGCGCGGCTTGCCAGTGCCGTTGCGCAGCCGGCCGGGCGACCACAGCGAGAACCCCCCGAACGAACCCGGTGATTCCGGACCGTGCGGGGGGTTGTCGTTACAGCTGCTCAGACGGCGCGGACGCCGGTGGCCTGGGGGCCCTTGGGGCTCTGGCCGACCTCGAACTCGACGCGCTGGTTCTCTTCAAGGGTGCGGAAGCCGCTACCCTGGATCTCCGTGTAGTGGACGAACACGTCGGCCGAACCGTCTTCGGGGGCAATGAAGCCGAATCCCTTTTCCGCGTTGAACCACTTCACAGTTCCCTGTGGCATTTCTCGATTGTTCCTTTACTACTCGGGTGCGGAGCATCACCTCGATGCTCCGGGCCCGTTCCGACCGCTAGACCTTGCTGAGTCGCCGGAACTTCACCCGACCTACAACCTCGCAGGAACCGCGGTCGCAACGTCGATCCTGCGAAAGTTTGACACGAACACAGAAGCTGCGACCGCAAACAGTCAATCATGTTCATCGCGTCTGCGACAGCCTCAGGTGATCAATTCAGCTACCAAGAGGTAAACAATTCAGGTGCGAAGCCGAAACCCCTGGCCGCAGCCCCGCCGCCGGTCGAGGTATTCGACAATCGGTTCACGTCAGGAGGAGCAGAAACATGGTGACGTTCGGCAGCGAACTGCTCGCCGCCGCGGTCGCCGGTAGCGAACCGGGAGACCATCCGCTGCGCCACGTCGCGGAGCTGCCAGCAAGGCTCGGCCGCCGACTCCCGTGGCCGGCATGGGCCGAGCCCGACGTGGTGCGCGCGTTCACCGATCGCGGTGTCAGCTCGCCGTGGACACATCAGGTTGAGGCGGCGGACCTGGCCCATGCCGGCCGTCACGTGGTTATTAGCACCGGCACGGCGTCGGGGAAATCGCTGGCCTACCAACTCCCCATCCTGAACGCGCTGGCGATCGATCCGCGGGCCCGCGCGCTCTACCTGTCGCCGACCAAAGCGCTTGGCCACGACCAGTTGCGCGCCGCGCATCTGCTGACCACGGCGGTGCCCCGGCTGGGTGACGTCGCGCCCACGGCCTACGACGGCGACAGTCCCACCGAGTTGCGTCGGTTCGCGCGGGAGCGCTCCCGTTGGCTGTTCTCCAACCCCGATATGGTCCACTTGGCGCTGCTGCGCAACCACGCCCGGTGGGCGGTGTTCCTGCGTGGCCTTCGCTATCTGGTCATCGACGAATGCCACTACTACCGTGGTGTTTTCGGCTCGAACGTGGCGATGGTTCTGCGCCGCCTGCTGCGGTTGTGCGCGCGGTACTCCGCGGACCCGACCGCCCCGTCTTTGCTGCCCACTGTCATCTTCGCCAGCGCGACAACGGCCGCGCCCGGTGCAACCGCCGCCGAGCTCATCGGCCAGCCGGTCGAAGAGATCACCAAGGACGGCTCGCCACAGGGCGCCCGCACTGTGGCGTTGTGGGAGCCGGCCTTGCGCACGGACCTCGTCGGTGAGAACGGCGCTCCGGTCCGGCGGTCCGCCGGTAGCGAGGCTGCGCGGGTAATGGCCGACCTGATGGCCGAGGGGGCGCGCACGTTGACATTTGTCCGGTCGCGTCGGGGTGCCGAATTGACCGCGCTGGCAACCCGTGCGCGACTGGAGGACATCGCCCCGGAGCTGACCGAGAAGGTGGCGTCTTATCGGGCGGGCTATCTGCCCGAGGACCGCAGCGCCCTGGAACGCGCACTGGTCGACGGGCAGCTGCGAGGTCTCGCCACCACGAACGCCCTGGAGCTGGGTGTCGATATCGCGGGGCTCGACGCGGTGGTGCTGGCCGGCTTTCCCGGAACAGTCACGTCGTTTTGGCAGCAGGCCGGCCGATCCGGGCGACGTGGCCAGGGCGCGCTGGTCGTGCTGGTCGCCCGTGACGATCCGCTGGACACCTATCTGGTGCACCACCCCGCCGCATTGCTGGATAAGCCGATCGAGCGCGTGGTGATCGATCCGGCCAACCCATACATCCTCGGCCCGCAGTTGCTCTGTGCTGCAACGGAACTGCCGCTAGACGAAGCCGAGGTGCGCGGATTGGGCGCCGAGGAGGTGGCCGAGGCGCTGGTCGACGACGGGCTGCTAAGGCGACGTTTCGGCAGGTACTATCCGGCGCCGGGCGTGGATCCGCATCCGGCGGTGGACATTCGGGGGTCGACGGGCGGCCAGATCGTCATCGTGGAGAGCGAGACCGGACGGTTGCTGGGGACCGCCGGTGTCGGCCAGGCCGCCGCTTCTGTGCACCCCGGTGCGGTATACCTGCACCAGGGTGAGAGTTACGTTGTCGATTCGCTCGACTTCGAAGAGGGCATGGCCTTCGTTCACGGCGAAGATCCCGGATATGCCACGTTTGCAAGAGAACTCACCGACATCGCGGTCACCGGAGAGGGTGAACGCCGAGTCTTCGGATCGATCACCTTGGGCCTGGTACCAGTCAGCGTCACCAGTCGAGTCGTCGGCTATTTGCGCCGTCGGCTAAGCGGGGAGGTGATCGACTTCATCGAGCTGGATATGCCCGCCCACACCCTGGCCACCACCGCGGTGATGTACACCATCACACCGGAGGCCCTGAGCCGCAACGGGATCGACGCGCAGCAGATCCCCGGATCGCTACACGCCGCCGAGCACGCCGCGATCGGACTGCTGCCCCTGGTGGCCAGCTGCGACCGCGGCGACATCGGCGGTTTGTCCACCGCGGTGGGCCCCGAATCGGACGGACTGCCCAGCGTCTTCGTCTATGACGGCTATCCGGGCGGGGCGGGCTTCGCCGAGCAGGGTTTCCGCCGGGCGAGCACGTGGCTGGGCGCTACCGCTGCCGCTATCCAGGCCTGCGAATGCCCGTCGGGATGCCCGTCCTGCGTGCAGTCACCGAAATGCGGCAACGGTAACGAACCACTGGATAAAGCCGGGGCTGTGCGCGTCTTGCGCTTGGTGCTCGCAGCGCTGGCTCACGGGGGCGAGACATAGCGATGACGACCGACCCCTCGACGGTCGCCCTCTACGCGTCTATGCCGTGGCAGCCGCCACGAAAACGCTTTTCCTCGCTGCTGAAGAAACGCGCACATGCCGAAGTTGCAAAACAGTGCGGCGAACGGTCGGACAGCGCAATCCGTTCGCGATCCCAGGGGGCGCAGCAGCAAAATACCCGGCCGCGTTAACCTGTGCAAGTCGCCGGCTGACGTGTAAGGGTCACCCTCAGGTTGACCACCTTCAACATTGCCGGATTGGGCAGGGAGGCAGCCGGTTATCGGCTGACTGACCGTAAAATGCCGAGGTATGGCCCGCGACTGGTTGCTCGTGGAAACGCTGGGCAACGAACCGGCCGTAGTAGCGCTGGGTCGTCAATTGAAGAATCTCGTTCCGATTACCGTGTTTCTGCGACGGAATCCGCATCTTGCCGCCATCCAGAGCGCAATCGCCGAGTCGTTGCAAAACAGCCAAAGCCTGGTCAGCATCACACCCAAAAGTCACCGGGTGATCCGCACCGAGCCGGTGTTGATGTCCGACGGCCGCATGCACGGTGTACATATCTGGAGCGGGCCGGCTGAGGTCGAACCGCCGGAGCGCCCGATCCCGGGCCCATTGAAATGGGACATGACCCTCGGGGTGGCCATCGATACGCCGGAGTCGCTGGCCAACACCGGAAGGAACCTCGAGGTCGAGGACCCGCAGCGTCGCGCGTTCGCGGACAGCTGGCCGTCGGGTGACCTCAAACCCAACGAAGGCAAGGCGCTCGCGGCGGCGGTCAATTCGCAACCAGGGCACACCCTGTGCGACACCTGGGACGACACCGATTGGCAGGGCAATCACATCCGGGTGAGCTTCGTCGCTCGCAATGGATTGGAGCCCGGGCCGGATGGCCGCGACCACGTGATCGCGCGCGGGATGAATTGGCGTGCCGAGCCGGCCGACCCGGCGCGAGCAACCGACCGACTCGCGCAGCAGATCCTGCACGGGTTGGCGCAGCCTGGTGTGCACCGGGCGTTGTTCGATCCGAGCAGCTGGACCCTGTTGAAATGGCTCGACGAGCCGTGCCCCTTCTATGACTGGCGACGTATCGCGACCGAAGCCGCGCGGATGCATCCCAGCGACGAGGCGCGGATGGCCGCGATGACCGCGGAGTTCGGCCGCGGGGCCACCAGCGGGGTGTTGCGCATGCCCGGCCACGACGGCGGCTGGGTGCCGGTGCACGTGACCGTCAACCGCGTGGAAGTCGAGCAGGAGACGTTCGCCGGTCTGGTCTCACTGCGGTTGCCCACGGCGACCGAACTCTCCGACGCGGGCCTGTCCGATCACGATCCAAGCGGCGACTAGTTGTACCCGGCAGTCAGGTTGGTGACAGCCGGGTACAACTAGTCGCGGTCGGCTGGGCCTGCCCGGGCGGCGGCCCGGGCGCTGGCCCATCCGCCAACGGCGACACGCGCGTCGACCGTGACGACGACGTCCAGGTCGTCCACGTCGCAACTGATGGTGCTTACCCGCATCTCACGGGCCACCGCTCTCGCCTGCGCACAGGCGGACTCGGGTCCGGCCGCCAGCCGCGCCGCGGCGGCCAGTGCGGCCAGATCGGCCGCCGCCTGGGCCCGGTGGCGCGCTACCACTGCAGAGCCCAGGTACGCGCTGCCGCCGGTGATGGACAGCAGTACGGCGACCATCGCGGCCGCGACCACGGTGGCGGATCCGCGCTCACCGTGACGGCTCCACTGCCGAGACGCCGGTGGCCGTGATGCCCAGCGCGGGAAGCAGATTCGACCGGGCGGTGACCGTCGCAACGACGACGTCGCCGTCGCGACGCAGCTGCACCAGGGCGCCACCCGGTGCGATACGAGCGGCGGTCGCGATGGCGGAGCGATCATCGCCACGGGCGGCCAACCGGGCAGCCTCGCGGGCCGCGTCGATGCAGCGGACCTGCATCGACACCGCGGTGACCCCGGCCAGGCACAACACCAGCACACCGACCAGCGTGGCGACGCCCAGCGCCGCCTCCACGGTGCTCGCGCCGACATCGTCGACTATGCCTTGGTGTTGAGCGCGCGGGCGATGATGTTGGTCAACGCCGAGACGATGGAGTCGCCGGTGACGACCGTGTAGAGGATCGCAGCAAACGCCGCCGCCGCGATCGTCCCGATTGCGTACTCGACGGTGGACATCCCGGACTCGTCTACCGCCAACAGCGTCACACGCGCGCGTAGCACACGAAACATGTTGGTTAACTTCATCATTCCCTCCTCCGTTACCACGTGTAGATCTGATGCACGCCGTCACAGTAAGCCCGACTGCAGTAAGTCGCCGGCCAGTCCGGCCACCACCGGAATAATGCCCAGGCACACGAACGCGGGTAAGAAACACAGTCCGAGCGGACCGGCGATCAGCACCCCGGCTCGCTCGGCGGTCGCCGCGGCCATGTGTGCGGCGTCCTGTCTACATTGCGCGGCAAGCGAGGCGACCGCGTCAGCGAGCGCCACACCCGAGGCCGAAGACCGCCTCGCCAGCCGCAGCAACGCATCGGTCTGCGGGTCGAGGGAACCGGGCGGCAGACCCGGCGGTGCCGACCATGCGATGCCCGGGTCGGCGCCCAGCGCCAACAGGTCGGCGGCGCGCCGAAGCACTCGGCCCAGCAGCGGCGGCGCCGACGGCGCAGTCGCCGCCGCGGCGGTCGACACTGCCATGCCCGCCGCCAGGCAGACCGCCAGCACATCCAGGCTCGAGGCGACGGCCAGCGGATCGGCGCCACGCACCGGTGGCCGCGGAATCGCGGGCGTGCGGGTCACCAGCGTGGCGCGCGCACGCACCGTCGACGGTCGGGCGCCAGTCAACAGAGCGGCGGCCAACAACAGCGCCGCGGTACTCACGATGTCGCCCGATCGGTGATGCGGTCGGACCAGAGCAGCCCGCTGCAGACCAGCGTCACCCCGACCACCAGCAGCCAGCCGCCTGCGTGCCCTGCCAGCAGGAACGCCACCGGGTCCGCGCCGATGAGTTGGCCAAGCGCCACCGACAGCACCGGCAGGCCGGCCAGGATGGCCGCCGTGGCGCGGGCGCCGGCCATTGCCGACGTCACCTGCCCCGAGAATCGTTGTCGCTCAGCAATATCGCGTTGAGCCGCCCGCATCAGGGTCGACATTGCCAGACCGTGTTGCGACGCCAGTTGCCAGCACACTGCGAGCCGATTCCATTGCGCCGGTAGCGCAGAAGTCTCGGCAACCCCGCTCAAACCGGCGGTGACGTCGGCCCCCAAGCGGGCGCGCGCCGCCACGGCACGACATGATTGCGCGACCGGCCCAGCTATTTCGTCCGCCGCGACGGCGAAGGCCTGCGCGGGGTGGGCACCGATCCGCAGTTCACCCACCAGCACATCGATCGCGGTTTCTAGTTCCCGGCTTTCGTCCATCGCACGACGGCTGCGGCGACGGCGGCGGTAGCGCAGGCCTGCGGTGGCGGTGAATACCACGGCAGCGAAAACCGTTGTCAGCGGCAGCAATATAGCACCGCCGGCCCCAGCGCACGCCGCTAAGCATGCGGCTACCCGCGCCGACGACCAGCTGCGGCCGCGCTCGGGGCGAGCGAGTCGTCGACGAGGCGATGACGGCAATACGAGCACAGCTGCCGACAACGCCAGCGCCGCTATCGGTGCGCTCATCTCGGTAACCGGCTCTGCAACAGCCGGCGCAAACCGGCGACCTCGTCGGTCAGTCCAGTGTCGGCGTGCCAGACAGTGACCGCGCCGACCCTTCCGTCAGTTTGGCGCAGCACGGCAATTTCGCTGAGTCGCCGCCGCCCGCCGCGGTCGCGGGCGACGTGCAACAGCACCTGCACCGCTGCGGCCAATTGACTGTGCAGCGCGCCACGATCCAGGCCGCCGAGAGCGCCCAACGCCTCCAAGCGAGCCGGGACCTCGCTCGGATTGTTGGCATGCACGGTGCCGGCACCGCCGTCGTGACCGGTGTTCAGCGCGGCAAGCAGATCGACCACCTCGGCGCCCCGGACCTCTCCGACGACGA
This sequence comes from Mycobacterium sp., assembly GCF_035570115.1. Taxonomy (GTDB): domain Bacteria; phylum Actinomycetota; class Actinomycetes; order Mycobacteriales; family Mycobacteriaceae; genus Mycobacterium. The sequence goes on from NZ_DATMLH010000235.1 coordinate 18,983, forward strand.
TGCGGTCGGGCCGCATCCTCAGCGCCTGCCGGACGAGTTGCCGCACCGTGACTTCGCCCACGCCTTCAACGTTGGCGCATCGCGCGACGAGCTTGACCAGATGCGGATGCGGCGGCGCCAACTCGGCGGCGTCCTCGACGCACACGATCCGCTCGTCCGGCGCCACCGCGTTCAGCATCGCCGACAGCAACGTCGTTTTACCCGCTCCGGTGCCGCCGGACACCAGAAACGCCAACCGGGCCGTGATGATGTCGGCGAGCAGTGCGGCGGCCGTCGGCGCGATGGCACCCGCCGCGATCAGCGCGGGCAGATCTTGAGTGGCCGGTCGAAGCACCCGCAACGACAGGCAGGTCCCGTCGACAGCGACCGGCGGCAGAACGGCATGCAACCGGACCGCGAAACCTCCGACGCCCACCGTGGTCAGCTGACCGTCCACCCATGGTTGCGCGTCGTCGAGACGCCGACCCGCCGCCAGGGCCAGCCGCTGCGCCAAGCGTCGCACGGCTGCTTCGTCGGCAAATCGAACATCGCTGCGCCGCAAACCGTTTCCATCGTCGACCCACACCGCGTCCGGCGCGGTGACCAGCACGTCGGTGGTGCCGTCCGCGCACAACAGTGGCTCGAGGATCCCGGCGCCGATCAGCTCGGTCTGCAGGACCCGGAGATTGCTCAGCAGCTCGGTGTCGCCGAGCACCCCGCCCGATTCGGCGCGGATCGCGTCGGCAACCACCATGGGGCGCAGCGGGCCGGATTCCGTCGCCAGCCGCTCACGCACCCGGTCGATGAGAGAACCGGTCATGCCGCCCGGCCTTCCGACCGGGCCACCGGGCGCGCAGGCAGCACAGCCATAACCCGGCTGGCCGCTGCGGCCAACGCAGAGCGCCGCCCGAACCTCAGACCACCGTGTTCGAGTTGCTCGGCCAACCTCGGGTGAGGCCTCATCGCCGCCAACAGCGGTACGCCGGCGATCTCAGCCACCTCGTTCGCGCGCAGGCCGCCTGGCGACGGTCCGCGTACGACCACTCCGACATTGGGATTGATGCCGATGAGCACCGCCGCGACCGTCGCCGTGGCCGCGCACGCCCGCACATCGCATGGGGTGACCACCACGACGAGATCGGCGGTATCCAAGGCGGTTTGAGTGGCGTCGGTCAACCGACGCGGCAGGTCGCAGACCACGGTCGCCCCGCCGCGGCGGCCGGCGTCGATGACTGCGCTCACGGCCCCGGCATCCAATTCGTATCCCCGACGGGTGCCTGACAGCATGCAGATCCCGCGGTATCGCGGCAGCGCCCCGCGCACCGCCGACCAGTTCAGCCGCCCGCCCTGCAGCGCCAGGTCGGGCCAGCGCACGCCCGGGGCGGTTTCGCCGCCCACCAGCAGGTCGATGCCACCACCCCATGGGTCGAGATCGACCAACAACGGATCGGTGGCGAGTTGCGCCAAGGCGGCCGCGAACAGTGAGGCACCCGCCCCGCCGCGCCCACCGATAACGGCGACTACCTGGCCGAGAGCGCCGTCGTCGCGCGCGAATTCGCCCGCATCGGCGAATCCGCGGACCAGATCGCGCTCTTGTGCGGGCAGCCTGAGCACGTGCCGGGCACCCACCTCGATCGCCGCGGCCCACGTCGCCGACGCGGGCTCGCTGCCGGTCACGACGATCACGTGTGCGCGGCGTGGCAGTCCAGCGCGTGCGCATGCTTGCGCCGCGGCCTCGTCGAGCACCACCGCTGCGGCCGCCGACCACGTTTTCCTGCTAATCGGAAATGTGTTGCCGGCGTGGACGACCCGCACACCGACGGCCGCGGCGACCCGGTCGACCTCATCGCGCATTACGGATTCGGCCAGGACGGCCAGGATCCCGCGTGCGCAGCCAGTGCCGGTAGGGGTGGTCATTGGCCCACCGTGCCCGGGCGCGATCCTCCGCCGCCAGTCCCGAACGAGGATCTGTGGACAACGCCCGATCTGTGCACAACTCGCGGCCCAGCGCCCGTCAAAGTCGGCGCCGACGGCGGGAACTCACCCCACAAAAGGGACGACCCCCGCCAGGGGGGGAGGAGGCGAGGGTCGTCGTGAATCAGCCCCGGGGGGTCGGGCTGATACACCCTCGGCTAAGCCGAGTACTGCTTACTATACACATGACAGCATCGCGCAGCGCAAGTGCTGTTTGAAGTTGCGCCCATGGCATTCGGCCACATTCAGCCAGGACAGCGCGGTCGTCGCGAGCAATCGAACCGTGGTTGACCGGGTGTTTTGTGGGCGCCCTCGCGTTTTGTCACGTGGTCCACCTATGCTGGGGCCGTGACCGTCCCGGACTCGGCCGCTGACCAGCAAACATCATCGATAGACACCGGTCCCAGCACTCGCACCGCCGCGTTTTTCGATCTTGATAAGACCATCATCGCCAAGTCCAGCACGCTGGCGTTCAGCAAACCTTTCTTCGACCAGGGATTGATCAACCGCCGCGCCGTGCTCAAGTCGAGCTACGCCCAGTTTCTGTTCCTGCTCTCCGGCGCCGACCACGATCAGATGGACCGCATGCGCATCCATCTGACCAACATGTGCACCGGCTGGGATGCCCAGCAGGTCAAGTCGATCGTCAGCGAAACGCTGCACGACATCGTCACGCCTCTGGTATTCGCCGAGGCCGCGGACCTGATCGCCAGCCACAAGCTGTGCGGCCGCGATGTCGTGGTGGTGTCGGCGTCCGGCGAGGAGCTGGTGGCACCGATCGCGCGTGCGCTCGGCGCCACCCATGCGATGGCGACCCGCATGGTCGTCGAGGACGGCAAGTACACCGGAGAGATCGGGTTCTACTGCTACGGCGAAGGCAAGGTCCAGGCGATCCGAGAGTTGGCCGCACGTCAGGGCTACCCTCTCGAACACTGCTACGCCTACTCGGATTCGATCACCGACCTGCCGATGCTCGAAGTCGTCGGCCATCCAAGCGCGGTCAACCCTGACCGCGCGCTGCGCCGCGAAGCGACCGCCCGCGGCTGGCCGGTGCTGGCATTCTCGCGGCCGGTATCGCTGCGCGACCGCATCGGAACACCGTCGGGAGCCGCGGTCGCCACGACCGCCGCGGTGGGCGTCAGCGCGCTGGCCGCCGGCGCGTTGACGTACTCGCTGCTCCGCCGGTTCTCGCTGTAGCAGCGCACCGTCGCTGCTACAGCAAACTTCTCCGGGTCACTGGTCGATATCACTTCAGCGTTTTCACGGCAATTGACTCTTGCTGTGACCCGGGTCACGGAGTACAAAGGAGTGACGGAAGCCCGGTGAGGCCAAGATCGAGCCGGAAGAGAAGGCACGATCTCCCGAAATCGGGTAACCCAGCACGGTTCCCGGCACCCACGCGGAGTCACAGCCGCGATAATGGCAGAAGTGTTGCGGGCCTGCGTAATTGCGAAGAGTGGATGGCGTCGACAGCCCTTTGGGTGGGGTTGCAGCCGGAAGCGTCGCAAGATCGCCGAGGCCACCCCACGCAACCCAGAGTTGCACGCTTGGTAACCGAGTTCCGTGCTAGCGGGCGGCGAGCCGAAATCCTTCGGATCGTCGCCCGCTTTATTCGTCCGTACCGCTACCGCCGGCCGCTGCACCGCTCACCGCGACGCGGCTTCGGCAACCTATTCAGCAAGCGCTTCAGCAATCGAGAACGCCTCTTGCGCGCCTGTGCGCAGGGCCCGGCAACACAGCACCAACCAGGCGGCCATGCCGTCGGGCGTTCCCGCCGCAAACCCGCGCGCGGCATCGCGGTACTCGGCCGCACGACGCATCCAGCTGACCTCCGGCACGCCCAATCCATGCGGGTCGAGCCCGGTGGCAATCGTCACCAGCCGCGACACCGCCCGTGCCACCACACCGTCCGCGCTGCCGAATGGCGCCAGGGTCAGCAGTTCACCGTGCGCGACCGAGGCGATCACCGCGGCCGGCGCCCGGGTGCCACCGGTGACGATCTTGCCGAGCAACTCGAGGCGGGGCCCGATATCGCCGTCAGCGCGTGGCCGGCCCAATCGACTCTCGTCGACCAGGTCGGCGGCGGCGAGCATATGCAGTCGTGCCAGCGCCTGCAGCGGCGCCCGCTGCCACACGCCGGCCAAGGCGGTCTCGCCACCTTCCAGCGCCTGCGCGACGCGCAGCGCGCCGGCGAATACCGGGTCGCTGGTCGCGGAGACGTCCAGATGCTCGTCCAGTTTCAGCCTGCCGTCGAGCACCGCCGAGGCCCTCGCGGCCCGCAGCGAAGCCTCGGCCGCCGTCACCGGCCAGCGCCGCAGGTTGGCACGATGGCGATGCGCGCGGCCGAGCGCATCCCGGGCCTGGTCGCTGGCGGCGGCGACACCGGGCAGCTCCATCAGCGGAGCCAACGGGTCAGAAGTCACGAACTGTCACGATAGGGCTCGGTTTCTGGCGGCGACCCGCCGCGCCCGGCTTCGCCGCCCTTGCGATCGCCGCCCTTGCGATCGCCGCGCGTTTCTGGCGGCGACCCGCCGCCGGGAATCGCCGCCAGCAGTTGCCGGGTGTATTCGTGCCGCGGCCGCGTAAATACCTCCTCAGCGGGCGCGTGTTCAACCACCTGGCCAGCTTGCATCACCATCACTTCATCGGCGATCTGCCGGACGACGGCCAAGTCGTGACTGATGAACAGATAGCTCAGACCCAGCGCGTCCTTAAGCCCGGCAAGCAATTCGAGTATCTGCGCCTGCACCAAGACGTCGAGCGCGGAGACAGCTTCGTCGCAGACCAGCACCTCCGGCCGCAACGCCAGCGCCCGCGCGATCGCGACCCGTTGGCGCTGGCCGCCCGACAATTCGCGAGGGCGGCGGTCCAGCACCGACAACGGAAGCGCCACCTGCTCGACCAACTCTCGCACAGCCGCGCGCCGCTCGCGGCGGCTACCGACGCGGTGAATGCGCAACGGTTCCTCGATGGCCCGGAACACTGTGAACATCGGATCCAGGCTGCTGTAAGGGTTTTGGAAGACCGGTTGCACCCGCCGGCGAAACCCCAGAGCCGCTCGCCGGTTCAGCGCGGCAACGTCAAGGCCGCCGAAAGTCACCGTCCCGGAGGACGGCGCAAGCAGACCCAGCACCATGCGCGCCAGAGTGGATTTCCCAGATCCGGATTCGCCGACGATGGCCAGTGTGGTCGCTCTGCGCAGACGAAACGACACGCCGTCGACAGCACGGAATTCGGTTTTCCGCCAAGGTGTTCCGCGGCTTGAACGGTAGACCTTGGTGAGCTCGGAGGCAACCAGGAGACCGCCGGCCTCAGCGTCGGATTCTCCGCCGGACGTCGCGTTGCCGGTCCGCGGTCGAGCCGTCGTCCCACCGGCCGCGCGCGGCGCGGCGGCAACCAACTGTCGGGTGTAGGGGTGCTGTGGGTCGCTCAAGATCCATTGTGCTGCACCGGTTTCTACTACGCTACCGCGTCGCATGACGATCAGTTGCTCGGCTCGCTCGCCTGCGAGCGCGAGATCGTGGGTGATCAGCAAGACCGCCGTGCCCAGTTCCGCGGCCAGATGCTGCAGATGGTCGAGCACCTGGCGCTGCACAGTGACGTCCAGTGCGGAAGTCGGCTCGTCAGCGATCAGCAAGCGCGGGCGGCCGGCCAGCCCGATCGCAATCAGCGCACGCTGAGACATCCCGCCAGACAGCTGATGCGGATACCGTCGGGCCTGAGTCGGCGGGTCGGACATTCCGGCTTCCCCGAGCAGTTGCAGTGATCGTTGCCGCGTATCGCTGATATTGTTGGCGCGCAACGCCTCCCGTATCTGGAAGCCGATCTTCCACACCGGGTTGAGGTTGGTCGTCGGGTCCTGCGGCACATAGCCGATGCCAGTCCCCCGAATCGAGCGCAGCCGTCGCGGATCCGGCGACGTGATGTCGAAGCCGTCGAATACGATGCGGCCGGCGGTGATTCGTCCGCCCGGCGCGAGCAGGCCGAGAATCGCAGCGGCCGTCGTCGATTTTCCGGAGCCGGATTCACCGACAACGGCAACGGTCTGACCGCTGCGCACGGTCAGCTCGACGTTATGCACGGCGGGAGGATCGTCGCCGAATCTCACTTCCAGGCCCGCGACGCTCAGCAGCGGCAGCTCGGCGCAAGACCCGCGGCGCTCCTCCGCATCGCTGCGCTCTGCATCGTCGCCGACGCGGATCATGACCGCCACGCTCGTGATGTGGAATCCAGGGCGTCGCGCAATACGTCGCCCATCATCAAAAATGCCAGCACCGCAAGCGCAAGGGCCCCAGCGGGATAGAACAAGATCGGCGAGCCTGCCCGCAGCCGCGTCTGCGCCACGTTGATATCGCCGCCCCATGACACCACTGAAGGCGGCAGCCCCACACCGAGGTAGGACAGCGTCGCCTCGGTCACGATGAACAGACCCAGCGAGATCGCGGCGACGGCGATCACTGGGCCAAGGGCATTGGGCACGACGTGGCGTATCAATATCCCGAACCTGCTCAACCCCAGCGCCTGCGCGGCCACGACGTAATCGTTGTCGCGCACCGCGAGCACGGCCCCGCGCGCGATCCTGGCCAGCTGCGGCCAACCGAACAGCGCGAGAATCGCGACCACCGTCCATACGGTGCGATGATGCATGACCTGCATGAGCACAATGGCGGCCAACAACAGCGGGATTCCGAAGAACACATCGGCGACGCGGGAGACCACCGCGTCGATCCAGCCGCCGTAAAAGCCGGCCAGCGCGCCCAGCGCCCCGCCGACAACGAAAACCACAAGGGTGGCACCAACGCCGACGGTGATCGAAGCGCGGGCACCGTAAACCGTGCGGGCGTAGATGTCGTGGCCCTGCAGGTCGGTACCGAACCAATGCGCGGCCGACGGTGCGAGCAGGCTCTGATACGGGTCGGCGTAGCCGGGATCGGCTGACGTGAACAATGCCGGAAACATCGCCACCACAAGAAAGAACAGAATCAGCGCGGCGGCGACGACGAATTTCGGACGTCGCCGCAGGCCCCGCCAAGTATCACGCCAAAACCCGGCGCCGCCAAGCACCTCGGTGTCCCGATCAGCCATAGCGGATCCTGGGATCCAGCGCCGCGTACAGCAGATCCACGATCAGGTTCGTCAACAGATAAATCACCACCAGCACCGTCACGATCGACACCACCGTTGGTGCCTCCTGGCGGGTGACGGCCTGATAGAGCACACCACCGACACCGTGGATGTTGAAGATTCCCTCGGTGACGATCGCCCCGCCCATCAGCGCCCCGAGGTCGGCGCCGAGGAATGTCACCACCGGGATCAGCGAGTTTCGCAGGATGTGGACCGTGACCACCCTGGGCCGCGACAGGCCGGTCGCCGTAGCGGTGCGCACATAGTCGGCGTGCGCGTTCGCGGCCACCGCAGAGCGGGTCAACCGCACCACGTACGCCAACGACACCGACCCCAGCACCACACCGGGCAGCAGCAACCGCGCGAATGTCGGCTGATCACCCACGGTGACCGCGGCGACACCCAACCGGACACCGAAGACGAACTGCGCCAGAAACCCCAGCACGAAGATCGGCACCGCGATGACGATCAGACTAGTGATCAGCACCCCGGCATCGAAGGTCCCGCCTTGCCGCAGCCCGGCGATCACCCCGAAGCCGGTCCCGAGGACCGCCTCCACCGCCAGGGCGATCAACGCCAGCCGGATGGTCACCGGAAACGCCTGGGCCAGAACGACACTGACCGGCAACCCGGAGTAGGCACGCCCCAGATCGCCGTGCACGATGCCGCCAAGATAATGCAGGTACTGGATCAAGAACGGGTCGTTCAGGTGGTATTGGGCGCGCAGTTGCGCGGCCACCGCGGGGCTCAGCGGACGGTCACCGCCCAGGGCGGCGATCGGATCACCGGGCAGCAAGAAGACCATGCCGTAGATCAGCAGGGTGGCCCCGAGAAAGACCGGAACCATGATCCCGACGCGTCGAGCGATATACCAGCCCATCTCAGGCCTTCACGATGTGCTCGTAGTCGGGCAAGCCGTTCCAGGTCAGTGCGACGTGGCTGACCGCCGGTGACCTTCCGGCCACGCTGATCGTGTACCACAACGGCACGACCGGCATATCCCGGAAAAGGATTCGCTGTGCAGCGTTGGCCAGGGCAAACGACTCCTGCAAGCTGGGCGCGGCTTCGGCCGCGCCGATCGCGGCGTCGAATTGCGGGTTGGAATAGCCGACGTCATCGGCGCCCGCCCCGGTGACGAAAAGCGGCTCCAAGAACTCCAGCATCGACGGGAAGTCGCCCTGCCAACCCGCGCGGAAAGCGGTGGCGATGCTGCGGGTGGTGACCTGGGTGCGAAACGTGGCGAACGTCGGCTGCGGCACACCGACCGCGTCGATACCCAAGATGTTCTTGATGCTGTTGGCCACCGCGTCCACCCACTCCTGGTGTCCGCCGTCGGCGTTGTAGGTGATCGCGTACCGGCCGGACCATTTCGCGATGGCATCGGCTTGCGACCACAGCCGCCGCGCACGGTCCGGATCGAACTCGAGCGCATCGTTGCCCACGATGTGCGGGTCGAAACCGGGCAGCGAACTCGCAGTGAAATCGCGGGCCGGTGCACGCGCTCCGGAATAGATCTGGCGGCAGATCTGTGCCCTGTTGATGGCCGCCGAGAGCGCCTGTCGGCGCAACCTGCCTTCCTCGCCGCCGAAATGGGACAGCCGCAGCGGGGTGTCGAGGGTCTGGTTCACCGCTGCCGGCGCGCTGACGTAACGATCGCCCAGATCTCGGCGGTAGACCGACAGCAGGCTGGACGGAATGGTGTCCAGCACATCGAGATTGCTGGACAGCAAGTCGGCGTATGCGGTCTCTAGGTTGGCGTAGAAGACGAAACGCAGACCCTTGTTCTGCGGGATCCGGTTGCCGTGGTAGCCGGGGTTGGGCACCAGGTCCAGTTTGACGTTGTGTTGCCAGGCCGCACCGCCCGGCGCGTCGTCAAACTTGTATGGGCCGTTGCCGACCGGGTGCTGACCAAAGCTCGTCATATCCTTGAGCGCTACGGCCGGCAATGGATAGAACGGCGAAAACCCAAGCCGCAGTCTGAAGTCGATGGTCGGCGCCTTGAGCTGCACGGTGAACTGGTGGTCGTCGACGACGCGCAACCCGGACATTGTGGTTGCCGCCGGTTTGGGCGCAGCCACTTCGTCGAAACCGGCGATCGGGGTGAAGAAGCTCTGCTGTAGTTGCGCGTTGGCGGCCAGAGCGCCGTAATTCCAGGCGTCCACGAAGGAGTGCGCGGTCACCGCTGTGCCGTCGCTGAACGTCCATCCGGGCTTGAGGGTGATGCGGTAATTGATGTCATCGCTGGTCTCGATCGACTGGGCAACCTCCAGTTCGGGCCTGCCCTTGGCGTCATAGGACATCAGGCCCGCGAAGAGCCGGTCGATGATGCGGCCCCCATTGCTGTCATTGGTATTGGTCGGAATCAGCGGATTCTGCGGCTCACCGGCGTTGACGATCACCACATCGGTGCGCACGTTTCCCGCACCGCAGCCAGTCAGCGATGCGGCGGCGAGCAATCCGCAAGCCACAAAGGCCGCCGCAGCACGGACCCGACGCATGGGCCCGACCCTAGAGCCCCCGGCCGGGCCGGCTTAATGCGGTAGAGGTTGTTGCCGCCGCGGCAAGCAAACTTCTTCTTAACTGAGCGACGCCCGGACATCCCGGCGAGCGATCCCGATTACGCTCGTGCAGGTGACCGAGACCCACGCCGCGACCCTGTCTTACCCGCCGTCCGCGGAGTTCACCGCACAGGCGAACGCCAGCGAGGTGTTGTACCGCAAGGCCGAGCGAGACCGGCTCGCGTTCTGGGCCGAACAGGCCAACCGGCTGTCATGGTCCAAGCCCTACGACCAGGTGTTGGACTGGTCGGCGGCACCGTTCGCCAAGTGGTTCACCGGCGGAACGCTCAACGTCGCGCACAACTGCGTGGACCGTCACGTACAAGCCGGTAACGGCGATCGAGTCGCCATCCACTGGGAGGGTGAGCGGGTCGGCGAAGGCCGCACCCTCACCTACTCAGACCTGCAGACCGAGGTGTGCAAAGCCGCCAACGCGCTCAGCGGGCT
>NZ_DATMLH010000236.1:0-8049 GCF_035570115.1 Mycobacterium sp.
GCCCGCCGATCTATTCGCCTCGTACCCAACGATCATCAACATGGATCCGCCGGGGCTGAACAAACGTCGCAAGCTCATCTCCAACGCTTTCAATCCGCGAGCGATCGCCAAGCTGGAGGACGGGATCCGGGCCCGCGCGGCGCGGATGATCGACGACCTCCTCGCCAAGCGGGAAGGCGACTGGATCGAGGATGTCGCCGACGCGCTGCCGATGTCCGTCATCGGCGACATCATCGGCATACCGGAGGAAGATCGGCCGCGGGTCTTCGATTGCCTGGACCGCATCCTGAAGTCCCGGACGCCCGAAGGGCAGCTCAACCGGAAGCAGGACGTCGATCACTTCGCCTGGATCTTTGGCTACGCCATGGAGCTGACGGCAGAGAAGCGGCGGAACCCGACCGACGACATCTGGAGCACATTGGCATCCGCGGTGATTACCGGTGACGACGGCGAGCAGTTCAGTCTGCCCGAGAACGAGTTGGAGTTCTTTTTCTTTGTGTTGGCCTTCGCCGGTAGCGACACCACCAAGAACGCGTTGGCCATCGGCCTGCAGGCATTCGTCGCCAACCCGGACCAGATTGAGCGTTACCGCGAAGAAGAGTCATGTCGGTCCAGCGCCGTCGAGGAGGTGCTGCGCTGGGCTTCACCGGTGGCTTACTGGACTCGCACCGCCAAGGTCGATATCGAGATGGATGGTCAGCACATCCCCAAAGGTGAGCGTGTGGTCTCCATGCTGCGGTCGGCCAACCGCGACGAGGAGGTCTTCGACCGACCGTTCACCTTCGACATCGCTCGCCAACCCAATCCGCATGTCGCTTTTGGCGGTGGCGGGCCACACCACTGCCTGGGCGCCATGCTGGCCCGCGCCGAGCTGCGCGCGGTCTTCGACGAACTGCTGTTGCGCGGTGACCGGATCGCCCTCGGCGAGGCCAAGGTCACCTATCCAAATCTGACCACCAACATGTCGATCTACGACGAGATGGCCATCACGCTGGCCGAACGGTAGTCAGTCCACGATCCGCAACGCGGCCTTCGGGCACTGGTCCACCGCCGCGCGCACGTCTATCTCCAAGTGCTCCGGGACTTCACCGTCCGCCACATGCACGACGTCGGCGTCCCCGATCTCGAATACGTCCGGCGCCAGCGATTCGCAGAATCCGCTTGCCTCGCATGATGTCTCGTCAACGATCACCCGCATCGATTGCTCCTCTTCCGAATCGTCCGGCTCACAGGCCCTTGGGCCGGGTGCCGATCACCCCGGCAGACGCCAAATTCGCGATGTCCTGATCATTCAACCCGCACAGATCGCGCAGTACCTCTTCATTGTGCTCGCCGAGCGTCGGCGGCGGACGCATAAGCCAGTTGGGCCGTCCGTCGAGCGGAGCGAAGGGCGGCCGCGGGTAGCGGCCCGGGCCGGTGCGCGGGTGGTCGAGCGGCTCGAGAAACCCACGGTCATTGAGTTGCGGGTTCTCGGTGACCAGCGACGGCGACACCACGGGTGCGGCGGGAATACCCACGCCGGCAAGGCTTTCCACCGCGCAACCCAGATCCTGGCCGGCAAACCAGTCCTGCAGCCGACGATCGATGTCGTCGCCCCCCTCGCGCCGTCCGGCGACGGTCCCGTAGCGGTGGTCCTCCGTCCAGGACGGCCGGCCCATCAGGTCGACAAGCGAGCGCCACTGCTGGTCGGTGCCGACGGTGACGGCAATCCAATCGTCGTCGCCCGCGCAGCGGTAGAGATTCTGGACGCCACGGCCATGACCGCGGTTGCCGCGGCGGCTCAGCGTGACCCCGAATACCTCGGCCTCGATCGGCTGAATTGCGGTGGCGTTCAACACCGTTTCGATCATCGGCAGTTCGACGAGCTGGCCGACTCCGGTGCGCTCGGCGAAGTTCAGCGCAGCAAGCACCGCGAACGCGGCATGCACGCCGGCCAGCGGATCGCAGGCGCCCCTCGGCGGGACAGGTGGACCGTCGGCCAAACCGGTGACCCAGGCCAGCCCGGCAATCTGCTCCATCGTTGGCGCAAAACCGACCCGGTCACGCCACGGGCCGTCCAGCCCGAACGCCGGCATCCGGGCCATCACCAGCCGCGGGTTAACCGCCAGCAAAGCGTCCGCGGTGAGTCCGAAGTGGTCCATCACCCGCGCGGAGAAATTCTCGATCACCACGTCGGCGTCGGCGACCAAGCCGGTGAACAGCCGGCGGCCTTCGTCAGACCCCAAATCCAGAGTTACCGAACGCTTGTTGGTGTTCATGGCGTGGAACACCCAGCCGTACTCCCACCAATCGTCGACATCTTTGCGCATGCCGCCGGAGTACCGGATGCCGTCGGGACGCTGGATCGACTCCACCTTGACCACGTCGGCGCCGAACGCCGCGAGCAGGTGCGTCGCGGCGGGCCCGGCCCAGAACGCGGTCAAGTCGACGACGCGAAGGCCCTCGAGAGGCAGCCGAGGCTCCGCCGACCGTACGTCGCGGTCGCGCTCGGGCCAGGACGGGGTGTTATCGGCCTCGCCCAACGACGGCGCGCTGCGCAGCGACGCGGACCGGCAGCGCGACATCAACCACGGCGTGCGGGGCTGGTGAAAGCCCGCCGGGTTGCGCACGAACGCCCCGCGCTCCGTCGCGTAGGCCGTGTCCCGAACTGTGGCGCCGTTGCCCAACGCCGCGATCGGCAGCCGGAACAGCTGCCCGAGTTCGACGACTTCCTCGACGGTGCGTTCGGCCAGCCAGGGACGGATCCGGTCCCGGATGAAGTCGCGGTATTCCCATCGGCCGATCTGAAAGCTCAGCTGCGGAATCTCGGTCAGCTCGGGGCAGTCGACCATCGCCGCGAAATCGAGCCACTGCTGGCCGGTGACCATGGTGATCCCGATGTAGCCGTCCTTGGCCGGCTCGATCGACGGCACTTCGACCGTGCGCGACACCGGCGGCGCTTGCAGCAGCTGGGAGTGCAGCCATTCACCACTTTGCATCAGCGTGATCGCTTCCAGCATGGACAAATCCAGATGTTCGCCGCGACCGCCACGCTCGACGCGGCGGCGCAGCGCCAGCGCGCCGAACGCGGCGCACGCCCCGCCCATGTACTCCCCGAGATCGCCGCCGATCGCAATCGGCGGGCCGGCCGGATCGCCGCGGAATCCGGTTAAGCCCGACCACGCCTGCAGCGTGAATTCACTGGCGGCACGCTCGGCGTAGGGACCGGACCAGCCGAAGTCGGAGATCGTGACGACGACCGCCCCCGGGTTATCCGCCAGCAACCGCTGCGGATCGATGCCGAGATCGGACGCCCGGACCCGGGTGGCCGTCACCACGACGATATCGGCGCCGGCAAGTTCTTCGTGGAAACGCTCGTCGGACCGTGTGCCCGCGGCGGACCAGGTCAGGCCACGTTTGCCGGCATTGAGATAGCCGAACAGGGGCGAATCCGTCCCGTCCGGCATCGGTGAGCAGCTGGCGCTGAATCGCCGCAACGGATCCCCTTGTGGCGGTTCTATTTTCCTCACCTCAGCGCCGGCATCGACCAACAGCTTCCCGCAGTAACCGCCGGCGATCCGGTCGCTGATCTCGACAACGCGGACGTCGTCCAGCGGCGTTGGTCGGCTGTCCTGCTCGCTGCTCAACCTGTATCCGTCTACATCGTCGGGTTGTTGTCTATACCATCTTAGTAACTTTGCCGCTCGGCGCTTCGACCAAAGTTGAACCGGCCACTTGACCTGCGCGGCTATTATGCCATTACTGCTAAGATTGCAGTAAATGGAGTTCGCGGGTGCGGCGGCCGTGGCTCTGTCCGATCGTTTCGCTGCTGGAATCGGATGACTGCGCTGGGAATTGGCCCCGAGGCTCGACGCCGCTTGTCGGCGCCGAGGATCGCCGAGATCGTCGCCGATGAGTTGCGGCGCCAGATCATCGACGGCGAACTGGCCGACGGCGATTTGCTGCCGCGGCAGGAAGTCCTCGTCGAGCAGTTCAATGTCAGCCTGGTCTCACTGCGAGAGGCGCTGCGCATCCTGGAGACCGAAGGGCTGGTGTCGGTCCGGCGCGGCAACCGCGGTGGTGCGGTCGTGCACGCTCCGGCAAAGACCAGCGCTGCCTACATGTTGGGTCTGCTGTTGCAGAGCGAGTCGGTTGTCGTCGCCGATCTGGGGACGGCGATATTAGAGCTCGAACCTGCGTGCGCGGCATTGGCGGCTCAACGACCCGACCGCGCCGACACCATCGTCCGCGAGCTCAAAGAGATCAACGACGCGATGGCCGCACACCTGGAGGACGGACCCGAATTCACCGAAATCGGCCGTAAATTCCACGATTCCGTCGTGCGCGGCTGCGGAAACCGCACGATCATCGCCGTGGTCGGCACCCTGGAGACGTTGTGGACGAGTCACGAACAGCAATGGGCCGACGAGAGCGCGGCTAAAGGCACCTACCCCTCGCTGGCCAAACGTCGCGCCGTGCTCAACACCCACGTCAAGTTGGCCGAGATGATCGAGGCAGGTGACGTCGATCGGGCACGTCGCGTATCTGCCCGGCACCTTTCCGACACGCAGAGCCACGTGTTGGCCGCGGGCCCCGACCAACGGATCTATGCGTTGTCACCGCAAGCGCTGTCGCGCCCGCGGGACAATCGCCACCTGTAGATCGCGGACGAGCGTGCGAACCGCGCTGGTCACCGGCGGCAGTGGCGGAATCGGCAAGGCCTGCGCGGGCAGACTGTGCGAACTGGGTTACGACGTCGTGTTGTCGGCCCGCCGTGAGGGCCCGCTACGAGCGGCCGCCGACGAGATCGGGGCACGTTTTATCGCTGCCGATGCCTCTGATCCCGTCGGCTTCGCCCAAGCGATCAGCCCCTTGGAGACAATCGATTTGGTGGTACACGCCGCCGGAACGCTCGGTGGGACCTACGCACGTAAGCAGACTTTTGAGCAATGGCAGACGATCATCTCGGCAAACCTGGATTCCTGCTTCGTAGTCACCGCGGCCGTGCTGCCGCGCATGCGGGCCGGGTCACGGCTGGTGTTCATCTCGTCCTCCGCGGCACACGAGCCGATGATGGCGCGGACCGCATACTCGGCGTCCAAGGCGGGGATGAACGCATTCGCCCGGGCGCTGGCACTCGAAGTCGACCGAGACGGTATCGCGGTGCATATCGTGACGCCAGGACCGGTGGAAACCGAGATGCTGCAGGATGTTCCGTTCGAGATGAACGCGATTCAGGTGTCTGATGTAGCCCAAGCCGTGGCGTGGCTTGACACCGTGGACCCGTCGGTCGACCTGCCGGAGATCAGGCTGCACGCGGTGCGCCGCGGGCCCTTTGCCCGCGAGCCCGTTGTGCCCACCGAGGCTCGCCGGCGGGCGGCACAGCACCGATAAGCGGACGGGCTTATCCCGGGAAGGCTTTGATCACCGTCTCGCCGAATTCGTGTAGCGATTCCGGGACGGCGAAATCGGCGAACCAGACATAGAACCGCTCGACGCCCTGGTTAGCCAGGCCGGTGAAATGCCCGATCAACTCGTCGGCGTCGCCGCATACCAGTCCGGAGCCGAGGTTACCGAATCGCCGGGTGCTCACCTCCCGCACAGCGTTAGGGTCGCTGTCTTTGCGCACGAAGCCCACCATCTGCTGAACCGACACCCGAGCGGACCCGGTGGCGGGGGCCAACCGCGCCAGCCGATCCAGATGGTTGGCCGGTATGTTCCACCAATCCGCATATCTGCGAACAAGTTCCATCATCCGGCGCCCGGTGCCGCCGAGGATCAGCGGTATCCGATGGTCGGGCAACGGGAATTGCCTGCGGTCCGGCGCCTCGTCGCGCCCCCAATACTGCATGATCAGGCCCAGATGCCGCTCGAGTTGCTCGCCGCGCGTTACCGGATCTTCTTGGCCGACATCAAATCTGGCAAACTCAGCAGGCCACGAGCCGGAGCCGAGACCGAGCTCGAACCTGCCGTCCGAGGCCTCAGACAAGGTGACAGCCTGTTTGGCCAGCACTGCCGGATGGCGAAATGCGTCGCAGAGCACCAAATGACCGATTCGCAACCGCTCGGTCTTGGCGGCTACCCAGCTGGCGACGCTCATTGCCTCCCAAATGCTTTCATCCCGCAGCCCGGGAGCCTCGAGGTGGTCGATGAACGCCACTCCGCTGAACCCACTGGCTTCGGCGTGGCGCGATCGCTCCACGATGTCGGCGACCGGCATTCTCACTTGCGGCAGGAACAGGTACCACTCGGCCATAGCTGAACACCATACGGAGCCGCCCGGTACACCGGACCAGCGATTGACGTCTGTCGCGCTAGTTTACTATTTTTATTATGTTAGGGGCCTTATGGACGTCGGACTGAATTCCGGTCAGCTGGCGCTGCGCGACAGCGTGCGTGACGTCCTGCGCGCCGAGTGCCCGCCCGGAGTCGCCCGGCAGGCGCTGACCGACCCAGAACGCTGGCGCACCGTGTGGAAGACGGTCGTCGACCTCGGCTGGACCGAACTCGCCGTGCCCGCCGACGGCGGCGACGATTCCAATGGCTCCTTCGGCCGTGTCGATCTCGCTGTCGTTCTCGAGGAATGCGGTGCGGCCATCGCCCCCATCCCGTTGCTGTCCAGCATCGGTCTGGCGGCAGGTGTCCTGCGGGTCGCCGGTCCCGCGGTTGCCGACGTGCTGGCTGACGTCGGCGGCGGTGTGGTGGCCGCGTTGGCGGCTCACCCGCCCGGTTGTCGGCTGCCGGGTGTGCCGATGACCCTGCAGAGCGGGCGCCTGCACGGGCGTGCGGTCGCGGTGACCGGCCTGCCCCGGGCGGAACTGATCGTCACCTTGGCCTCGTCAGCTGACGGGCCGGTCGCCGCCGTGGTCCGCGTCGGCGACGGCGTGGCCGTGAAAGCCGCGGAGTGCACGGATCCCGCACAGCCCGTCGCCGACGTCGAAATCGACACGGAACCCGTCGTCACCGCGCCGGTCGATGTGGAATCGGCGCTGGCGACACCCCTGATCGCGATGGCCGCCGACCTCGTCGGAGTGGCCGACGCGGCGCTGGCCCGCTCGGTCGAGCACGCGAAATCACGACAGCAGTTCGGCAAGCCGATCGGCACATTCCAGGGAATCAAGCACGCCTTGGCCGACAACTACGTCGCCCTGGAGCGCGCCCGCAGCCTCACCTACGCGGCGGCAGCGCGCCTCGACGATCCCGCGACGTCGCCCGCGGCCGGCTGGACCGCTGCGGGGCTCGCGAAAGCGGCGGCATCGGAGGCGGCGGTCGGATGCGCCCGCACCGCGGTTCAGGTCCACGGCGCATTGGCGCAGACCTGGGAGCATGACATGCACTTGTATCTGCGGCACGCGTGGCAAGGTGCCTCGACGCTGGGAGACAGCCGAGCGCTCTACCACGCAATTGGTCGGCGCTTCGCGGGGGGCGCCGCATGATGTCCTCGAGCGTGGTGGGCGAGTTCTCGGCGTGGCTGACGGACTTCCTGCCGGACGACTACTACGACCGCTACCGCGAGTATCGCTGGGACCTCGACTTACGACGCGGTTACCAACGCGCCGCGTTCGAGGCGGGGTGGTTGCAGCCGACCTGGCCGCGCGAGCATGGCGGTCGGTCGTTGGGCCTGGCCGACGCGATGGAGGTCCGGCTGGAAGCCGCGATGCGATCGGCACCTAAGCTGCCGAACATCGCCGGCCCCGGTGTTGCGGCGCCGGGGATCCGCCAGTTCGGCACCGCCGAGCAAATCGACCGTCTGCTGGTCCCGCTGCTGCGCGGCGACGAGTGGTGGGCGCTGGGCATGTCCGAGCCGGAAGCCGGATCCGATTTCGCCGGCCTGCGCACCCGCGCCGTACGCGACGGCGACGTGTTCCGGGTCAAGGGCAGAAAGATCTGGACCACCCAGGCACACCTTTCGCGATGGTGCACGCTGTACGCGCGCACCGATCCGGACGCACCCAAGCACCGCGGAATCTCTTGCCTGATCCTCGATCTCGAGTCCCCCGAGGTGACCATCGAACCCATTCGCATGGCGTCGATCTCCGACGAGACGTTCTGCGAGGTCTTCCTCGACGA
>NZ_DATMLH010000237.1:0-31105 GCF_035570115.1 Mycobacterium sp.
AACAGCGCGACGACGAAAAAGACGAGAATCACCACCCAGTTCTGCAGCTGGGTCAGACCGAAGCTGTCCGGCCAGCTTCGGCAAATGTCGAACGCGACGGCGCTCACCAGTGCGGTGATCGACGCTAATCCGAACCCCCAGGCCATTCCGACCAGCAGTACCCCGAGCAGATACACCGTGCCGAAAGCCATGGTCGGAGCCAACTGTTTGAGCAGAACGATCACAACTGTCTCGAGGCCGATCAATGCCGCAGCGGCGATGAAACCTTGCCAGAGCGGCGGAGGGGTCGGCCGCACTAAGAGCCGCATGACCCGCCCGCCCGGACGTCCCGGTTGACCGCCCTCGGCCTGAGCGATCCCATGCTCTGTCACATGATCGGCCTAGCACGCGCGATGGCCCACCGCAATATCGCCGGCGAACCGCCGACAATCCTTCCGGACAGCCGGTAGGCAAAGATTCCGGTTAGCTGCAATCCGATGTTGGTGTCAGCCGCACAGACATAGATTCCGCTGGGCGGAATCATCAAGGCATGACTACTACAGCCCTACGCCCAACCGCTCAGACCAATGGCGGTAGCCGGCGCCGCGCGGACCAGGTGCGCGTCTTCCAGCCGCCACAGCGGCTTGTGCAGAACCTCCAACTGATCCTTGTCGACCTCATCGAGCTTCATTTGCAGGGCAAGCAGGCCCATTGGAATGTCGTCGGTACCAACTTCCGTGACCTACATCTTCAACTCGACGAATTGGTCGACTTCGCCCGCGAGGCCAGCGACACCATCGCCGAGCGGATGCGCGCGCTTGACGCGGTGCCAGACGGCCGGTCGGACACGGTGGTCGCCACCACCAGCCTGCCTCGCTTTCCAGCCAACGAGCAAAGCACCACGGACGTCGTGGGCCGCATCACGACCCGCATTTATGCGACGGTCAACACCATTCGCACGGTGCATGACGCGGTTGATTCCGACGACCCCACCACGGCGGACGTCCTACATACGCAGATCGACGCGCTGGAAAAGCTTGCGTGGCTGATCAAATCGGAGAACCGCAAGGTCTAGCCCGATCCATCCCTCTCGTGCGCGCGTACGTCACAGCTTGTCCGACAACACTTTTGCGAAAGTGTGCGTATCGCCCGGCCAGCGCGCTGACACGTAACCGCCGTCGTCGACGACGAATGCCGGCCGCGAATCGGTTGCAGTGTCGCGCACCATTCCGGAGGTCTTGAGCCGCCAATGCGGCGACCCGCGAGGAACGTCGCAGAAGTCCGTCGGGTTTTTCAGCGCACGGGTGACTTCTGACTGCACCGACATGTACCCGGCGGGCTGCCCAGGCCCCTCGGTGTAGGTGCGGTAGTAGTTGGGATCCCAGAAGCGGGTGATCCGGGAGAGACGCCAGGCGGTGCGCTCCAGCGCCCAGGTCAGCGCCGTGGTCCGCCGTCCGTAGAGCACCGAGTGGCCGGTGGTGGGATCAATGCTGCGGGCAGCGAGCAGAACGCCGTGACAGATCGCGGCCACCTTCACCCCGCGGGCAAAGGCGTCAACGACGAGTCGCTGCAGCGTTGCACTGTCGATGTAAGAGCGCATTCCGCGGGCGCGATGGCCGCCGGGCAGCAGCAACGCGTCGATGCCATCCAGGGTGGCTTCGGCCCAGCTGGATGGATGCTGGTACTCCTGCGAGGCCAGCATGTCCTGATAGGCGCGGCGAGCGTCCTTGTTGGCCCCCAGCATTCGTCCCACGATCGTGATGGCACCCAACACCGGTACCGCAGACCAGAAGTCCAGACCCCGACCCGTGACCATGATGTCGTCGGCCGCCGCAGGTGTGCCGCTTTCGGTGGCGAAGACGACCCGGTGACCGTTCGCCTTCAGCACATGCCAGCTGACCGCGACTTCCGTTGGGTCGAAGTCGCGATCCGGAATCGGGATCAGCACAGTAGCCATCAGTAATGCCTCAGCTTACGGCCTACTCAGAGACGTGCACTCATGCCGGCGCGCTGGATATCCTCCCTCCGACGACCGAGACGACGAATGGGGATGACTCATGAGCATGGCATACCTGGCGCAGCCGGAGCAGCAGCAGCAACTGGAATGGCTCGACGGCGGCACACTGGCAATCTTGCTCGACGGCAAGGCCACCGACGGCCAGTTGATGGTCGGACGCTTCGATGTCAGCGAAGGCGAAGCACCCCCGTACCACAAACACACGCGTGAGGACGAAGTTTTCATGCTGATCAAAGGGACCGCGTTGGTGTGGTACGACGACCGGGAGCTGGAGCTATCGGAAGGCGGTATTGTCTTCTTGCCCAAGAACATTCCGCACGCCTATCGCATCACATCCAAGAAAGCCGATCTGCTCATGATCAACACCCCCGCCGGAATCGAGGGTATGTTCCGCTACGCCGGTCGGGACAGAGCAACTCCGCGCCCAGACGGTTTCGAAATCTCACCCGAACGGATGGCCGAGGGAGCGGACAAGTTCGGACAGATCATTCTTGGCCCTCCGCGCTGAGGAGCACCATTGTCGGAGAAGCTCGTCAGCGCGGCAGGCCCAGCAATCGCTCGGCCGCCACTGTCAGCAGGATCTGCTCGGTGCCGCCGGCGATGGTCAGGCAGCGGGTGTTGAGGAAATCGTGCACGATCTTGTCCTCGACGACGCCCGCCCCTTCGGACAGATCCATCCGGTATTCGGCCAGCGCCTGGCGGTAACGCACCCCAATGAGTTTGCGCACACTGGATTCCGATCCGGGGTCCTGGCCGCCCACCGCGAGCTGGGCGATGCGCTGGTCCAGCAGCGAGCCCACTTGCGCGGTGATGATCAACCGCGCCAGCCGATCCTGTTGCGCGACATCGAGATTGATCTCTGCCGCCGCTGCGAGCAGCTGTTCCATCGGGTTGCCCAGCGCCGTGCCCTGCGCCATCGCGACCCGTTCGTTGGCCAGTGTGGTGCGGGCCAGCCGCCAGCCGTCGTTCACGGTGCCCACGACCATCTCGTCCGAGACGAACACGCCATCCAGAAAGACCTCGTTGAACAACGCGTCGCCGGTGATCTCGCGCAGCGGGCGGATCAAGATGCCGGGCGAAGTCATATCGATCAAAAAGTAAGTGATCCCTTTGTGTTTCGGGGCGTCGGGATCGGTGCGGGCGAGGCAGACACCCCACTGCGCCTTGTGCGCCGAGGACGTCCACACCTTCTGCCCGGTCAGCTCCCAACCCCCGTCGACCCGCACCGCTTTGGTGCGCAGCGACGCCAGATCCGAACCGGCTCCCGGCTCGGAAAACAGTTGGCACCAGAAGATTTCGCCGCGCAGGGTAGTCGGCACGAACCGCTCCACCTGCTCAGGCGTGCCATGTTCGAGAATGGTCGGCGCCGCCCACCAGCCGATCACCAGGTCGGGCCGCGGCACACCGGCCGACGACATCTCCTGGTCGATCAGCAGCTGCTCGGCCGGTCCGGCGCCGCGGCCGTACGGAGCCGGCCAATGCGGCGCCAAAAGCCTCGCTTCGGCCAGCGCCGCCTGACGCTGGTCTGCGGGCAGCGCCGCGACCTCGGCGACCGCTTCGGTGATCTGGGGGCGCAGGTGGGCAACCTCGCTCAGGTCGATGCCCACGCGACGGCGGACACCTGCCTGGGTCAGCTCGACGGTCCGGCGCAGCCAGCGCGCCGATCCGCCGAGGAACTGTCCGATCCCATGGGCCCGACGCAGGTACAGGTGCGCGTCGTGCTCCCAGGTGATGCCGATGCCGCCGAGCACCTGGATGCAGTCCTTGAGGTTGGCCTTCGCGGCGTCGATAGCGGTACCCGCGGCGATGGCCGCGGCGATGGACAACTGGCGATCATCGGCATCGGCCGCCGCGCGGGCGACGTCGGCGGCGGCCACCGCCACCTGCTCGGCACGGCACAGCATCTCGGCGCACAGGTGCTTGACCGCCTGGAAGCTGCCGATCGGCTTGCCGAACTGCTCGCGCACCTTGGCGTAGGCGACGGCGGTATCGAGCGCCCATCGGCTGATGCCGGCCGCTTCGGCGCACAGCACCGCGACCGCCAGGTTCTCCACCCGGCCCGCGGCGGCGTCGAGCACTGTGACCGGCGCCGAGGTCAGCACCACCCGCGCCAGCGGCCGGGAGAAGTCGGTCGCATGCAGCGCCTCGACCGTCACGGTGCCGGCTGCATCGGCGGCGGCTGGATCGATGAGTAGCCATTTTGCGCCGGCCGGCACCACCAGCAGGCCGTCGGCGACGGCACCGAGTACCCAGGGCACGGTGCCCGAGGCCCGCGAAGTGGCGTCATCGAACTCGACGTCACCATCGAGTGCGACCCCGGCCGTGCGTTCGCCCGACGCCAGTGCGGCGCTCAGCTGCGGATCGGCCACTACCAAGCTGGCCAGCGCGGTGGTCGCCACCGGTCCGGGCACCAGGGCTTTGGCGGCCTCCTCGACCATTGCGCACAGGTCCTCGATGCTGCCGCCGGCCCCGCCGCAGTCCTCCGGGACCGCGACACCGAACAATCCCAGGTCGGTCAGGCCGCCGAAAACCGGCCGCCAGGCATTCGGCTCGCCCTGCTCAATATCCCGGACCGCCGCCGTCGCGCCCGATCCGGCCGCCCAATCGCGCACCAGCTCACGCGCCGCGAACTGCTCGGAGGTGCCGGTCTTGCTTGAGGTCGCAGCCACCTGGACTCCTCGGTCGACTAAAAGGCGCTGCCGAGACGCCCCGCGCAGCACTAGAACGTGTTCTAATAGTGCCAGCGATCGACCGTCAAGTCGAATGCCATCGCAGCAGGACATCCCAGTGTCCCGGCGGCACGGAGGTGAGAAATTCGCGCTCGGCATGCGTATCGTTTCGAGCGAGTACGCAAGAAAAGGAGCTCTCCGTCAAATGTCCCCTTCCGTTTCGGGGCCAGCCCACACCGACGCGGGTCAACCCTCCAGCACGTCCAGTGCGCAGCCTCGTGAGGTGATGAGCGTGGCGGTATTGGCCGAGTCCGAGCTCGGGTCTGAGGCGCAGCGCGAGCGTCGTAAACGCATCCTCGACGCGACGATGGCCATCGCTTCCAAAGGGGGCTACGAGGCAGTTCAGATGCGTGCGGTCGCCGATCGCGCGGACGTCGCGGTGGGCACGCTCTACCGGTAT
Organism: Mycobacterium sp.; assembly: GCF_035570115.1. Classification (GTDB taxonomy): domain Bacteria; phylum Actinomycetota; class Actinomycetes; order Mycobacteriales; family Mycobacteriaceae; genus Mycobacterium. The sequence goes on from NZ_DATMLH010000237.1 coordinate 5,126, forward strand.
TTCCCGTCGAAGGTGCATCTGCTGGTCTCCGCGCTGGGCCGGGAGTTCGAGCGGATCGACGCCAAGACGGACCGATCCACCCTGACCGGCGGCACGCCGTTCCAGCGGCTGAATTTCATGGTCAGCAAACTCAATCGCGCAATGCAACGCAATCCGCTGCTCACCGAGGCCATGACCCGTGCCTACGTGTTCGCCGACGCTTCCGCTGCCGGTGAAGTTGATCACGTCGAGAAGCTGATCGACTCGATGTTCGCGCGCGCGATGAGCGACGGTGAACCGACTGAGGACCAGTACCACATCGCCCGGGTGATCTCCGACGTGTGGCTGTCGAATCTGCTCGCGTGGCTCACCCGCAGGGCATCCGCCACCGACGTGAGCAAGCGGCTCGATCTCGCGGTGCGGCTGCTGATCGGCAATGGGGAGGAACCCCACATCTGACCGCTCTCGGGCCTAACCGGTCAGGCCGGCGGCCCGGCAGTGCGTCCGCGGATCAGCTCGGTGTCGAGCACCTCGACTACTGCATGGATACTGCCTTCGTGCAACAGCTCGCCGGCCCGGCGGCCCTTCTGCAGACTCGGCTGCGCCACCGTGGTCAGGCCGCGGCTGATGGCCTCGGGGATGCCGTCGAAGCCGGTGACGGTCATCTGGCCCGGCGCGTACTTGCCGCGGCCGCGCAGATAATCCATTGCCGACAACGCCAGGACGTCGGCGGTGCACATCACCGCGGTGATCCGCGGATTGGCTTCTAGCGCCACCTTGGCCGCGTCGCCTCCGGATGCCGGGGTGTGCTCGTAGCTTTCCACCACCGTCAGTGAATCCGGGTCGACACCGGCCGCGGCCATCGCGTCACGGACACCGTGGATGCGTTCGCTTTGCACATGAAACGTCGACGAGCGGAGGCGTTCGGAGTCGACCAGGCCGTGCCGATGGTCACGACGCAGCCGCATCGTCAGCAGTCCGATCTCCCGATGGCCCAAACCGAGCAGGTAATCGCCGATCTTGCGCATCGCCCCCCGGTCGTCGATGCCGACGATGGATGCGCCGGGTACTTCTTTGGGCTGGTCAACCACCACCAACGGCAGTCGCCGCTGCAGCACGACCTGCAGGTAGGGATCGTCGCCAGCCGCCGAGTAGACCACGAACCCGTCCACCCCCGCGGCGAGCACCGACGCTGTGCCATCCGCGACACTGCGGCTCGGGCCGACGGCCACCAGCATCAGCCCCTGACCAAGCTCTTCGCACGACTGGGCAAGTCCCGCAACGAAATCCAGCGCCGCCGGATCGCTGAAGGAATATGTGAGCGGTTCGGTGATCATCAGACCCACGGCCCCGGCCCGCCGCGTGCGCAGCGATCGCGCTACCGGATCGGGGCCGGGATAACCGATGCGTTTGGCGGTGGCGAGCACTCGTTCGCGCAACTCGGCCGACAGCTGGTCGGGCCGGTTGTACGCATTCGAGATGGTGGTGCGGGATACCTTGAGCTCAGCCGCCAACGACGCCAGGGTCGCCCGCCGTCGCGGCGTGGGGCTCATGCCGTCTGAGGCTACCGGTAGCGCGTTGCACCACCAATTTCACGGCGGCGGCCCAACAGCGAAGTGGGTTCGCGAACGCGGCCCCGCCCTGTGGTGCTCGAGGCTTGACGGTTGGATTTCTCCGTTCAGAGTTGAGGGTTGGATGGGGTGGACGCCAACGTTGTCCAGGTAGGTGGCGATGGCGGTGAGGTTGGGCGTGGTGACTATCGCTGCGATGTAGCCGTCGGGGCGGATCAGCACCCATTCATCGGGCTGCAGTCCGTAGATCTTTGCCAGGTGCTTCTCGTCGTCAATCAGGTCGCCGCGGTGCCCGGTGGTGTGGATGCGTAGCCCCCGGCGCGGCTCCGGCAGCGACGAGCGGTCAACGTCGTGACCGAGCAGCGTCCAGTGCGTGCCGTGGATCAGATCAAAAAGGCGGCGGGGCAGTCCGCCCGCGCCACGCAGCGGCGCGTCCGGCGCCCTATCACCCGCGTCGACACCGTCGTTTCGAGACTCGCCCGTCATCGTCAGGTCGGACTCCGGGTAACCGAGATCGAGCTGGCGCACCTCGCGATTTCGCTCGGCGGAGCGCCCTTGAAGAAGTCGTTGGGATAGCCCGAGCACGGATTCGGCGATCGGGCGGCGTTCCTGCTGGTAGGTCGACAGCAGTGTCGCTGGCGCTCCGTTGAGAACCGCGGCGATCTTCCAGCCGATGTTGTAGGCATCCTGGACGCTGGTGTTGAGGCCTTGGGCGCCAGTGGGTGGGTGGCAGTGCGCGGCATCGCCGATGAGCAGCACCCGCCCCACCTGATAGCGGTCGGCCAGACCGGTGTGCATCTCGAACACCGAGGCCCATGACACCCCGCGCACGACGATGTCCTCGCGGCCGGTTCGCTCGTGGACCAAATCGGTAAGCCCCGCGGCGGTGAGATCGATATCCACACCAAAAGGGACCAGAGTTAGCAGCTGGAACATGTCAGTCCCACGGAGCGGGCATAACGCGAGTTGCTCGGGCGTGCCCTGGCTCCACCGATGCCAGACATCGGTGGTCACGCCGTCGACGAAGAGATCGGCGACAAGGGCGCGCACGTTGAACGATTCGCCGGGGAATTCGACGCCCAGCGCCTTGCGCACGAAGCTCGAACCGCCATCTGCACCAGCGAGATACCGTGCGCGCACGACATGTTCGCCCTCCGGTGTCTGCACAGATGCCGTCACACGGTGCTCGTCTTGTTCGAGACCCACGAGTTCGTGGCTGAACTGAGGCGCATGGCCCAGCTCGACGAGTCGATCACGAAGGCAGCATTCAGTCAGGAACTGCGGAACCATCCGAGTGATTTGGTAGGGCTCGGCCGGGGTGGGAATCGGTATCTCCCCTGCCGGCTTATCCACCGGCCCGTCTGCGGTGTAGAAGCGCTGAAACGGATACTCGCCGCCAACGGCGACCAGGCGATCCAGCACGCCGAGATCTTCGAAAATCTCCTGGCTGCGCGGCTGGATCCCCTTGCCGCGTGATCCCACGAATGGGTCCGCAGCCTTATCGACCAGCACGAAGTCAATGTTTCGACGCGCCAATTCGACAGCCAGCGTCAGCCCGGCCGGGCCGGCACCGCAGATGAGCACATCGGCGTTCGTGGCAGATGTCATCAGTGTTCCTTTCCGATAGCGGGGTGACTCGTTAAGAGCAACATCAAAAGCCAACGAGCCGACAGCAGAACGAGTCCACGCATGAGGGGCGAACAACGTGACCTATTGCGGCACTGGACGCCTCGGTGTTGGTGCTGCGGTTAAGGCAAAAAAACGACGCGGCTGTTCGACTCGAGCGGTTGTGTCCATGCGGTCGTGACTTCGCTGAGCGGGACGCGGTCAGTGGCGATATCGAACGCCCCTGCCGTGACGGCGTGGGCGATCTTCGGGGCTTCTTCGTGGAAACCGCGTCCGGATACTGAGCCGATTCCGCTGCCGACGATCTGCAGTCGGGTTGATCGTAGTGCAGCGGAAAGGATCTCGGCGCCGGGTCCGGCCATGGCACCGATTTCGATCCAGGTTAGCTCTTTGCCCCGGTCACTGCGGTGGGTTAGGAGGTCGACCATCCCTTTTTCGGTGGGTTTTCCCCAGACATAGTCGATCACGACGTCGACATCGCTGGCCTGGTCGAGCTGATCGAGGGTGAGCACACGGTCGGCGCCCACTGCCGTTAGTTCGTTAAGCCGGTCAGGGTTGCGGCCGGCTGCGATAACTTCTTTGGCGCCAAAGCGTTTGGCAACCTGTATCGCCGTACGCCCGGCACTGCCGGTTGCGCCTAGGATCAGCACGCGCGATCCTGGCTTGAAGTCCACGCGGTGTCGTAGTGCGACCCAGGAGGACATCACGGGGTTCATCGCAGCTGCCACCGCTACTGGGTCGGTCTCTTTGGGCAGCGGTATGCAGCGGTTTTTTTCGATGATCGTGCGTTGAGCCATGGTGCCCAACGTCGTGTCGTCCACAAGGGCGTAATACAGAGAGCCGTTCACATCCTGGACCACCGCATCGATGCCGGGCACTAGCGGAAGCTCGCCGGTACTGGTGTAGTGCGACCCATTCGCCTGGGAGCGCACGCGTGGATGCAACGCCGCCGCAACGACTTCGACGACCAGCTCATCGCTTCCTGTGGCTACCGGGTCGGGGAAGTCTTCATAGTGCGGTGGCTCGCCGAACACACTGACAACTGCAGCTTTCATCATGGCCTCTCTTCTTGGTCTTGCCCGAGGGTTGATCGATGGCCGTCGAGTTGATGATCGGCAACGCGGGTGACCGCCAGGCTCATATAGATGGTACTACCAATTACTATAGTTCGCAATACGATCTAACTATGCTATCGTTCAAAGGTGATTCCAGACCGCGATCCGGCCGCAGATCACCTCACTGATCTGCAAGATGCGTTGGTACAGATCTCTTTTACGCTAATGGCGGTGCTCACCGAGGTGGCCGCCGACCACGACTTGTCGCTCACGCAACTGCGGGTTTTAGGCATCCTGCGTGATCGTGACCCGACGATGGCCGACTTGGCTACCTTCACCGGCCTGGAGCGCTCTACCGTCAGCGGACTCATCGACCGCGCAGCGCAGCGCGGGCTGGTCACAAAGACCGCCGACCCGCACGATGGCCGCTCGGTGCGGGTAAGTCTCACCCGGTCAGCCCGCCGCCTGGCAGCCCAGATCGCGGCGGCGGTCGGTGACCAGATTAAACCGTTGATCGCTCAGTTGAGCACCAGCGAACAGAAGCGCCTCACGGCACTGCTGACCAAAGCGCTCGGCTTGTGACCACCCGACTGGATATCAGCTCACGCTCCAGGGCGCGCACCAGCGCGGCCGGGGGCAAGCCGACCGTCGCGGTCAAGACGGTCCCACGTTCCGATGCGGAAACGTGATCTGGCGCAACGACTCTGTCGTCGTATCACCGAGTGCTTTCCTCAGGAGTGCGGTCAGCCGTTTTTGCTCGCTGGCATTCAACTGCCCGGTCATTGGTGCGATCCGCTTGTTGATCGCCGTGGTGATCCCAGACTCGAGCCGACGGGCTTTCGTGGTGGGGCGCACCCGCACAGCGCGGCCGTCGCGGTCATCAGCGGTCTTGACGACCAGCCCACGCTGGCATGCCCGCTCGATGAGACCACTCACCGTCGAGCGGTCCAGTCCAGTGAACACAGCGAGGTCGGCCATCGTCGGCTCACGATCACGCAGGATGCCTAAAACCCGCAGTTGGGTCAGCGACAGGTCATGCTCAGCGGCCACTTCGGTGAGTGCAGCCATCAATACAAAAGACGTAATTACCAGTGCATCTTTCAGATCATCATGATGGCTCCGGTCGGGGCTGTGCGGGATGTTCATGGCTCAAGAGTACGCGATTTATATGGTATCGCCAGCTATAATAAATGGTAGTACCATATAAATCGCGGTCAGGGACTGGCCGCAGTCGCCGTGCACAACCCGCGGGGACCTCGACGACGTACACATCGGATTGCGTGAGTCGGCGCCCGATGGCTACATTTTGTTGGAAACCGTTTTCATTAGTTTTTGGCTGGTCAGAACGGCCGGGGAAGGAAACCCAACGGTGCGGAAGGCGGCAGCCCGCGTGGCGATCAATTTGTCCGCCATCATCATCGGCCTCGGCTGCACGCTCGTGCTGACCGGCTGCGGCAGCGGTGCTTCATCCCATCCACGGGCCGCCACCGTCGTGGCATCCACCGATGTCTGGGGCAGCGTTGCTCGCACCGTCGCGGGGGGACATGTCAGCGTCAAGTCGATCCTGAACAGCGCCGACGTCGATCCGCATACCTATGAGGTCACCGCCGACGAGGCCGCCGCCATCGCCGACGCCGCGCTAGTGGTCTACAACGGCGGCGGCTACGACCCATGGGTCGACGACGTGCTGGCCGGTCACCCGGGGATCGCTTCGGTCGATGCCTATTCATCGATCAAGTTCCCCGGCCACAAACGCGCACCCGACGAGCACGTCTTCTACGACGTGGACGTCGCCAAGGCGGTCGCGGCCGAGATTGCGGACCGGCTGGCGACCATCGATCCCGCCCATGCCAACGAATATCGTTTCAACGCTTCGGAATTCGGGCGCGACACGGACTCGATCACCCGGTCCGAACATGCCATCGCCGCAGCGCATCCGCGGGCCGGGGTGATCGCGACCGAAACGGTGGCCTACTACTTGCTGACGGCGTCCGGCCTGGTCAACCGAACGCCCGCGACGTTCACCACGGCGACCGAGAACGGCGACGATCCATCGCCGGCTGACATGGCCGCAGTCCTCGACATGATCAACGACCGGCAAGTCGCCGCGTTACTGATCAACCCGCAGACCGCGACCGCGGCCACCCGCGACCTGCAGGTAGCGGCCCGGCAGGCCGGCGTGCCAGTAACCGACGTGACCGAGACCTTGCCCGCCGGCGCCGACTACCTGACCTGGCAGCGCGCTACCGTCGATCACCTGGCCGCGGCCCTGCAGACAGCTGTTCGATGACGGCTGCGTCGCTGCTCGGCGCCCGGCTGGCGTTCGGCAACCGGGTGCTATGGGACGGGTTGGACTTGACCGTTTCGCCAGGGGAATTCATAGTCGTGCTCGGCCCCAATGGCAGCGGCAAGACGTCATTGCTGCGGGTGCTGCTCGGACAGCTTCGGTTGACCGCCGGCACCGCACGGCTGGGTGATCAGCGAGTGTCCCCGGGCGACAAGCGAATCGGTTACATACCGCAACACCGTCCGATGGACCGGGGCGCGGCCATGCGCGGACGAGACCTGGTACGGCTGGGCGTCGACGGCCACCGCTGGGGCGCAATGCCGTTGCGGGCAGCCGGCCGCGCGCGCCGCCGCAACGCTGTCCAGCAGGCGCTGCAACAGGTCAACGGCGAACACCTCGCGGACGCCTCGGTCGGGCAGATGTCCGGAGGCGAATTGCAGCGGGTCCGCGTCGCCCAGGCGCTGGCCAGCGACCCGCGGCTGCTGCTGTGCGATGAGCCGTTGCTGACGCTGGACCCGGCCAACGCCAGGCTGGTGGCCACGGTGATCGATCGGCGCCGCCGGAAAGCGGACACCGCAGTCATCCTCGTCACGCACGACTTCAACGCGGTGTTGCCGTTTGTGGACCGAGTGCTCTACCTGGTCGACGGCCGGTTCCTGATCGGCTCCGTCGAGGAGGTGATGACCACCGAGACGCTGTCGGCTCTCTATCGCGCCGACATCGAGGTGGTCAAGGTCAAGGGCCGCTACCTGGTGGTCGGCGATGCGCATGGAGACGCAGAATGAACGACCGGCTCACCGACCTGTTATCGCATTTGTTCGCCTTCGATATCACCGCCCATCTGCTGCGCCACGACTTCGTCCAGCAGGCACTGGTGGCAGGGGCGCTGCTGGGGCTGGTTGCCGGATTGGTCGGGCCGTTCATCGTGATGCGTCAGATGTCGTTCGCCGTGCACGGTTCGAGCGAATTATCGTTAACGGGCGCTGCTTTCGCGCTCTTGGTCGGATACCAAGTCGGAGCGGGCGCGCTGGTCGGCAGCGCGCTGGCCGCGGCGCTGTTCGGAGTTCTCGGTCAACGTGCGCGGGAGCGGGACTCGGCGATCGGGGTGGTACTGGCGTTCGGGCTGGGCCTGGCGGTGCTGTTCATCCACCTCTATCCGGGGCACACCGGGACCAGCTTCGCGCTGCTGACCGGGCAGATCGTAGGGGTGGGATACACGGGGTTGCTGACGTTGGCCGTGATCAGCGTCGTGGTGGTCGTCATTCTGGTGGTCTGCTATCGCCCGCTGTTGTTCGCCACCGTCGATCCGGAGGTCGCCGCAGCGCGTGGCGTGCCGGTACGTGCGCTGGGCATCGTGTTCGCGGCGCTGGTCGGCGTCGTGGCAGCCGAGGGAGTGCAAATCGTCGGCGCGCTCCTGGTGGTATCGCTGTTGATCACGCCGGCGGCAGCGGCCGCACGAGCTTTCAGGTCGCCGGCCGCCACGATCGCCGCGGCGGTGCTCTTCGCCGAAATCTCGGCGGTCGGCGGCATCGTGCTGTCGTTGGCGCCCGGCGTGCCGGTGTCGGTGTTCGTCGCCACCATTTCGTTCCTGATCTACCTGGCCTGCTGGCTGCTCGGGCGGCGCCGACAAGTACCGGTCCGCGCTTGACGCCTCATGCCTGCGCAGTGGGCCGCACCACGACCTCGCCGATATCGACGTCAGCCGGCTGGTCGATAGCGAAGGCGATCGCCCGGGCCACCGCGTTGGGCGGCATCGCGATATCGTCGCGGCGCCGCTCGAGCGCCGCCCGGGCCGCTTCGTCCCTTATCGACTCGGCGAAGTTGGTCAGCGTCATGCCGGGGGAGACGATCGTGACCCGCAGGTTCTCGCCGGCCTCCTGACGCAGGCCCTCAGAAATCGCGCGAACCGCCATCTTGGTGCCCGCGTACACCGACTGCCCAGGAGTGACCCGAAAAGCTGCCGTGGAGGCGATATTGACGAAATGTCCAAAGCCTTGGCGGCGGAAAACCGGAAGCGCGGCCGCGATTCCGAATAGCACACCTTTGAGATTGACATCGACCATCGCTTCCCAGTCGTCGACGCGAAGCTCGTCGAACTGCGAGACCGGCATGATGCCGGCATTGCTGACAAGGACGTCGAGTTGGCCGTACGTTTCCGTGGCCAGCGCAACAAACTCCGTCAGGTCCTCGCGACGGCTGACGTCGGTCACCCTGGCAATTGCATCGCCGCCGGTGGCCGAGAGCCGCGCGGCCACCGCATCCAGGCCGTCGGGGTTGCGCGCACCCAGCACCAGCTTGGCCCCGCGCTGCGCAAGCAGCAGCGCTGTTGCCTCGCCAATCCCACTGCTGGCACCGGTTACCGCGACTACCTTGCCATCAATCGTCACGGCCCAGAAGCTACGCGCGAAGACCGGTCTTAAGCTAGCGGTCGTGGCCTCTATCGACCTCAACGCCGACTTGGGTGAGGGCTTCGGTGTCTGGCAGCTCGGTGATGACGACGCCATGCTCGGCATTGTCACCAGCGCCAACGTGGCCTGCGGCTTCCACGCGGGCGACCCGGCCGGCTTGTTACGGGTGTGCCGGCTGGCCACCGAGCGCGGCGTACGCGTCGGCGCACAGGTCAGCTACCGCGACCTGGCCGGGTTCGGCAGGCGTTTCATCGACGTCACGCCGGACGATCTGCTCGCCGACGTCGTGTATCAGATCGGGGCGTTGCACGGACTCGCCCGGGCGGCCGGCTCGACGGTGTCCTACGTGAAACCCCATGGCGCGCTGTACAACACGATCGTGACCAACCGTGAGCAGGCCGCCGCCGTCGCGCAGGCGGTGCGGATGGTCGATGCAGGCCTGCCGGTGCTGGGATTGGCGGGTTCGGTGTTTTTCGAGGAGGCCCAGCAGCGTGGCCTGCGCATTGTGTCGGAGGTATTCGCCGACCGTGCCTACCGGCCGGACGGCCAGTTGGTGTCGCGGCGGGAACCTGGCGCGGTGCTCGACGATCCGGTCGCGATCGCCGAACGGGTGGTGACCATGGTGACCGCCGGACACGTCACCGCGGTCGACGGGTCAGCGGTCGACGTCCACGTGGAATCGGTTTGCGTGCATGGTGATTCACCTGGCGCTGTGCAGATCGCGGTGGCGGTGCGGGACCGGCTGAAGGCTGACGGGATCGACCTGAAGGCGTTTAGCTGATGCGGCTGCGGCCTGGGCGCCCGGACTCCGCGCGCCGCGAGGACGCGTGGGCCTGAATTTGACGCTAGTTCTGAGTCTTCTGTCGCTGGCGGTGGTCCTCGCGTTCGCGGTTGCCCGTCCACGGGGGTGGCCCGAGGCGTTCGCGGCCGTACCGGCCGTCGTCCTGTTGATCGCCGTCGGCGCGATCTCGATGCAGGACGCGGCCGCCGAGGCGGGACGGCTGTCGCGGGTCGTCGCTTTCCTGGGTGCGGTGCTGGTGCTGGCCAAAATGTGCGACGACGAAGGCCTGTTCGAAGCGGCCGGGGCGGCAATGGCGCGCGGCCGCTCCGGGTCACTGCGCCTACTGCGGCAAGTCTTCGTGATCGCCGCGACCATCACCGCGGCGCTGAGCCTGGACGCCACCGTGGTGCTGCTGACGCCGGTGGTGCTGACCACGGTCCGGCGGCTGCGGGCACCGGTGCGTCCGCACGCCTACGCGACCGCACACCTGGCCAACGCCGCCTCGCTACTGCTTCCGGTGTCGAACCTGACCAACCTGCTCGCATTCCACGCCGCCAATGTGTCTTTCACCAAGTTCACCCTGGCGATGGCGCTGCCCTGGCTGGCCGCGGTGGTCAGCGTCTACCTCGTTTTCCGGGTGTTCTTCCGGCGCGATCTCAGCGTGCAACCCGATCACCAGGAGACCGAACCGGCGCCGCCGACACCGGTATTCGCGTTGGTGGTGGTGGCGCTGACGCTGGCCGGGTTCGTCATCGCCGAAGCGGCGGGAGTGGCGCCGGCCTGGGCTGCGCTCGCCGGGGCGGCGGTGATGGCGGTGCGAAGCCTGGCCCGACGCCACACCACGGCCAGTGCGATCGTGCGCGCGGTAAACGTGCCGTTTCTGGTATTCGTACTGGCGCTGGGCGTCGTCGTGCAGGCGGTCATGCAAAACGGTGTGTCCTCGCGGATGGGCGCGCTGCTGCCGTCCGGGTCCGGGCTACTCGCGCTGTTGGGATTCGCAGCGGTGGCCGCGGTGCTGGCCAACGTCGTCAACAACCTGCCCGCGACCCTGGTGTTGGTACCGCTGGTGGCGCCAAGCGGGCCGGCAGCTGTGCTGGCCGTGCTGATCGGCGTGAACATCGGACCGAACCTAACCTATGTGGGATCATTGTCAAACTTGTTGTGGCGCAGTGTGCTACGCCGTTATCACGTTTCGGCCAGCGTAGGCGAGTACACCACGCTCGGGCTGTGCACGGTGCCCACCGCATTGGTGGCGGCGGTGCTGGCGCTATGGGCCGGTGTGCGGGTGCTGGGCCTCTAGCGGTGATACGCCGGTGGCAATGGCATACCGAATTCGGCAGCGCCATCGCGCGGGCAATTCGACTAGCGCCTGCGCTGACGCGCGATTTCGGCCAGTACCACCCCGGCGGCAACGGAGGCATTCAACGACTCGGCGGGGCCGGCCATCGGGATCGACACCACCGCGTCGCAGTTCTGCCGGACCAGCCGCGACAAGCCCTTGCCTTCCGATCCGACGACCACCACCAACGGACCGGCGGCGTCCAAATCGTCGAGGGCGGTGTCGCCCTTAGCGTCGAGCCCGACGAGCTGTAGACCGCGATCGGCCCAATCCTTCAGTGTCCGATTGAGGTTGGTGGCGCGCGCGATGGGAACCCGCGCCGCCGCGCCGGCGCTGGTCCGCCAGGCCACCGCTGTCACCGAGGCGGACCGCCGCTGCGGGATCAACACTCCGTGACCGGCGAACGCCGCGACCGAACGGACAATCGCGCCCAGGTTTCGTGGGTCGGAGATGTTGTCCAATGCGACCAGTAGTGGCGGCGGGGTCTCCAGGGCCGTCTCGAGCAACTCGTCGGGATGGAGATACTCGTACGGCGGCACCTGCAAGGCGATCCCCTGATGCAGGCCGTTGGTGGTCATCCGGTCCAGGTCGTTGCGTGGCACTTCCAGGATCGCGATACCGGAATCTGCTGCCAGCGTGACAGATTCGGTGAGCCGCTCGTCGGACTGGGCTCCGAGCGCAACGTAGAGCGCGGTCGCCGGCACACCGGCGCGCAGGCATTCCACGACCGGGTTTCGCCCCAGTACCATTTCCACTTCGTCGTCGCTGCGTTTGGCGGGCCGGCGCGGCTGCGCCTTGAGCCGTTTGGCGGCTGGATGGTAAGGCCGCATATGCGCGGGCGGAGTGGCGCCACGGCCTTCCAGCCCGCGGCGTCGTTGACCGCCGGAGCCAACGGTCGGCCCTTTCTTGGTGCCGGCTTTGCGTACCGCCCCGCGGCGCCGCGAATTACCGGCCATCGGTTTGGGTTCCCAGCGACCACTGTGGACCGTCGGGGGTGTCGGTGACCTCGATACCGGCGTCCTTGAGCCGATCCCGGATCTCGTCGGCCAGCTTCCAGTCGCGCTCCTCGCGAGCCTGCTCGCGCCGCTGAACCTCCGAACGCACCAACACGTCGACCGCCGCCAGCGCGGCCGACGTCTCGTCATGCGACTCCCAGCGCTCGTCGAGCGGATCGCAGCCGAGAATGCCCATCATCGCGCGGATCGCCCCGGCGTTGGCCAACGCGCTGTCGTGGTCGCCGGCGTCAAGCGCCCGGTTGCCCTCCGCGCGGGCACGGTGCACCTCGGCCAGCGCGACCGGCACCGCGAGGTCGTCATCGAGTGCTGCGGCAAACCGCGGCGTCCACTCTCCGATATCCACAACGCCGACCCGGTTGCGCACCCGGTGCAGGAAGTCCTCAACCCCGTCATAGGCGTTGACCGCGTCCTGCAAAGCGGCCTCGGAGAACTCCAGCATCGAGCGATAATGCGCACTGCCCAGGTAGTAGCGCAGCTCGGCGGGCCGGACTCGCTGCAACATGGCGGGAATCGACAACACGTTGCCCAATGACTTGCTCATCTTCTCGCCACCCATGGTGACCCAGCCGTTGTGCAGCCAGTATCGAGCAAACCCGTCGCCGGCAGCGCGGCTTTGGGCGATCTCGTTCTCGTGATGCGGGAAAACCAAATCCATTCCACCGCAATGGATATCGAATTCCGGTCCCAGATATGTGCGGGCCATCGCCGAGCATTCCAGGTGCCAACCAGGACGTCCGCGCCCCCACGGCGTGGGCCACGACGGCTCGTCGGGTTTCGCGCCTTTCCACAGCGTGAAATCGCGCTGGTCACGCTTGCCGGTCGCGACTCCCTCGCCTTGATGGACATCGTCGATCCTGTGGCCGGACAGCAGTCCGTATTCGGGGTAGCTCAGCACGTTGAAATAGACGTCGCCTCCGCCGATGTAGGCATGGCCGGTGTCGATCAGGCGCTCGATCAGCTCCACCATCTGAGTGATGTGGCCAGTGGCCCGCGGCTCCGCCGAAGGCGGCAGGACACCGAGGGCGTCGTAGGCGGTGGTGAACGCCCGCTCGTAGGTGGCCGCCCATTCCCACCACGGCCGGCCCGCCGCGGCGGCCTTGTTGAGGATCTTGTCCTCGATATCGGTGACGTTGCGGATGAATGCGACGTCGCAACCGTGCGCCATCAGCCAGCGGCGCAGGATGTCGAAGGCCACACCGCTGCGCACGTGGCCGATATGCGGCAGACCTTGCACGGTGGCGCCACAGAGGTAGATGGAGACGTGCCCGGGGCGCAGCGGAACGAAATCACGCACGGCACCGGTTGCCGTGTCGTGTAGCCGCAGGTGGGCGCGATCGATCACGACGTGCCAGCTTACCGGGCCATAGCTTTGCCGATTACCAGCGCGGCGCCGCGAAGTCGTTTCCAACACAAAGCTCAGCGGATACGGCATGCGGTCGCACGAGCAAGACAAACGATCACCGGGAGCCGAAGAGAGCGTGGCCGTCGCCGCGGCTAGCCGGCGGTGCCTTCGACCGCGACCAGCAAAGCCGTCGCGATCGCGGCCCTGCCCTCACCGCGCCCGGTCAGCCCCAGCCCGTCGGTGGTGGTGGCCGCCACCGAAACCGGGGCATTCAGCAGGTCCGACAACAGCCGTTGCGCCTCGGCGCGGCGCGGCCCGATCCTGGGCCGGTTGCCGATGACCTGCACCGCCGCGTTGCCGACCCGGAAGCCGTGCCGGGCGACCAGGTCGACGACGTGGCGCAGCATGTCGACCCCGCTGCCACCGGCCCATCGCGGGTCGTCGACGCCGAACACATCGCCGATATCCCCCAGTCCAGCCGCCGAGAGCAGCGCGTCGCACAACGCGTGGACGGCCACGTCGCCGTCGGAATGTCCGGCGCAACCGTCGACGTCGGGGAACAGCAGACCCAGCACCCAGCACGGCCTACCGGCCTCTATCGCGTGCACGTCGGTGCCCAGACCTATCCGAAGATTCACTGCTTCACAATCGCTTCGGCCAGCAATATGTCCAACCGGGTGGTGATCTTGAAGGCCAGCGGGTCGCCCTCGACCACCTGCACTTGACCGCCGATGTGCTCGACCAGGGACGCGTCGTCGGTGAAATCCACGACTGCGGCCTGCTGATATGCACGCAGTAGCAGCTCGGTGGTGAAGCCCTGGGGCGTTTGTACGGCTCGCAGGCCGGCCCGCTCCGGCGTTCCCAACACCACCCCGTTGGCATCGACCGCCTTGATGGTGTCGGAAAGCGCGAGCGCGGGCACCACGGCCGAATGCCCGGCCCGCAGCGCCTCAACCACGCGCACTACCAGCCCCGGTGGGGTCAGTGCCCGCGCCGCGTCGTGGACCAGCACAAAGTTGGGTTCTTCCGCATCGGCGAACGCCGCCAACGCCCGGCTCACCGATTCGCCGCGATTCGCCCCGCCGGCGACGACGGTCGCCTCGCGGCCGAGAATCAATTTGGCCTGGTCGGTGCGGTCAGCGGGTACCGCCACCACGACGTGGTCGACGACACCGGACTCCAGCAGGCCGCTGACTGCGCGTTCAACCAGGGTCCGGCCATCCAGGTGAAAGAACGCCTTGGGCACACCGGCGGCCAGCCGTTCGCCCGACCCAGCGGCCGGGACCACCGCGACCGTGCTCGTCACTCTGGCCCCTGCGGGTCAGGAATTCAGGACGCGGCGGCCAGAACCTCGTCGAGGATGGTCTCCGCCTTGGCGTCGTCGGTGCTCTCGGCGAGTGCCAGCTCGCCTACCAGGATCTGACGGGCCTTGGCCAGCATGCGCTTCTCGCCGGCGGACAGGCCGCGTTCCTGGTCGCGACGCCACAGATCGCGGACGACCTCGGCGACCTTATTGACGTCACCGGAGGCCAGCTTTTCCAGGTTGGCCTTGTAGCGGCGGGACCAGTTGGTCGGTTCTTCGGTGTGCGGTGCGCGAAGCACCTGGAACACCTTGTCGAGACCCTCCTGACCGACCACATCGCGGACGCCGACGTACTCGGCATTATCAGCGGGTACTCGAACTGTCAGGTCTCCCTGCGCCACTTTCAAGACGAGATATTCCTTTTGTTCCCCTTTAATGGTTCGGGTTTCTATCGCCTCGATCAACGCAGCACCGTGGTGTGGATAGACAACGGTGTCTCCGACCTTGAAGATCATCAGATTCGAGCCCCTTTCGTTACTCCATGTTAGCACGCGGCTCCGAGACGTGCGGAACAACGGTGCAGGTCAGGGGCACCGCACGTGAACGGAGGGGGTTGACAGACCAGGAAATTCATGCAATGCACCGACCTATCGGGAACCCCGATGGGCGCCTCCCGGAGTACTCCAGGTTTGCGCTATTCGGCACGGTCAAGATCATACCTGCGCTGCGCTGATCCGCCTGCTGCGCCCCTCTAATACCCCGCTGTCCCGCTCCTGAGCCCTCAGCTACCGCCCACGTCGGCGACCTACTACTGTGCATAGTCGAACGGACGTGCCGTGAGTAGGCCCAGCAGGAGGCTCTGAGTGAATCGCTTCGACTACCGCGCCTCGAAACCCCGCTCGAACCGCCGCTCAAGCAGGATCGCCGCCCTCTCCGCGGGTGGCCTGATCGGCGCCGCCGCGCTTGCCGGCTGCAGCGCCGGTCAGCTCGCGCAGACCGCCAGCCAGGAGTCCGCAGTCGACGGCAACCACGCGGAGATCAACAACGTCGCGCTGCGCAATGTGCGCATTCAAGCGCAGCAGAACACCGACTTCTTGCCCCCGGGCGCAACGGTGGACCTGGTGCTGGTTGTCGTCAACCAGTCGCCGGATGTCACCGACAAGCTGGTCGGCATCTCCACCGATATCGGCAAGGTGACCGTGACCGGCGACCCCACATTGCCTGCCGGCGGGACGCTTTTCGTCGGTACTCCCACTGGCCAGAACCGCAAGGCCGTGGACGCCGTCGAGGCCGACCACGCGGTGAAGGCGACGGTGACGCTGGACAAGCCGATCACCAACGGCCCGAATTACAACTTCACCTTCGATTTCGAGAAGGCCGGAAGCGTCAGCCTGGCGGTGCCGATTTCGGCGCCCGAAGGCCCCCCGCTGTCGGCCGAACACCCGTAAATCTGTCGGACCCGGCGAATACCGTCAGCGCGTGGCCAAGGCGCGTTCGCAGTACCGCTGTTCGCAATGCCGCCATGTCACCGCAAAGTGGGTCGGACGCTGCCTGGAGTGCGGCACGTGGGGCTCGGTCGATGAAGTGGCGGTGCTGAGCGCCGTCCGAAGCGCCACCCGCCACTCGATAGCCCCGTCCTCCGCTGCGGTTCCGATCAGTTCCATCGAGCCGCGCGGCACCCGCCATTGTCCTACCGGTATCGACGAACTCGACCGTGTGCTGGGTGGCGGCGTGGTACCGGGCTCGGTCACCCTGCTCGCGGGCGACCCGGGCGTCGGAAAGTCGACGCTGCTGCTCAAGGTGGCTCATCAGTGGGCGACGTCCGGACGGCGTGCGCTGTATGTCTCCGGCGAGGAGTCCCGCGGTCAGATCCGCATGCGCGCCGACCGGACCGGCTGCAGCCATCACGAGCTATACCTGGCGGCCGAGTCCGACCTGCAGGCGGTGCTCAGCCACATCGACGTGGTGCAGCCCACACTCGTCGTCGTCGACTCCGTGCAGACCATGTCCAGCAGTGACGCCGACGGCGTCACCGGTGGTGTCACCCAGGTGCGCGCGGTGACCACGGCGCTGACCTCCGCA
Organism: Mycobacterium sp.; assembly: GCF_035570115.1. GTDB lineage: Bacteria > Actinomycetota > Actinomycetes > Mycobacteriales > Mycobacteriaceae > Mycobacterium. The sequence goes on from NZ_DATMLH010000237.1 coordinate 21,915, forward strand.
GCGAAAACCACCGGTGTGCCGCTGATTCTCGTGGGCCATGTCACCAAGGACGGCGCCATCGCCGGCCCCCGGTCGCTTGAACACCTGGTCGACGTCGTGCTGCATTTCGAGGGCGACCGCAACTCGCTGCTGCGCATGGTCCGCGGCGTCAAGAATCGATTCGGTGCAGCCGATGAAGTGGGCTGTTTTCTATTGCAGGACAATGGGATTGAGGGCATCGCTGACCCATCCGGGCTCTTCCTGGATCAGCGGCCGCAGCCCGTCGCGGGTACCGCGATCACGGTGACGCTCGACGGCAAGCGTCCGCTGATCGGCGAAGTCCAGGCGTTGCTGGCGACACCCTCGGGCAGCTCACCGCGACGCGCCGTCAGCGGTATCGACCATGCCCGGGCGGCGATGATCGCCGCGGTGCTGGAAAAACACGCGCGCTTCAAGATCGCCGTCAACGACGTCTACCTGTCCACGGTGGGCGGTATGCGGCTGACCGAACCGTCATCGGACCTGGCGGTCGCGATCGCGCTGGCTTCGGCGTACGTGAACCTGCCGCTGCCGGCAACAGCGGTGATGATCGGCGAGGTCGGTTTGGCGGGCGATCTGCGGCGGGTCAGCGGCATGGAACGCCGGCTGGCCGAAGCCGCCCGGCAAGGGTTCACGACCGCGTTGATCCCGCCGGGCTGCGATGCGGTGCCGACGGGCTTGCAGGCGCTGGAAGCAGCCACCATCGTCGCGGCTCTCGAGCACATGCTCGATATCGCCGAACATCGCGCCAGCGCACCGGCACCACCACATCGACTGGATGTAGCGCACAATGACTGGCAATGACTGTTGGCAAGGCAACGACAAACGGCTCCGGGCCGTCGCCGCGTCCCACCCTGCGTGAGGCCGTCGCACAGCTGGCGCCGGGAACCGCGCTGCGCGACGGCCTGGAACGCATCCTGCGCGGCCGAACCGGTGCCCTGATAGTCCTCGGTTACGACGACAGCGTGGAGGCGATCTGCGACGGCGGCTTCTCACTCGACGTGCGCTATGCGCCGACCAGGTTGCGGGAGTTGTGCAAGATGGACGGTGCGGTGGTGCTGTCCACCGACGGCAGCCGGATACTGCGGGCCAACGTGCAGCTGGTGCCTGACCCGTCGATACCCACCGACGAGTCCGGGACCCGGCACCGCTCGGCGGAGCGGGCCGCCATCCAGACCGGCTACTCGGTGATCTCGGTCAGCCATTCGATGAGCATCGTGACCGTCTACCTCGGCGGCGAACGCCATGTGCTGGCCGATTCGGCGACTATCTTGTCGAGAGCCAACCAGGCCCTCGCCACGCTGGAACGGTATAAGACCCGGCTCGACGAGGTCAGCGCACAACTGTCCCGCGCCGAGATCGAGGACTTCGTCACGCTGCGCGATGTGATGACGGTCGTGCAGCGACTCGAGCTGGTCCGCCGGATCGGTCTGGTGATCGACTACGACACCGTCGAGCTGGGCACCGATGGACGTCAGCTGCGGCTTCAGCTGGAGGAACTGCTCGGCGGCAACGACATCGCGCGGGAGTTGATCGTGCGCGACTACCACGCCAACCCCGAGCCGCTGTCCAAGCAGGAGGTCGGAGCAATCCTCGACGAGCTGGATGACCTGTCCGACACCGAGTTAATCGACTTCACCGCGCTGGCAAAGGTTTTCGGATATCCGCCGACGGATGAGGCCCAGGACTCGGCGATGAACTCACGCGGCTATCGGGCGATGGCCGGCATCCCGCGGCTGCAGTTCGCCCACGCCGACCGGCTGGTCCGGGAGTTTGGGTCGCTGCAGGGTCTGCTGGCGGCCAGTGCCAGCGATCTGGAAGCGGTCGAGGGGATCGGCGCGATCTGGGCGCGACAGGTACGCGAGGGGCTGTCGCATCTGGCCGAGTCGACGATCGCCGATCCGCTCGGCTGAGGCCCGGCGACGATGCAGTGGGGGCACCTCCCGCTTGCGGGGGAGAGCCGGATGAAGCGTTAGTGGCCGGGGCCGGGCGGTGGGCCAGGCGGTGGCCCGACCGGAGCCGGGCCGGGCATGCCGGGTGCCGGCGGAGGCGGCGCGGCGCCCGGTGGCGGCGGCGGCGCCAAGATGAACGGGACCGCGGCCGAGCGCAGGTTTCCCAGCTGCACGACGAGGTTGTAGGTACCGGGTCCGATCGGCTGCCGCGGCAGCGGACAGTGCGGGGCCGACCCCATGCCGGTCCAGGTCACGGCGGTGGTCACCTGCTCCCCCGGCGCAAAGGTCTTGACCAGTGTCTCGTTGGAAGGTGCACAGTCCAGGTTGGACCACAACCGCTTGTTGTCCAGCGAATAAACGTAGGCCGCCAGCACGGCCGCGCCCACGTCACGCTTGCAGGCCACTAGCCCGATGTTGGTCACGACCATGGTGAACTTCGGCTGGTCACCGATCACGTACTGGGGTGCGTTGGTCAGGCCCAGGACGGCCAGCGTGGAGTCGGGGCAGTCATCGCCCTCCTTGAGCACCGGTGGCGGCTGTACGGCTGCCGTCGGTGTCTCGCCCGGCTGGTCCGGATTCTGTCCCGCCGGCGGCACGACCGGGGTCTTGACCTCCTCCGGGGCCGCTCCGGGAACGGCGCCGGGTTTCTGCCCGGCTTGAGCGGCAGGCTTGCCGCCGGTGGTGTTGGCGCCGGCACTGCTGCTCAGAACAGCGACGATAATCGCGATGACAATGCCAACCACGACGACCGCAATGCCCAACGCCAATCCCCGGCGTCGCCAGTAGATCTCCGGCGGTAGCGGGCCCCGCGGTTCTAGATCCAGCACATTCACACCGTAAGCCCAGGTCAGTTCGACAGGCCCGACCGGACTCGGCGTGTCGCCCAGTTAGCTGAGGTGTCTTGTACAGGCGACGTGCTATCCGACCTGAATCAGGTCAATGGCTTGCCGCCACCTCTTCCCCGACCTCACCAATCACCTCGCGTACCTGCACCCGGCCGTCGGACAGGTGGTAAGTGGCGCCCACAATCGCCAGGTCTCCGGCGGCGACCGCTTCGGCGATGGTCGTCGAGCGGGCGAGCAGCTGCGAGCCGGTCTCGACGACATGGCGCGCCTCGAATTCGTCGGCCCGCTTCAGGCCTTCGCGGCGACCCAGCAGGATCGACGGTGCCACCCGCTCGACCACGTCGCGCACAAAGCCGCCCGGCAGCGCGCCGTCGTCGAGCGCCGCGATCGTCGCCTTTATCGCACCGCAGCTGTCATGGCCGAGGATCACGATCACCGACACGCCGAGCGCGGTCACTGCGAACTCGAGTGAACCCAATACCGCGGAGTCCATCACGTGTCCGGCTGTGCGGACCACGAACATGTCGCCAAGACCCTGATCGAAGATGAGCTCGGCGGCCACCCGGCTGTCTCCACAACCGAACAACGCAACGGTGGGCTTCTGACCTTTGGCCAGGCTGGCCCGGTGCTCGACGCTCTGGCCGGGGTGTTCGGGCTGGCCGGCGACGAACCGCTCGTTACCCTCTTTGAGTGCTTTCCAAGCGGTTACGGGATCGGTATTGGGCATGGCCCACATTCTGCCGTAGCCGAGGGTGAACTTTGCCGCCGCCGACCGTGAACATCTCGCCAACAGAACTTCTGGATTGGTACGACCGGTGTCGACGCGACCTGCCGTGGCGAGAACCTGGCATCACCCCATGGCAAATCCTGGTCAGCGAATTCATGTTGCAGCAAACGCCGGTGTCGCGGGTGCTGCCGATCTGGCGCGACTGGGTCGCGCGGTGGCCGACCGCATCGGCGACGGCGGCGGCGAGTGCGGCAGACGTGGTGCGCGCGTGGGGGAAGCTGGGTTATCCACGGCGGGCCAAACGCCTGCACGAGTGCGCGACCGTGATCGCCCGCGATCACGGTGACGTTGTTCCCGACGACGTCGACATACTGTTGACGCTTCCCGGGGTTGGCAGCTACACCGCGCGCGCGGTGGCGTGCTTCGCCTACCAGCAGCCGGTGCCGGTGGTGGACACCAATGTGCGCCGGGTGGTGGCTCGCGTTGTGCACGGCCGCGCCGACGCTGCTGCGGCGTCGGCAGTCCGCGATCATGCCGACGTGTCCGCGCTGCTGCCCAATGATTCCTCAGCGCACCGATTTTCAGCCGCTCTCATGGAGCTCGGCGCCATCGTGTGCACCTCTCGGGCGCCGCGATGTGGACTGTGTCCACTGAGTGGATGCCGGTGGCGGCAGGCCGGCTATCCTCCCGCGCAAGGTCCGGCGCGTCGCCTGCAGGCCTACGCCGGAACAGACCGCCAGGTTCGCGGCCGGTTACTGGAGGTTCTGCGCGACAATGAGTTCCCGGTCACCCGTGCCGACCTCGACGTTGCCTGGCTCACCGATAACGAACAGCGCGAGCGCGCGCTGAATTCGCTGCTCGCCGATGGCCTGGTGATACAGATGGCCGATGGCCGCTTCGCATTGGTCGGCGAAGCGGGCTGAAGTGGGCTAAGTCGCTGCCAAAAAGGATTCCACCGCCTGCCGATAGACCTGCGGTGCCTCGTCATGAATCAGGTGGCCTGCGTCGGGCACATGCAAATACCGCGCTCGGTAACCCGTTTCGCTCATCGAGCGCATCTGTCCCGCGGGAGTGACCGAACTGCCGGCCTCGATCAGCAGCACGGGTGATCGCACCGCCCGCCACTGCGCCCAGTAGTCGCGGGTGCCCCACTCTGCTGCGATCTCGATCCACCGCGAGGTGTGGCCGTGCAACCGCCAGCCGGTTGAAGTACGGTCGAACGCCTCCAGGAAGTACTGGCCCGCGACTGGCCCGAATTCGGCGAATACCTTTTCAGCAGAGTCGAATTCGACCGGCAGATTATGCAACCACGGCTCCCACGGCCCCGTGGTGCGGCCCCGGAAATCCGGTGCCATGTCTTCGACCACCAGCGCCGAGGCCAGTTCGGGACGTTCGGCGGCCAAGCACCAGGCGTGCAGCCCGCCCATGGAATGCCCGACCAGCCGCGCCGGCGCGCCCAGCCCCGCCACCGCATCACCGAGGTCGGCTACAAAGCGCTCGGTGCTGATCGGGTAGGGATCGTCCACGTCACGACCGCGGTGCCAAGGAGCGTCGTAGGTGTAGACGGCGCCGAGGCGGGTCAGCCATGGCAGCTGACGCGACCAAGTGCTGCCACGTCCCATCAGGCCGTGCACCAGGATCACGGGGTCACCTCGTCCACCACGATGGGTGAGCAGAGCCGCCGTCATGGAGCTATCTTGCGTTGCCTCCGGTGGCCGTCAGGCGGCACGGTAGCCTAACGGGCATGCCAGTGGTCAAGATCAACGCAATCGAGGTGCCTGCGGACGCGGGTCCCGAACTGGAGAAGCGGTTCGCTAATCGCGCGCACGCCGTCGAGAACTCGCCGGGCTTCCTCGGCTTTCAGCTGCTCCGCCCCATCAAGGGCGAAGACCGCTACTTCGTGGTGACCCAATGGGAGTCCGAAGAGGCATTCCAGGCGTGGGCGACCGGGCCGGCTATCGAGGCCCACGCCGGGCACCGGGCCAACCCGGTAGCGACCGGCGCGTCGCTGCTGGAATTCGAGGTTGTGTTGGACGTTGCCGGCTCCGGCCAGCAGGCGTAACCGGCGCCGGGTCCGGCACCGCGTCGCGGCAATGACGGCCGCCGCCGCGTTGGTCGGCGCCCTGGCCCCGGGTTGCGCTCCGCCTCCGACGCCGTCCGCCAATGCAGCGGGCGCCGGCCGGCAGATCAACATGAGCACTCCAGCCGGTCTGCGCGCCCAGCAGACGCTGGACATGCTCAACTCCGACTGGCCAATCGGCCCGATCGGAGTCGCCACCCTCGCTGCGGCCAACATGGTCAAGCCGATCGAAACCAGCATGGAAAGACTTTGGTGGGACAGGCCGTTCACGCTGGCCGGGGTCGACATCAAGGCGGGCTCGGCGACATTGCAGCTGATCACGTCTTACGGTGGGCGCCAGGATATCCGGATACATACCGGCGATGACACCTTGGTGGACGGGTTCGACGTCACCACCCAAGCGCCGACGATCTCCTCGTGGCGTGACATCGACAATGTATTAAGCAAGACCGGCGCCCACTACTCGTGGCAGGTCGCGAAGGTCAACGACGGGCAATGCGATCCGGTGGCCGGTACCAATACCGCGCAGTCACTGCCGTTGGCATCGATCTTCAAGTTGTATGTGCTCTACGCGGTGTCGGAAGCGGTCAAGGCCGGGACGGTGACCTGGGACGACCAGCTGACCGTCACCGAGAAGGGCAAGGCGGTCGGTTCGGGCATGGAACTGCCCGTGGGAGCTCATATTTCGGTGCGAACCGCCGCCGAGAAGATGATCGCCACCAGCGACAATATGGCCACCGACATGCTGATCCAAAGGGTCGGCACCGAGGCCGTCGACAGCGCGCTCGCCGAGGCCGGCCATCACGACCCGGCCGCCATGACACCCTTCCCGACGATGTACGAGTTATTTTCGGTCGCTTGGGGACAGCCGGATCTGCGCGAGCAGTGGAAACAGGCGAGCCCGCAAACCCGGGCAGAAATGCTGCAGCAGGCTAATTCCCGTGTCTACCAACCGGATCCGTGGCGTGCGCACGTGCCGGCCTCGGGCTACGGCGCGGAATGGTATGGCAGCGCCGAGGACATCTGCCGAGTGCACGCGGCGCTACAAGCCGGCGCGGTAGGAAAAGCCGCGCCCGTCAAGCAGATCCTGGCGGCCGCTCCGGGTATCGACCTGGATCGGCGGGACTGGCCGTACATCGGCGCCAAGGCCGGCGGCCTACCCGGTGACCTGACGTTCAGCTGGTACGCCGTCGACCGGACCGGACAGCCCTGGGCGGTGAGTTTCCAGCTGAACTGGCCGCGCGATCACGGGCCGAGCCCGACCAGTTGGATGCTGCAGATCGCCAAACAGGTCTTCGCGCTGTTACCCGCGTACCGCTAAGTCGGGTAGAGCTTCTCGACACGGGGTACTTGGCGATATAGCGTCTGTCGCAGTATTCAAGTGAACGGCGAAGAAACCGGTGCATAATCCGGTGCGGTCGCGCCACTGTGACCAGCGTTAGAGCGCTGGAAGCCAGACCTTCGGTTCACGTCGCGGATGGGGACGCGTAATCCCCGGAAGGCGGTTCCGTGTTCTAGTGACCTCAACCAGATTCGGCGCGGGCATCCGCCGCCTGCTGTCGACCTGGAATCGCCACGACTACATCGAGATCGGTGCCCTGCTGGGCGTGATTGCGTTGATGCACATCGTCGGCTTTGCAACGTTGGTATTTATCATCGCACCGCACCACTATCGCGCCGGCACCCAGATATTCGGTTTCGGACTGGGTGCCACCGCATATCTGTTCGGACTCCGGCACGCGTTCGACGCAGACCATATCGCTGCGATCGACAACACCACTCGCAAACTCATGACCGATGGCCAACGGCCCAAAGCGGTCGGCTTCTGGTTCGCTATGGGCCATTCCACCCTGGTGCTGGTGATGGCTGTCCTGGTCATGGTCGGCGCGCACGCGGTGGGCACCCTGTCGGATGATCATTCGCCAACCCGACATGTTCTCGGGTTCGCCGGAACCCTGGCCTCGGGGCTGTTCCTTTATCTGATCGCAATCATGAACGTGATCGCGATGATCGGCATTTACCGGGCTTTCGCCAAGCTTCGGGACGGTTCGTACTCCGACGGCGAAATCGAAGCAGCCCTTAACGACCGGGGGTTTCTGGCCCGCCTGCTGCGTCCAATCATGAATCGGATCACGCGGTCGGTGCAGCTCTATCCGGTCGGTGCGCTATTCGGCCTGGGATTCGACACCGCCACCGAGGTCGCGCTATTGGCGCTGGCCGGCAGCGGCGCAGCGGCCGGCCTCCCGTGGTACGCGGTCCTGGTGGTGCCACTGCTGTTCGCGGCCGGCATGAGCTTCATGGACACCATGGACGGGCTGCTGATGACGGTGGCCTACGACTGGGCCTTTATGCAGCCGGTGCGAAAGATCTATTACAACCTGGCGGTCACCGGTCTTTCGATCGCCGTGGCACTGTTGATCGGGTCGATCGAATTGGTGTCGATATTGCACGACGATCTCAACTGGGTCGATCCGATCACCAGTTGGATCAGCGGCATCGACCTCAACAACGCCGGCCTGGCGATCGTGGTCCTGTTCGCCGTCACCTGGACCGGGGCGGTCGCTTATTGGAAGCTGGCCAAGGTCGAAGCCCGCTACCAGCCAGCTAATCCGGGGGAGGATTAGCACGCCCGGGTACGAGAAAGGGCGGCCACCGCGTCAGTGGCCGCCCTTTTCGTTTGCCGTTATTGCGTGGGCGTCCCCGGGGTGCCGGCGGCGTGCGCCCCGGCCTTGGCCAGATCCGGCTCGGTGGGCTCGGCAGGCTTACGGGCTCCGGTGAAGGTGAACACCGCGCCCTCTCCGGCACCCTCGCCGTCCCAGTTGTCCACGTCGACGGTGACGATCTGACCGGGACCGACCTCCTCGAACAAGATCTTCTCGGACAGCTGGTCCTCGATCTCCCGCTGGATGGTGCGTCGCAGCGGACGAGCGCCCAGCACCGGGTCGAAGCCACGCTTGGCCAGCAATGACTTGGCTTTGTCGGTGAGCTTCATCGCCATGTCTTTGCCCTTGAGCTGCTTTTCGACCCTGCCGATCATCAGGTCGACCATCCGGATGATCTCGTCGCGAGTCAGCTGGTGGAAGACGATGATGTCGTCGATGCGGTTGAGGAACTCCGGGCGGAAGTGCTTCTTCAACTCGTCGTTGACCTTCTGCTTCATCCGCTCGTAATCGTTGTCCCCACCGCCCTGGGTGAAGCCCAGGCCGACCGCTTTGGAGATGTCGGCCGTGCCGAGGTTGGACGTGAAGATCAACACGGTGTTCTTGAAGTCCACCGTGCGGCCCTGCCCGTCGGTCAGCCGGCCGTCCTCGAGCACCTGCAACAGGCTGTTGTAGATCTCCTGATGCGCCTTCTCGATCTCGTCGAAGAGCACCACGCTGAACGGCTTGCGCCGCACCTTCTCGGTGAGCTGGCCGCCCTCCTCGTAGCCGACGTATCCCGGAGGGGCACCGAACAAGCGCGACGCAGTGAACCGGTCGTGGAACTCGCCCATGTCGATCTGGATGAGCGCGTCGTCGTCGCCGAACAGGAAGTTGGCCAGCGCCTTGGACAGCTCGGTCTTACCGACA